>CAZKIN010000475.1:0-2591 GCA_964552515.1 uncultured Phycisphaeraceae bacterium
TTGTCGGGGTGGAGGGTCTTGGCGGCGTGGAGTGGCCAGTAGGCGTCGCGGAGGAATTCGCTGGCGAGCAGGACGATGTCGCTTTGTGCGCTGCGGATGATGGTGTCGGCCTGCGCGGGTTGGGTGATCGCGCCGACGGCAGCGGTGGGGATATCCGCGCCGTGTTTGATCTGCTGCGCAAGTGACACCTGCCAGCCGGGGCCGGTGGGGTAGCGGACGCCGGGCGCGACGAAGCCGCTGCTGCAATCGATGAGGTCCACGCCGAGGGCTTTGAGCTTCTTCGACAGTTCGATCGATTCTTCAGTGGTCCAGCCACCGTCGACCCAATCGGTGACTGAGAGGCGCACCGCGAGCGGGAGGCGGTCCGGCCAGACGCGGCGCACGGCGGTGGCGGTTTCGAGTGCGAATCGGCAGCGGTTGTCGAAGGGGCCGCCGTAGTGGTCGGTGCGGTGGTTGGAGATCGGCGAGAGGAAGGAGTGGGCGAGGTAGCCGTGCGCGAAGTGCAGTTCGAGGAGCTGGAATCCGGCGGCGAGCGCGCGTGTGGCGGCGGCGGTGAAGAGTTTTTGGATGGCCTGGATTTCGTCGGTGGTGAGTTCGTGCGGCATCCGCGAGCCGGGCCGAAAGGGCAGCGCGCTCGGGGCGACGGGCTCCCAGCCGCCTTCAGCGTCGGAGACGGCGACGTCGTGGCTGTCGCGCAGCCAGGGCTGGGCGGTGCTGGCTTTGCGGCCGGCGTGGGCGATCTGGATGCCGGGGATTGCGCCGTGCTGGGTGATGAAGCGGGCGATGGGCGACCAGGCGGCGGTGTGGGCGTCGGACCAGAGGCCGGTGCAGTGCGGGGTGATGCGGCCGCGCGGTTCGACGGCGGTGGCTTCGGCGATGACGAGGCCCGCGCCGCCGACGGAGCGGGAGCCTAAGTGCACGAGGTGCCAGGTATCGGGCAGGCCGCCCTCGGCGAAATACTGACACATTGGTGACACTCCGATGCGGTTGCGGAGCGTGACGCCGCGGAGGGTGAGCGGATCGAATAGTGCGGGCATGGGACTTTCCGGGTTTATGGGTTTTGTTGTTGTGGTTCGCGCGAACCACGGGTTGGGCGGTATTGTAAGGGGAGTAAGGAAATTACAAATTGCGAATGACGAATCACGGAAATCAGGCAGGGGGAACGCTGGGCATGGAGGGGGAAGGAGAATAATTACGAACTGTCAATTACGAATTAGGAAACCGGCGTGTCTATTTACGCTTCGATATAGTCGCAAATCGAGGTCGGCTGGGGGATTGGCAGGCCATCTTCGCGCAGGCCCTCCAAGTGGAACACCAGCGCCTCGCGAAGGTTCTGTTCCGTTTGTTCGACGGTATCACCGGTGGCAATGCAACCCGGAAGGTCTGGAACGTAGCCGGAATAATTGTCGTTCGCTTTTTCGATGACGATTGCGTAACGCATTATTCACGCTCCTTAAGTCCAGCTTGTTTCAAAATACTGTTGAGTGTGCCCGGTGCCAAATCATCCCCTGGTTTTCCCGCCACGGTCACGCGACCAGGTTTCATGAGATGTTTGAATTGCCTATGACTCCCCTTTGTTGCTACCTGAAACCAGCCGTCACTTTCGATACGCTTTATGATATCCCGAACTTTCATGGTTTCCTACTGGTCGGCAATGAAGTTATTCGATGGTGCGAATCCTTCCGTCGATCACAGCCCGACGATGTTGTAGCCCGCGTCCACGAAGAGGTTTTCACCGGTGACGCCGGTGGAGAGGTCGCTGGCGAGGTAGACGGCGGTCTTGCCCACTTCGTCGGCGTCGATGTTGCGGCGGAGCGGGGCTTTCTTGATGACCCAGTCGAAGATTTCGTCGATGCCGCCGACGGCCATCGCGGAAAGCGTTTTCACCGGGCCCGCGGAGATGGTGTTCACGCGGATTTTCTGTTCGCCGAGTTCGAGCGCGAGGTAGCGCGTGGCGGCTTCGAGTGCCGCTTTGGCGACACCCATCACGTTATAGCCTGGGACCGCTTTGTCGCTGCCGTAGTAAGTCATCGCGAGGATCGAACCGCCGCGCGGCATGATCTGCTTCATGCGCTGGGCGATGGCCATGAGCGAGTAAGCGGAAATGTCGAGGGCCTGCGCGAAGACTTCGCGCGGGGTCTCGGCGAACTTGCCGGGCTTGAGGTAAGTGCGGTCGGCGTAGGCGAGGGAGTGGACGACGAAGTCGATGCTGTCGAACTTCTCGCGGGTGGCGGCGAGCACTGCGTCGATGTCAGCGTCCTTGGCGACGTCGCAGGGGAGGAGCCAGGGGTTGGTCTCGCCGATTTCTTCGAGGGCTTTGGCGACGCGGCGTTCGTTCTTCTCTCCCGGCAAATAGGGGTAGCCGCAAACCGCGCCTTCCTCGCGGAAGCACTTGGCGATGTGGCAGGCAATGCTGCGATCGTTGGCGATACCGAAAACCAATCCTTTGCGGCCGGTGAGCAGTCCCATGCGAAATCCTCCGGGCGACAAGCGTTTGCTTGCGCGATGATGCCTGTGCTTCCTCCCAGCGGCCGTGTGCGGAAACTCCGCAGAATGACGGTTGCGGCGCGAAAGGGATGGAGCGTTTTGCC
>CAZKIN010000476.1:0-2591 GCA_964552515.1 uncultured Phycisphaeraceae bacterium
CCGGAAGTCGCCTGCACCGCAATCAAGATGTCGGCCGTGTTGACCAGCGCGTTCAGGCACGAATCGGCGGCGCTGATCGCCTGCAAATTCGCCACCGGGAACGTCGGACGGATGGCCGCTCCGGAGATGAACGCCTGCAAGGACAAAATATCCTGCACGTTGGTGAGTTGATTCGGCGCGGTCCACTCCACACCGTTGTTGATTCCGACGTTGTCGCCCCACAACTTCGCATTCACACTGGGCAGCAGAATGGTCCCGACGGCCAGCGGCACGGGGTTCTCCACCGGACCGGTGCCGTTGGCAAACACCAGGTACTCCGCGACTGGAACGATCTCGCAGTCACCGACCAGAATGACCGGTTCCGTCCATACACGGAAGACGGGATTGGCGCCGCAGGTCGCCGTGAACTGGTCAACGCCCGGCGCGGTCACCGGCGTTTGTACCCAGCACGAGCCGGCAGGCACTGTCGTCTTCTGCACGCGGAAGGCCACCAGCTGGCCGGGATTATTCGGCGCGAAGGCGACATAGCGATTCATGCGGCGATCGTAGGGGGCTGCCGCGATGGTGGGGGAATTGATCGTGGAAGTTAGACAGGCCGAGGGCGTCTGCGGCGAACCAGGGCCGCTCCAGACTGCGGCGAATTCAGTCCAATCGTCACAGTCGATGTCCGTATCGCCGTCCATGTCCAATCGGCGGCAATCCGTGTCGACCGGACCTCCGCCGGTTCCGGTGAAACACAATTCGAACTCGACTTGATCGTCCGCGTCCACGTCATTGTCCTGGTCGGCATCACCGCGCTCGCTGCGCAGGATGGGTCGATCAAAGGGAAATGACTCGTTGGCGACACGCGGATCGGTCAATGCATTACGCAGGAATTCAATGAGGTTCAGTCGCGCCCCGGGCGGGATGTTGATGCCGGGAATCAGCGGGTCCTGATTCTGCGGGAATTGAATCTGTCCGTTGATGCCAATGTAAAAATCGACCACTTGCTCAAGCGTGGAGCGGCGTCCGTTGTGCATGAAGAACGATTTCAATCCGACGTTGCGCAGCGCGGGCACTTTGAAGCGCCCTAAATCCGCGGGGTTTCCAGTGACTGTCTGGCGACCGATGTCCTCATTGGGCGGGCGAATGCCGATGTTGCGGAACGTGTTGTTGGTCAGAATCGGCGGTACGTGGCAGACGTTGCATCGCGAGCCCGGAGCTTGAAACACGGTGAAGCCCTGTTGCTGCTGCGGCGTCATGGTGCCGAGGTCGAAGGGGGTTTGGTTGGGAACGAGCGTACGTTCATAAGTCGCGATGGCGAAGGCGATGCGCTCCGCGGTGATGGCCGGAGTCCCGAAAGCGGTCACGAATAGTTGGGCATAGCTCGGATTGCCGGCCAGCGCCGCGTCCAGGTCGGGCGGAAGATAGGTGGCGAGTGCCAAAGGCGTGGCACTCTGCAGGCCGGTGATGACGTCGTTCCAATCGCGGCCATCCCGGGCCATTTCCGCCGCGGAGAGGATCGGCACAATCGCCTGAGCCTCCAGTGCGCCGCCGACGGGAATGGTGACGACGCCGGTCTGCGGATTGGTGAACGCGGGCCCGACCCGCCCATCCCAAAAGCTCTGCGGAGACCACAAGGCGCCGTAAATAGGCTGGGCATTTCGCGGTGTGACCTGCACGCCGAAGCCGAACAGCGCGTCGGCGATGGGATCGCTGGCCGCGTTGCGCCGGACCACGCCCAGGGAGCCGAACACATCGTCGGGGCTGCCGAAATTCTGATCGAGACCGGGGTGCACACCCAGGCGCGCGTCGGTCCCGGCGTGGAAGGGCATGTGGCACGTTCCGCATGACACGGTGTGGTCACTGGAAAGCTGTTCTTCCCAGAAGAGGATTTTGCCCAGGATGCGTTTCGGCTCGGTGATCGGATTTTGTGGCGGAACGGGCGGCGGGGGGAGCGGCTGGGCCCTGGTGGTCGCGCCGGCGAGTGCTACAAACATGATGCCCAGGGAAGGCAAGAAGCGTTCCAGTCGCCGTCGCTGTTGCCGGGTGGTGTGCGCGCTGCGGCCATTCGACGGGTCTTCCGGGAGTCCGGCGCGCACTGACTTTCGTCCGGAAACTCGTCCCACCCCGCAACTTAGGATTTCCATGACTCGCTCTCCCGAAGGCCTGTTCAACTCTGCCATCCTAGCCGGTGTGCCCGTCCGTAGGCGGACACCGGCGTGACGAACTGTCCGTACCAATACCACAAGAAAAAACGCAGGGCAGGGTTGTTTATTGCTTACGGTTCATTTTTTTGGCTTGGCCACGGCAATCGGGACGCATCAACCGACGGCCCGACCTCGCGCAGGGTGACCTTTGCGGCCACTATCATGGCTGGCCCGTGGAACTGCGTTCTGAACGGAAGTTCACGCCAAAAAATATGGAGTGATAGTTACCGTTCGCGGGCTTGGAACCTGTTGACCTCGGGTAGTCACTGCTTGGCGAATCTGGACGATCCCGCCATGCGATGTACGTGCTAATTGCCGTGAGTCCGGAATTTTCAGCAACTTATGTCACAGCGGGCGACGCGACTCGAACGCGCAACGTTCAGCTTGGAAGGCTGATGCTCT
>CAZKIN010000477.1:0-2582 GCA_964552515.1 uncultured Phycisphaeraceae bacterium
ATGTGCCTGATGAGTGTCAACCGGACTGTGATAGCGACGGCACGCCGAATGATTGCGACCCGGATTGCAATGCGAATCAACAGTCTGATGTATGCGACATTTTCGGGGGAAACTCCAAAGATGTGCTGCCGTTCAGCGGCGACGGCATCCCCGACGACTGTCAGACGGATTGCAACGGTAACCTGATTCCCGACGATGTTGACTTGGCCCAGGCATTCAGTCCGGATTGCAATGGGAATACGGTACCTGACGAGTGTGATATCAACATTGTCAGCATAGATTGCAATCTTGACGGGGTACCCGATGAGTGCGGTCCGGATTGCAATCATAATCAGTTGCATGACGAATGTGACATTTCTTGGGGCTATGTCGCCGATTGTGACGCCAACGGCGTTCCCGACGAATGCCAAGTGGATTGCAATTCCAACAGCATTCCCGATACATGCGATATTGCCAGCGGTTTCTCGCAGGACGTCGACGGAGATGGCAGGCCGAACGAATGCGATCCAGTTAATGATGACTGTTATGATGCACTAAAAGTATTCGAAGGGCCAACCCAGTTTTCTGCATTCGGTGCTACGCCCGATGGCCCGAGACCATGCTATACTTGCGGTTATAATTGCGAGCCCGGTATCCGGTGGCCAGACGTTTGGTTTGAACACTTCACCCCTTGCAGGGGAGACCTGAAGATTGCTTTTAAGTCCGTCGAATCTGGAAGTTTCCCGAATTCTTGGGTTGTGTTAAGTCCACCGAATTGCATTCCGGCCAACCTCAATCACCACATTCAACCCCAATTGTGCGGCGGTCTTGGCGCCGACACCGTTATCTCGATTGATTATCCGAACAATTTCAAGATCTGGTATCTTGGCGCTGGCTCTGCGAAGATTGAACTCACTTATACCAATATCAGCCATTGTACCTGCGAGTATTATTGGGGCGATTACGACGGAAACACCAAGCTACGCCTCGATGATTTTGCACGTCTCGCCTCCTGCTTGAATCGCTCGGACTCGGAGGTTTGCGCCCGCTGTTTTGATTTCGACGGCGGCGGATCCATCGACCTGAAAGACTTCGCGGAATTCCAAACCCGCTTCACGATGCCATGATGGCCACGGGCTTCGTGTGGGATGACAAAACATTCAATCGCGGAAGCTGGTCACAGGTACGGCCATTAAGCTCGCGGCCAGTTTTGTGCTCGGGGACTCCGGTGGGAACGGGAAGGAGAAACATCAACTGTACCAGTATGGCGGGAATCCGATGGGGCGGGCCATTCGACGGCACGAGCAGTTATGGGGCGATGAGCGGTGCGGAATCATTGTGGTTACAATGGTCGGCAGGTCAAAGGAGGCGAAGAAGATGTCACGAGATCTTGGATTATTCTGCGTTCGAATCATAGTCGTATCGCTTGTCGGTGGATGGTCTGGTGTGGGGTGGGGACAATCAGTCGTTTTCACGACGGATACCACCATCAACGACGGAGACACTTCCTATGAGCAGTTCGATGTCACCGTTCGAGGCTGCACACTCACCATCAACGGTGTCCATTCGTTTGACTCTCTTACCGTGGAAAGCAGCGCCGCCGATCAACCGGGAAAGGTCACGCATGGCGCAGCGTTTTCCAATGGCCTGGTCAACGGGTGTCATATAATGGTCACCAATGATGTGTTCATCGAAGGCATTGGCGGAATCGGCAGTAGCCTATCTGCTGAGGCTCGTGGATTTCCCGGTTCCATGGGGCCGGGCAAGGGTGGCGACGGTGGTAACGTAGGTTCAGGCGCTGGGTACGGTGGGGCCGGCGCTGTTGGTTCCATTGCACAAGGCGCCGGTCCGGGTGGCGGCACTTATGGTTCAGTTATAGAACCGACCGATCTGGGTAGCGGGGGTGGCCGGGACGCAAACGACAGCTATGCCGGCACGGCGGGAGGTGGCGCGATCCGATTGACGGTCGGTGGCACGCTGACAGTCGATGGAACGATCAGTGCCAACGGTGGCAACGTTTCCGTCGAAGAGCAGGGTGCCGGTTCCGGTGGCAGCCTGTGGATCACCGTGGGTACGCTGGCGGGCGGCGGAACGATTACATCTAACGGCGGCGCCGGAAATCCCACATTCTCCGGCGGCGGCGGCGGTGGACGCATCGCGGTGTATTACGACCAATCCAGTTTTCTCGGATCGCCTGTCGCTTACGGGGGCGTCGGGAGGGACGGCGGTGGCGCCGGGACTGTCTTCCTGAAACCTTCGGGCAGCCGCGGAACCATCATCGTGGACAATGGTATCGTGGTGGATGACAACAAATTTCACGAAGTCACTGAGTTTACTGGAAACAACACCTTCGATGCCAACCTCATCGTTCGCAACGCCGGAATCGTTGGTCACACACCCGGCGACGCCGGGCTGCATTTGAATTTCCTTGGTGATGTTACAGTGGAAAGCGGCATGACCGTTGATGTCGGCGGATTCATTTCTGCGGACGCTTGCGGATTCCCCGGTTCGGCCGGACCAGGCAAGGGTGGCGACGGCGGCAACGTGGGTTCGGGTGCTGGATTCGGTGGGGCTGGGGGCTTTGGTAGGGTTTCCGACCGCGC
>CAZKIN010000478.1:0-2573 GCA_964552515.1 uncultured Phycisphaeraceae bacterium
TGCACGACGTTGATTGGACCGATCACTGGACCGGATGCATGCAGAGCCAAGGCCATCGCCGTCCACCGGTCGGCGTGGCTGCCCGCTTCACGCGGAGCGGCGTAGCGCACGTTGCCCGACAGGGTGACCGAACGCTGGATGGAATGCAGGTCGTCGATCAATGGCCGATGGTTGGGGATGGTCACTTCGCCCCGCTGGAAAGCAGTCAGGATTCGGGACGCGAGGGATTCCTTTACCGGAGCGGTCATGGTGATGGGCTCTACCTTGGTGGGGAACTTGCGCGCCAGTTCTTCCGCCAGTTGCATGCCCAGTCCGCTCTGGTCAATGGCCAGCCGCCGCAGTCCATGTGCCTTCAGGACGCTGGTAAGCAGTTCATACTGCTCGTTGAACGGAGCTTCGCGCAGTTCCACCGCCCCGCGCCAGATGAACTCAGCCTTCCAGCGTTGCAGGATGATCAGGACGGACAGATCACGTTTGCGGCCCACGTCATATCCGGCATAGAGATCACCCGGTGCGGTGAGCGTCTTAACGTTGAGCGGATAGGAAAGCTTATCCTCGGTACGTGCCAGCAGCAGGTCGTAAGGCAATAGGGCGTGCGCTTCATCCACGAACTGGCATTCGTACGCTGCCCGCCACGTCGCTTCGTCGGCCACGGCCGCACGAAGAGCTTCAATATCATGCGGCGCACCACCGGCCTGTGCGTCATAGATGGTCACGCGGTGTCTCGACCAAGCACTGTCGCCATTGTTCCACAGCTTATGGAACATGCCTGCACGCGGACCGGGTGTACTGATCACGCTCAGGCGATAAGCACTGCGGGTGGAGATGGTCGGAACGATGGCCATCCACAAACTGTCCACGTCGGGAATCCACGCCGCTTCGTCAATGACCACGTGGCCGGTATAGCCTTGCACCGTAGCCGCTGAAGCAGGCAGGGAAACCACTCGTCCGCCGGTGGATAGTTCAATGGCTTCGGCGTTCTGGCGTACCACGTGCACCGCACCGTCGGCGGCCAGGGTCACCAGCGGAAGAAGATGTGCGGCCTTACGCAGCAGTTCCGACGCCTGACGCTGGGAAGCAGACACGATAATCGTGGTTTCACCGTACACCGCCGCATGCAAAGCTTCGGTCGCCACGGCGGTGGACATGCCGATCTGCCGGGCCTTGCAGCACACCCGCAGTCGTGACGGATCGGCCAGCCAGCGGGCCTGATGGTCCCACCAATTCAAGGATGGTGTTTCATCAATCGAGTATTCTGCATCGAGAGCGACGGGCATGATGGGGTGGTCTCAACTCCCTCACCATCACCAAAACCCCGGCTGGTGACCATGCTATGAGGGGTTTCGGTGATGGTGATGCGCTCTAAGAATCATTTATCTGGGTATCCGGTTCGTCGGGATGGGTTGGAGCAGCCTTGAAGCCCAGCACCGCAGAGACGCTGTTCAGTGCCGATTGCAGTTCACCCGGACCATTCAGCGTGATGCGCTTCTCGTCGCCATCCAGTGCCTTCGAGAGTATTTGCAGCAGGCCGACGAGCTTGTCACCGGCGGTGGAACTGCCTTTGACCGTACGGATGAGCAACTGCGTAATCCCGTCGTACATCAGGCCCGCGATGACATCGATGCTCTTGGTCTCTTCCGGGTCCATACCCAGCTGCTGAGCAATCTTAACCAGATCGGCACGGGTCTTGGCGGGTTTAACACCGACCTTGCGTAACGCCAAAGCGAGTGATCCCGATTCCTTGGGCCGACCGGATGGATTGCCACTCTGGCCCGGTTGCCAGCGGTGCGGCTTGAGCCACGGCGGGTCTTTCAGTGGTTTTTCACTGACTTCGGAAGCCAGCAATTCGGGGACGATCGTTTCGGGGTTCTTGGGTTCGTCGGACATGGTGGGTCCTCGCTAAGCCAGTGCCGGAGCAGAATCGTGCACGGGCTTGTTCATAGGAATTCGTTCAGCCTTGGTGCCGGTGAACTTCTCGAATCTCTCAACGATGACATCACAATAAGGCGGATCGAGTTCCATCAGGAACGCCTTGCGCTGCGTCTGTTGCGCTGCGATAAGCGTGCTGCCACTTCCGCCAAACAAGTCCAACACGTTCTCACCAACGCACGAAGAATACTGCAAGGCACGCACGGCCAGTTCCACAGGTTTCTCGGTTAAATGGATCATGGCCATCGGATTGACCTTCTTCACGTGCCACAGATCGGTCACATTGTTCGGGCCGAAGAACAGGTGTCCCGCCCCTTCTTTCCACCCGTAAAACGCGATTTCAAAAGCGCCCATGAAATCCTTTCGTGTCAGAACTGGGTGCTCTTTGTCCCAGACAATGCCCTGGCTGAAGTAGAGGCCTGCGTTCTTCAGGGCAGGCGGATAGTTGCCGAGGTTGGCGTATCCGCCCCAGATGAAAAAGCTGCGCCCGGGAACCAATACGCGCGAGATATTCCCGAACCATGCGGCGAGCAGTCGATCGAATTCCGCGTCGGTCACGAAGTCGTTGGCCAGCGGCCGGTCTTTGGCTCGCAGCTTCTTGTGCGTGGCCTGCTTCTTGCCCTGCCGGGCCACGTCAAACGACT
>CAZKIN010000479.1:0-2557 GCA_964552515.1 uncultured Phycisphaeraceae bacterium
TGCGTCTCCACGATCTCCACATCAAAGCCCATCCCCAGCTGCTTCGCCAGCTCGCGCACCGCCCGCGCCACCACATGCACCCCCACGCTGAAGTTCGCCGCCTTCACGATCGCAATGATCTTCGCCGCCTCGCGCATCCGCGCTTCATCCGCCGCGTCGTGCCCCGTCGTGCCGATCACCATCGCCAGCTTATGTTCCACGCACACCGGCAGCCACGCCCGCGTCCCCGCCGCATCCGTAAAATCAATCAGCACGTCGCACGCCGCTGACAGATGTGTGACATACGGAATCGCGGCGTCAACCTGCTTCGGCCTCTCCGCCACCAGCGCCGCCGCCAGCGCAAACCGCCCATCCCGCGCGGCCACTTCCACCACGCACTTCCCCATCCGCCCCAGCGCTCCGGCTATCGCCAATCGAATCATGAATTGTCATCCCGCTCGAAGAAATTGACTCAAGTCGCTTCGCCCAGCCTGGTAGTCGCTACCGTTTCACTTCGCCCGGAGGGCGCTCGGACGTTGCCAGGGACTTCAGTCCCTGGAATCATTTCCTTTGTTTTCTTTTCGCCCGGAGGGCGCACGAACACCTCTCTTGACGAAGCTGGTTCCATTTAGAAATACACTTCCACCTCGTCCTTCGGCTTCCAACAGAAACCCGGAATGACTCCCGAAACTCGTCCCGTGGCCAGACCTTCATCTGCGGCAAAGCTGATTGGAAAAATGCGTTTCGGTTCGCTCCCCAGGCACTGATAGAGCCTGTTTCTCACGTTCGCCGATTGTTGCTTGATTCCGTCCCAAAAACTGGCGACCTCGCCTGATGTGAGAAACATGTGCGGCTGCGTGGTTCCCAGATCAGCCTCATCTTCGATGTGTTGTGGCGTCATGAAGCCTTTCGCCGATCTTCCGTCCGCCATCTGGAAGGTTGCACTGACCAATAGCATTCCCTCTTCCGGACCAATCGGCAACTCCCCCGTCCAGGGACGAAAGCTCTCTTCATCGGTATCGTCATACCACGGTTGGCCGTAATCGAATGAATGACAACTGGCCCAAACGGGATGCTGTTTGAAATCGTTCGGTCCCAGTTCCCCAAACTGTTTGATCAGCGGACGGTCCGTTTTCTTTTTCCACCAATTGCCGAATGACATGCGTTGGTCCACTCTCTAAGTGCCAATCAACTTCGCAATCGCCTCAATATCCGCAGCCACCTTCCGCGGCGCATTCGCAAACCGCTCCCCATCCGCCTGCCCGGCCGCGCGCGCATGATACTTTACCGTCGCATCCGGGTCCTTCAGCGCATGTCCGGTGAGGATACACACCGCGCGCTCTGACGGCGCAATCACCCCTTCGCGCCGCAGCAACTGATACCCCGCCACCGCGGCCGCGCTCGCCGGCTCACAGCCATAACCGTGCCGGCCCACCAGCGCCTTCGCGTCGAGAATCTCCGCGTCGCTCACCTGCCGCACCACGCCGTTCATGATCTCCAGCGCGCGCAGCGCCTTGAGTAGATTCACCGGATCGCCAATCTCGATCGCGCTGGCAATCGTCTGCGCCTTGCGACCGGCCGCTTTCCGTTCTGCAAAATAGCGTGCAATGGCTTTCAGGTCCGGCGCTCCGTCATTAAACCCCACCGCGCGCTGCTGGAACAACTCATAGAGCGGATTCGCCCCCGCAGCATTGATGATCGCCAGTCGCGGCACGCGCGGCACCAGGTTCAGCCGCCGCAGTTCGGCAAACGCCTTGCCGAACGCGCTGCTGTTCCCCAGGTTCCCTCCCGGCACAATGATCCAGTCCGGCACTTCCCCGCCCAATCCCTCGAGCACCCGAAACATGATGCTCTTCTGCCCCTCGAGCCGGAACGGATTCACTGAATTCATCAGATAGAAACTGAACCGCTCCGCCGACTCGCGCACCAGCTTCATGCACTCGTCAAAATCCCCATCCACCTGCAATGTCGTCGCGCCGTAATCCAGTGCCTGCGCCAATTTTCCCAGCGCGATCTTCCCACTGCCCACGAACACCACGGCCTGCATCGGCTCGCCATTCGCCAGTTGCGTCCGCGCCGCATACAGCGCCAGCGCCGCGCTGGTATTCCCCGTCGACGCACACGCCACGCGCTTCCGCCCCAGCCGCCGCGCCACCGTAAAGCCGGCCGCCATCCCGTTGTCCTTGAAACTCCCGCTCGGATTGAACCCTTCATATTGCAGATAGAGCGCGCCCGCCTTCGCCCCCAGCGCGACAGCCAGTTCATCCGCCTGCTGCAGCATCGTCCGCCCTTCGCCGATCGTCACCAGGTCTTCCACCGGCGCAAACGGCAGCAGTTCCCGAAACCGCCATACTCCGCTCTGGTCCAGTCCGTCTCCTCGACTGCGCCGCGCGAAGAACGACGACATCCGCCCCGGCAGCGGCACCTTCGACCAGTCATACAGAATGTCCAGCAGCCCGCCGCACTTCGGACAGGCATACAGCACCTCGCCGACGTCATACGTCGCCATGCACTCCGGCATCATGCACTCTTGCCGCACCGCTTCGGTCTTCATGCCCCCAATCATCCGCGATCACCG
>CAZKIN010000480.1:0-2551 GCA_964552515.1 uncultured Phycisphaeraceae bacterium
TGCTGGATTCCTCCGTGCGCACCACGCCGGTGTCGTCCACATAGGTGAACGTCTCTTCGAGTTGCAGATTGACGGTACCGATGTCCATCTGCGGCGAGGGCAGGTCGGAGATGCGTGGATCGCGGTTCATTTCGAACAGTTCGCGGCCGTCGTCGAATCCATCGCCGTCCGAGTCGGCGAGAAGTGCGTTGGTCTTGAAGAAGTCAACTTCGAGCAGGTCGTCGATTCCGTCGTCGTCAGAGTCCTGGTCATTTTGATTGCTATAAACAAAGTTGTACTCCTCCCAATCCGTCAATTGATCGGCGTCGGTATCGGGCGACCGAGGATCGCAGCCGATGCGGCGTTCCTCGGCGTCGTTGAGTCCGTCACCATCGGAGTCAAAGCTCCGCGGATCGCTGGTCACTTCCCGCTCAATTCGATCCCCATCTGTTTCTTCTACCCGAACAATGTATCCGCGGAGTTCCTGATGGTCGGCGAGACCATCGCCGTCGAAGTCTGGCGGACTGCACGGCGAACTGCCGCAGGAAAACGGGCTGCCCGCAAACAGCGCCGTCGACGGATCGACCAGAAGCTGTGGCGGGGCAAGCTGGTTGCCGAAAAGGTCCTGAACGTTTACCGCTCGCAGGAAATAAGTGACTTCGTTCTGCGACGAGGTGGTCAGTTCCACCGCGTCCTGCTGACCGGGTAGGTACGCCGCGGCCAAGACCTGAATCGCGCCCACTTCGGGGTTCACGTTCTGCTGAATGATGATGTAGTTGGATGCCACCTCCGCGCTGGTACCCATGGGCTTGGAAAAGACAACGAGCACGGTCGTGTTGCTGGTGGAGGCCGCCCCCACCACGCGCGGCAGCACATCCGGACCCAGGCTTCCCGGGCCACCGACGTACGAGAATGTTGCCGTATTGAATGCAGGATCAATTACATTGCCCGCTTTATCCAGCACGTTGGCCACGGTGACGGTATAGACCACGTTCACCAACTGTGGAGTCGTAGTCAGAATGATTTGGGTATCGAACTTGGACAGTACCGCGCCGGTCACCGTCAATCCCGGGGTGATGGTGAAATTCGCGGGGTCCGCGGCGTTGCTGTCGAGCGGCTCGCTGAAGGAAAGAATGACTTCCGTGTTGCTGATTGACGCGGCGCTCACCAGTCGTGGACCTTGTGTATCCACCGGAGGAATGCCCCAGAAACTTGCCGTGTTTCGGGTGGGGTCGATCAGGCGGCGATTCACCGCAAAACCACAAAACGAGTGTACCCAGATGGAGTCATTGGTTTCGCGGAGCTTGATCTCGTCGATCAAGAGCCCTG
Source organism: uncultured Phycisphaeraceae bacterium (assembly GCA_964552515.1). GTDB lineage: Bacteria > Planctomycetota > Phycisphaerae > UBA1845 > UBA1845 > JACQXM01. The sequence continues at coordinate 1,309 of CAZKIN010000480.1, forward strand.
CGGGCAGTGACGGAAGATTGGCAAATACGATGTCGCCCGCGCCACCGTTGATGTTGAACGCGCTGAAGATTTCAGTAGTGTTGATGACATAATCATACCCGCTCGACGTAGCGCTCGAGATAAACAGCACCGGAAGGTCAACGCCGAACGTCATCGTGCGCACGCCAATCACGACATTCGCCGCGAGTTCGGGACTATCGGCCCGGAAGATCAGTTCTTCATCCGGGTCCGAGCCATTGCCGCCGTCGATGCCCGTGGTGCCGCCATTGCACAGCGGTCGACGAACGCCGGCACCATTGGGCTCCAGGCCCACTGAGCCGCCTGTTCCATTTGCCAACGGATCAAGTGGCAGGTTTTTGTTGATCGCTGTCCGGGAGGTAAGCACGAATCTGGTTAAAGATCCATCGGGATTCTTAGGCCGGTAATTAGGTGCGCAGGTGGCCCCTTGCGCGGCGTCGGTCAGGAAGATTCGGCCCTCGTCGTTGCAGGAGAAGTGCCGTTTGACGTTCGTCGCACGAATGGTGTATTGCAGATTATCCTGGGGTGTCGTGGTCAGAATGACGGTTACTTTATCACTCTGTAATGCTGCTCCGATGACCTCAATGTCAACATCTGTGTTGCCGTCCGGATCGGCAATTTCATAATACGCAATCGTCTCAGACGTCGTCTTGTCCATTTCAGCGCTGAAAGTCAGCAGGATTTCCGTGCTGCTCAGCGATACCGCGCTCTCCAGAAATGGTTCGCGCTGCGAAGAGCCAAAAAAGCCGAGCACGCCGACCGGCACCGTGAAGCTCTCGGCGAAACCTGACGATCCGCCTATGCTCAGTTCATATTGCACCGGTTGCTGCTCTTGCGTAGCGAGCATGGCTTCGGTCCGCTCGGGGCTGACCTCGACAGCCAGTACGTCAAGCGTCGTGCTGTCCGCGCCGGTAATACGATAATTTTCAGCGGCGTCAGCAATTTCTCCGACCGGCTCGGCGAATTCGACCAGCACATAGTGGCTGCTGGGCGCACTGACGCGTTTCACTTCCACCAACTTGCCATCAGTAGTAGTTGGTTGGCTGCCACAGCCTGCGATGGACAGAGAGCCCGCCATCAAAATCAGGCCCCATACATTTCGCTTCGTCACAATTGTCTCCTCCGGTAGTGTCCTGGGAAAAATCATTTCTTCCCTTGTCGTTAAGTCAGTTCCCGCCGCTTGTCGGCGAACTTCCCGCCGTAACTTCGGCCCCGTCATTCATGC
>CAZKIN010000481.1:0-2539 GCA_964552515.1 uncultured Phycisphaeraceae bacterium
GCGAAATCCCGCAGGTCGATATCGTCATCGCATTCCACATCGCCACGGCGGCAGGCCTGATTGGCGATGGGCTGATACGGGTCGCCAGCACAAGCCGACATCATGGCCGCATCCGGCAAGCCGACCAGTCCATCGCCATTGAGATCGGCGTCATACGCGAGAGCGCGAATCAAGGTTATCGCGAAGACTCCCACGCGACCCGGACCGGTGTAATCGTCAAAGGTGATGGTGCGTAGCTCGCGCAGGGGATCCACGGGAAAGGTGACGCGCGTAAAGTACATCGAGTCCGCGGGCACGACGGAGAGATCCACCGCGGTGCCGGTACTGCGCACAAATCCCCCGCCCGATGCATCCCCAGCGCGGCCCACCGCCAACTCCGGAAAGGGAGCGCTGGAAATTCGCCAGTCGAGCAGCGGAAAGAACTGCGGCGCAACAGCGGCACGGCGCAGGTTCACCACCTGCGTAGCGCCCGTGGCATAGCCCAGGCGCACCACCAGCTGGTGGGAACTGGTGAACGTGCCCGACGCGGCGACAAGAAGCTCCATGCTTTCGTAGTGGTCCGCCAGTTGGTCGGTCGCCAAGTCAAGCACGGCGGCCGTTGTCCGGACGCCGTCATCGAACAGGCAGTTGGCGTTGGAGCCGGTCAGGTCAGAGCCTTGCGGTCCGCCGAGTTGAAACACACCGAGAACTCCATCCAGGGGCAGGCCGTGCGCGGTCCCGTATACGCCGTAGAGCAACCAGGAGTTGCCCGTACCGTCGAATGCCAGCGGCGCGTCACTTTCGCCGCTGTCCACCACGTCGGCATTACTTACAGCGCCCATGTCCACAGGAACCGCTTCCCAGCAGGCGGCAGTACCAAACCGCAGGGAGAATGGGGGCGAAGCGGCAAAGAAATCGGAAGTCAGTTGAAATTCGCCCGCGTATTTGCCGGCGCGGCGGAGCAGCCAAACAGGATGGAAGTGGGCTCCGGTTTGATTGCCAAATTCGTGTTCCGCGCCGTCGACGGAGAGAAGCCGCGCGCCGAATTCATTCACAATGCCCATCTGGGCCGCCGAGGGAAACCACGAACGGTGCAGGAATACCTTGAACGGCATACCGCCGGTGAAGGCAGTGGTTACGGCATGACAGGGGTTGGTCGCATCGGCAAAGTGGAGGCCGGGAATATCGCCGGAGTAGACATAACCACCGAACTCGGGCCGGGCCAACGCGCCCGAAATGGCCACGTGGGCGAGCAGCGCCACCTGCGTGGATTCGGCGGGCTGGCGCGTGCCATCGACGATCGGTCCGCCAATCAACGGGTCGGCCAGCAGGAAAAGTGCCAACGGATCGTCACTGGCACAAGGGTCCCCGGGGATGGGCTGGGCCGCCGGCGGACTGTGCGCCACGGTCAGGCCGTTGTGGGCCATCGCGCCACCGCTCCACAGGCAAACCGCAATCGCAAGTGCGGCCTTGGCCGACACGCGTTTCGTGCACACCTGACATGGCCACAGTGAGGGAAGTGGAATCATGGACTCACCGCCCGTAGTCCCAACGGATTCCAATGATCCCGAATCGGAACCGTTTTGCTGTCGTCCAATTCAAAAGTGGAAGTAAAGGTACGTGATTCCACGTGGCCGTCGGTAAACGCGTAGTTCTCCTGCTTTAAGTGGCGGCCGATCGCGACTTCGTCGCGGGGATCACTAAGTGGCAACCCGGTGAGCATGCTGGGCACCCACTGGTCTGCGTGGAGGTGATCCGCGGCGGTCTTAGCCCAACTGGTGTCGGCCAATTCGGCGAAGTGAATGGTTTCACCGGGATGAGGAATCAGGCGGCGCACGAGGAAACCATACTTGGAGCGGGTGTCGATGGCTCCCGGCGGCGGGTCCTTGCGCGGAGAGATGTACACATTGGTGGCGTAGCTGTTGACCCGGTCGTTGACGAGTTGTTCGCCCGGTAAGTCCGAGGGGCGAAACCAATCGGTGCTGGAATCGGACGGGCAACGGTAGACGCGCTTATCCTGAAGGTACTCGGCGACAGTGAGAATCCAGCCGCCTTCCTGTGCGATATGGGTGGTCACGGGAAATGAGTCGGAGTTCTCGTCGGCGTACATGGTGACGGCCTGGGCGATGGAGCGCATGTTGGTGGCGCAGGCCAATTGGCGGCTATGTTCGCGCGCCCGGCCGAGCGAGGGGAGCATGATGGCGATCAGCAGCATGACGATGCCGATGACGACCAGGATTTCCACCAGCGTGAAAGCGGCATGGTGTACGCGGTGGTTCATGGTGCGCTGGTTCCGTGGCTGGGAGACACTGAGACACCGAAAGTGTTGATGATACCGACCGGACATATGAAACCAAAGGACTATTGCAATTTTCGTGACGGAAGTCGGTTACAACTTCGTGCGCGGACGCCGATGCCCGATAACCGCGATTCCCGGGGCGCGGAACGAGGGTTCATCATTGAATATGTAGCGTCCAAGAGAATGCTTGCGAATGCGGAACCGGCCTTTGTGATGAGCAATTGGCTGAACGTCAGCTTTTCGTTGGTGGTGGCGGGGCCA
>CAZKIN010000482.1:0-2537 GCA_964552515.1 uncultured Phycisphaeraceae bacterium
GGCACCGACTCCCGCTTCTTCGTCGCCGAATGATTTGCATGCCCCCTCGTTTTCGCCTGTAGGGTACGCTTCAGCGGACCACACATAGCCCAGACGGTAGGGTACGCTTCAGCGGACCAATTGGAACGCTCAGCGCCAGCCTCGGGCACTGATGGTCATGCGGCGCTCCTTCCATCCGACTGATGCGGCCTGGACCTCGCCGATCAAGAGGAATAACCTCTCATGCTCCTTCGTGTACTTCGTGATCTTCGTGGTAAAATATCCCCGGCCGGGCGGAACCGCCGAGGCACGCATGCAACCCAGATACGCCTTCTTCGATAGGGAGTGAAGGAAGTGAAAGACCACGTGGCACTCATCACCGGCGGCGGACGCGGCATCGGCCGCGCCATCGCCCTCCGCTTCGCGCGCTCCGGCGCGCGCCTCGTCGTCGCCTCCCGCTCACTGCCCGAATTGGAGGAAACCCACCGCCTCGCCGAAGCACTCGGCGCGAAGTGTCACGTAAGAGTCACCGACGTCGCCTCCCCCGATGACATCGCCGGCCTCGTCGACGATGCGTTCAATCATTTCGGCCGCCTCGACATTCTCATCAACAACGCCGGCGTCGCCCCGCAGGCGGCCATCGAAAAAATGGACGACTCCCTCTTCCACATGCTCTACACCGTCAACATGGCGGCCACCTTCCACGCCTGCCGCGCCGCCTGGCCCCACCTGAAAAAACAGGGCGGCGTCATCGTCAACATCTCCTCCGTCGCCGCACAGGACCCCTTCCCCGGTTTCGCCGCCTACGGCGCATCCAAAGCCTGGGTCAACGCCTGGACCAAAGGCCTCGCCGAGGAAGGTCGCCCCTCCGGCATCCGCGTCTTCGCCGTCGCGCCGGGCGCGGTCGAAACGCGCATGCTTCGTGACGTCTTCCCCGATTTTCCAAAAGACCAATCGCTGCAACCCGAAGACGTCGCCGACGTCGTATTCGCCCTCACCCAACCCGAATGCCGACACGCCACCGGACAAGTGGTATACGTAAAAAAATAGGCTTGCTTACTCAATCGCAAGGAAAGGGAGAATCAACCATGAGCACATTCTGGCCACTCCGCGGTGACATCGAAAGCGGAGCCATCCGCGCTGAAAGTGAATCCGCCGCCGCAAACGCCCGCCGCGCCCGGCAATCCGCCGACGAATTGGAACTCCGCCTCGAACGCGCCATGCTCGCCAACGAAGCCATGTGGAGCCTCCTCCGCGAAAAACTCAACCTCACCGACATCGACCTCGCCCAGCGCATCAACGAACTCGACCTCGCCGACGGCATGCTCGACGGCAAGGCCCGCAAGAGCGCCGTCTCTTGCCCCAAGTGCCAGCGTGCCATCGCCCGCCGCTTCAACAAATGCATGTACTGCGGCCAGATGGTCGTTCAGGACCCGTTCGCCTGAGAATTGAAATGGCGAATAGGTAGGGTCCGCTATTGCGGACCACGGGAGCGGCCCATGTTGGCTGGCGCCCTGACGCACCAACATGGCCGAAAACCATGGCATTGTGTCATTAATTTGTCACACGTCGGGCACACTTCAGCGGACCATCAGAACCGCGAGCGTAAGCGACCGGTGCCGTTCTTGCGTCACAATCTGCGCTGCTACCATCAGAATCCCTCATCCCCAAAGCAAGCCTTCCTCATCAATCACCACACGGATGTCCGCAGTCCAAACAGTACCGCGCCCGTAAGGAAGCGGACTCGCAGCGCCTCCTGTTGGGTGCCGCTCTACTGGCTCACGCGCCTTTCATACCGCAGACGCCGCAATTCCTCTGCCCACATCCCGTCCCGATAAAGCCGCCGACTCTCACGCTAAAATTAACCCGCCTGTCGTTCCATCCGACTCCGGAAGCGCTGGAGAAAAATCGTCATCACTTTCCCCCGCTCATAATTGGCATCCCCTCCATCCGATAATCCAACAGCGGCCACCCCCGAATGGCATGACACCCATCCATCTTCTACAATGGGTGTGGTCCGAAACGCGTAAACGATAGCTCCGTGCGGCCGCACCCGGAAAGGTCGATCAATGTCCGACAAAACCCAGTCCAGCAAATCCAAGTTGGAAACCGTCGAGCCGCTCGGCAAGCGCGTCCTCATCCGCAAGGACGAGGACAAAAAAGTCACCAAGGGCGGCATCGCACTGCCTGACTCGATGGAAATCCCCACCATCACCGGCCGCATCGTCGCCGTCTCCGCCCAGGTCGAAGCGGACGAACACTTCCCCATCAAACAATACGACCGCGTCCTATTCAACCCGAAACAGGCCATCCCGGTCGAATTCGAAAAGGAAAATTTCCTCTACGTCGTCCCCATCGAAGACCTCGTCGCCGTCTTCCGCAAGGGTACATAAAAATCGTTGCAATTGCAGGGAACACAATCATGCGCATGGTAATCATTAGACCGGGCGAAGATTTTGGATGGGTTGCGGAATGTCCGTCCCTCTCCGGCTGTGTAAGTCAAGGTCCAACCAAAGCGGAAGCCATGGCGAACATCAAGGAAGCAATCGAAGGATGGA
>CAZKIN010000483.1:0-2526 GCA_964552515.1 uncultured Phycisphaeraceae bacterium
GAAGAAGAGGCCGCGCGCTACCGCGCCATCGCGCACGTAGACACTATTGTGATCTTGATGAGCCGCGGGACCTTGGCGGAGTCTGTAGGTGCGATCATTGCGGCCGGTCGCGCGCCGGGTACATCTTGCGCGGCCATTCAATCAGCAACAATGCCGCAGCAGCGCGTGGTACGCGCGACCCTGGGTACGATTGTTCAGGAAGTTAAGCGCGCCGGATTGGAATCGCCACTTCTTACCGTGATCGGAGATGTTGCGGAGTTAGCGGATACATCGCAACCCGCGCCGCGCGGCCCGCTCGCGGGTCGGCGGATGGTGCTGACTCGACCGCGCTCGGCAAGCAAGGACATGGCGCGGCGGCTCCGGCAGGCAGGGGCCGATGTGGTGTCGTGTCCGCTGATCCGCATTTCGTACGATGTAGACACCGTGCCGTTGGATGTGGTGTTGCAAAAGACGGGGCAATTCTCCTGGCTCGTGGTCACTTCCCAGCACACGGTGACGGCCATTCGGAAACGCCTTGCGGCACTGGGTCAGGACGCACGCATCTTTGGCGGTACGCGTATCGCCGCGATCGGACCCGCGACCGTTCATGCGCTGCGGCGTATCGGCTTGCGGCCCGATTTTGTGCCCACCGTGCATACCGGTGCTGCGCTGGCGGCGGAACTTCATGCCGCTCATCCGCTCCAAGGTAAGCGGGTATTTTATCCCCGGGCGGACATCGCCGGATCGACACTCGCCGAGGGTTTGCGATCGTGCGGAGCAACAGTGGAGGAAGTGACGGCCTATGCGACGCTGCCGTGCGAACCACCAACGTGGGCCGGCGCGCATTTGCAACGGGGTGTCCATGCATGGGTTTTCAGCAGTCCGTCGGCGGTCAGGCAGTTTGCCGCCTTGCGACTTCCGGCAGGGAATGCGAAGATCGCATGCATCGGTCCGACCACGGCGCGCGCCGCACAGGAGGCTGGACTCACGGTTGATGTGACAGCGACCGAGCACCATGGTGCGGGTATGGTCGGGGCGCTGGTGAAGTATTTCGCGGAAAGCACACAGATTTCATGAATGGTTTCCCCCATCGTCGCATGCGCCGTCTACGCCACAAGCCGGCCCTGCGCGCGCTGCGCCGCGAAACGCGCGTTTCTCCCGATGCGCTGATTTATCCGCTGTTCGTCGTGGAAGATCCGGCGGCCGCCGGGCCGGTGATGTCGATGCCTGGCGTACTGCGGCACACTCTCGATTCGCTCCGCAGGGAGGTTGAACTGGCGAGCAAGGCGGGAGTGAGTTCGGTCCTGTTGTTTGGGGTACCTGCAAAAAAAAACGCGCAGGCGAGCCGCGCTCTTGATGCATCCGCCATTGTCGCGCGGGCCGTGGAATGCGTCCGCGCCGCCAACGATGACTTGGCGATCATCACCGATGTGTGTCTGTGCAGTTACACCGATCATGGGCATTGCGGCGTGGTGCATGGCAAGGCCGTCGACAACGATCGTACGCTGGAATTGCTGGGAAAGATGGCGGTGGTGCATGCGCAGGCGGGGGCCGATGTGGTCGCGCCGAGCGGCATGATGGACGGGATGGTCGCGGGTATTCGCGCGGCGCTGGATGCCAACGGACTGGCACAAACGGGAATACTGTCCTACGCCGTGAAATATGCTTCGTCGTTTTATGGTCCGTTTCGTGAAGCGGCAGAGTCGTCGCCGGAGTTTGGCGATCGACGCGGTTATCAGATGGACCCCGCCAACGTGCGTGAAGCGCTCGCCGAAGCGCGGCTCGATGTGGACGAAGGCGCGGACATGCTCATGGTCAAGCCAGCGCTGCCCTATCTGGATGTGGTCCGCGCGGTGCGCGAGACTTTTCCGGAGCTGCCGCTCGCGGCCTATCAGGTGAGCGGGGAGTACAGCATGATCAAGGCAGCGGCGGAGCGCGGCTGGTTGGATGAAAAGAGGGTCGCGATGGAATCGCTGACCGCGATTCGCCGCGCCGGGGCGGATGCGATCATCACGTATTACGCCAAGGATGCGGCGGGCTGGTGCTGGCTGTAGTTTGGTGGCGCTGGCGGCGGTGGAATTTTTCAGGGTATGACTGAACATGGACACTGCCCAGCGCTGGTTTGAAGAGGCACGGCGCATCATGCCCGGCGGGGTGAATTCGCCGGTACGATCGTTTCGCGGTGTCGGCGGAACACCGCGTATCATGGCCCGCGCCTCCGGCTGCCATCTGTTTGACATTGATGGTCGAAAATACGTCGATTACATCGGTTCCTGGGGCGCGATGATCGCCGGGCACGCGCACCCACAGGTGGTTTCCGCACTGGAAAAAGCGGTGAAAAATGGGACCTGCTTCGGCACCCCGTCCCCGCCGGAACTGGAACTGGCAAGAGAAATCGTCGCGCGGACCGGTTTCGTCGACAAGGTGCGCATGGTCAATTCCGGCACCGAAGCGGTAATGAGTGTCATTCGGCTGGCACGCGCGGCCACCGGGCGGAACCGAATCATCAAATTCGCGGGGTGTTATCACGGCCATGCTGACGCAATG
>CAZKIN010000484.1:0-2524 GCA_964552515.1 uncultured Phycisphaeraceae bacterium
GGCGAGACCTCGCGCCGCGTCGTCGACCAATACATGCGTCGCGGCCAGGTAGCCGAAGGTGTCGCGGCGTTGACACAGGAAATCGCAAATAAAGTGGCCAAAGAGTCGAATATCACCCTGGGTTCGGGCCCGACGCTTCCCGTGCACCGTTCGCGGCGAGATAATTCGCCGCCAGCGGGCCTTGTTTGCGGCGGCATATTGCCGTTGATTATCTTCATTCTCATCATGCGCGCCATGTTTGGGCGACGTCGTTCCGGCCGTCGCTGGGGCGGCGGCGTATGGGACGCCCTGGTGATTGCGGATATGGTAGGTCGCATGGCCGGCGGCGGTCGTCGCGGCGGATGGGGCGGATCGAGCGGTTTCGGCGGCGGTTTTGGCGGATCGGGTGGTTCTTTTGGTGGCGGTGGACGCTTCGGCGGAGGAGGCGGTGGTGCAAGCTGGTAACACATGTGCAAGCTGCGGCGCGACGGTGCGCGGCGGTCAGTTCTGTCCAAATTGCGGCGCTGCGTCGGCCACCGTGCCGCCGATACCCGCGGGTCGTGGTTTCGTCACCGAAAGTCGAGGAGGAACAATGAAAATCTTCAAGGTATTCGGGCTCTTGTTATTGCTCGTGGTCGGCGGCGCGGTCATCGCGGGCGGCTGCGTCTACAGCGGCTACAAGAAAACCATCGCGCTCGATGAAAGCGTGAAAAGCGCCTGGGCTCAAGTGGACAATCAACTGCAGCGCCGGTTCGAAATGATTCCGAACCTCGTCGCCACTGTGAAGGGCGTCGCCGAACAGGAAAAGGATATTTTCCTTGGCATCGCCAAATCGCGCGAGGCCTATTTCCAGGCGAAAACTCCCGGCGACAAGGCGGCGGCCGCAGGCACATTTGAATCCGCGCTCTCGCGCCTGCTCGTGTTGAAAGAGACCTATCCGGAACTCAAGTCCAACGAGTCCTTCCTGAAATTGCAGGACTCGGTGGAAGGAACCGAAAACCGTTTGTCGACGGAGCGCATGCGCTACAATGAAACCGTGAAGGAACTCAACACCTTCGTGCGCGGCCCGCTTGGCCGGTTGTATGCGTCATTGGCCAAGGTCAGCGAAGCGAAATACTTTGAAATCACCGAGGCCGCGAAGACCGCGCCGAAGGTGGATTTCAGCAAGCCGGCGGAAACGAAACCGTAATCGCGCGGTGGCTTGAGTGGTAAGGGTGGGTCCATACGGGCCCACCCTTTTTTCATGCGCCGCGCACGCCAATCATTCTCCCGCCTGCAATCCCAGTGCCTCACACATGACATAAAAAATCACATTCTGCTCCATGACCCCGCGAAACAAATGCGCCTGCGGGCCATCCGCATACAGCGGCACATCCTCGCCGCCGTGCGTTTCGCTGGAAAAAGGCAGCGTGCATTCCTGAAGGTGACTGTGATCCGTCGTATCCACCTTCGTCAGGTCCGGCCGACCATTCCTGGCGGGTTTGAATTTCTTGCCCTCATGCGGGTACTTCTTGGGACCCTCCGGCTGGTCCTTCGATTCGCCTGCATAACCCGGACCATTGGCATAACCCAGCGTGCTGTAAGGCAAATCGAGTCCGTCCTTCGCCGGCGACGTCTCCGGATTCCCCTGGTCATCGTTCGTAACCACCTTGCCGAGAATCGGATTGCCGCGCGTCGGATATCCCGCCATCGTGAACACATGACTATGATCCGCCGTCACGATGATCAGCGTCTCTTCGCGTTTCACCTTGCTGAGCGCCGTCGAGACGGCCTGTGCAAACGCAATCGTGTCGGTCAGCGCGCGAAAGGCGTTGCCCGCATGATGTCCATGATCAATGCGCCCGCCTTCCACCATCAGGAAATATCCCTTTTCGTTGCGTGAAAGAATGTCAATCGCCTTCGCGGTCATCTCACTGAGCGGCGGCTCGCCCGCCTTGTCGCCCGCGCGATCGGTTTCATACTGCATGTGCGAAGGCTCAAACAGGCCGAGCAGACGCTTCGTTTTCGTGGGATCGACGGCCGCGAACTGCTCGCGGTTCCACACATAATCGCCGCCCAGTTTCTTCACCCACTCTTCCGTGAGGTCGCGACCGTCCAGCCGCGTTCCCTTCTCGCTGTCATATTCCGAATCAACGGCCTTCTTCGGGAAAAACAGGACGCGTCCGCCGCCCAGCGCGACTTCCAATCCGTCGCCGAAGGGGAATTCAATCAGTTGCCGCGCGATGTCCGGAAAGCCGGCCTCCCGTGCGCCATCAGTCAGATGCTTGTCACCTTCCCAGTCGCGATCGGGCGAATGCGCATAGCATGCGGCCGGTGTGGCGTGGGTAAGCCGCGTCGTAGTGACCACACCGGTGGACAAACCTGCTTTCTCCGCCAGTTCCAGGATGGTGGTGACGCTGCGTCCTTCCACCGTTTTGTGATCGCCGACGGTGACGCGCTCATCCATGGAGATGACGCCCGCCTTCGTCTTCACGCCGGTGACGATGGCGGTCATCGTTCCCGCGGAGTCCGGCGTCTGCTGGTTGGTGTTGTAGGTTTTGATGAG
>CAZKIN010000485.1:0-2517 GCA_964552515.1 uncultured Phycisphaeraceae bacterium
TCGACACCGCGCGCATGGGCCTCTGGCCCGCCGGCCTGCTCGAACTCCATGCGGAGAGTTTCTGGGGAGATCCCGTTAACGACGAAGTCGGCGGCACTTCGAACAACGATGCCCTCTTTCCACTCGCCGGTGACCGCGACGTGATGTTGACCCAGTTCTCCTACACCCAGGCCCTTTCCGACCATTTCGGGTTTGTCGTCGGTAAGTTAGATATCACCGGGGGCGACAGGAACGAGTTCGCGTGGATGAACGGCGACAATTTCCTGCATTCCGCTTTCGGCTGGAATCCCGTTACCGCACGCACCATTCCCTACGCTCCCTTGGGCGCGGGCATTTTCGTCACCGGTGATTGGGGCGTCTTCACGCTCAGCGTGCTCGACACCGAAGGCACTCCCAAAGAATCCGGCTTTGACACCGTCTTCCACGGTGGAACCTCGCTCGCCAGCGAAGTCCGCTTCAACGTCAAACCCTTCGGCCTCCCCGGCCACCAACTCGCCGGCGCCACCTGGAGCGACAAGAACTTCATCTCTCTGGAGCAGGACCCACGCCTCGGAATTGCAATTCCCGGCAATCCCTTGTTGCGGCTGGCCCTTATCGACTTGTCCTTGGAACGCGAGTCCAGTTCCTGGTCGTTCTATTACAACTTCGATCAGTACGTCTATGTCGAAACACAGGATGAAACGCAGGGCGTTGGCCTCTTCGGTCGCTTCGGCATCTCCGACGGGCAGGCCAATCCCATCGAAACGTTTTACAGTTTCGGCGTCGGCGGAAAAGGCATCATCTCCGAGCGCGACAATGACAAGTTCGGCCTCGGCTACTTCTACATCAACTACGCCGGTGGTCTGCCCGAAAGATTGGGCATCAGCAGCTCGCAGGGCGTCGAAGCATTTTACCGCATCGAAGTGACACCCTGGTTTCACCTGACCCCCGACTTGCAGTTCATCGTGGATCCCGGTGGAAATGACGATCGCGATGTCGCCATCGTCTACGGCCTCCGCGCGGAAATGAGTTTCTAAGGACTCTTTCCTTAGCCGAGCCGCGCCCGTGCGAAAGCGGTGGGTCCAACAGGAAGGGACCGAACTTTCGAAATTTTCTCGCTTCCTGTCCTTTGTGTTCTTCGTGGTTAAACTTCCATCTCCCGACCGCGCGGCGCCCGAGTGGACGGTGCCCTTATTCGCGGGCGTCAGTCGGGTGGTTAAAATCGGCAAACTACCGGCACAACTGACATTGGGCGGACAACACTGGGTCGAAGGACCGGTTCCTCACCCTACTGGAGCCTCCGGTTCGTCGTCACATTCCTGATATCGAGGTAAAATCGCCGCCACAAACAGTCCTATCGCCAGCGCGGCCACTTGTTGCTAGCATTAAGCAGTATTCAAAAGGAGGCAATTTCCATGACATGGACCTGGCAACATCGGCGCTTTCTTGTTCTTTGCGGTGCCTTTATTTTGGCACCGCTGCCTTTAGCTCTGGGGCAGACAACCATCTCGAGTGGTCCGGATGCGGCGTCCGATGCGCCCGCGCTGACCCAGGAGGATCTGGACAATCTTCTCGCGCCTATAGCGCTTTATCCTGATTCGCTGCTCTCTCAGATCTTTATGGCCGCCACATATCCCATTGAGATTGTTGAAGCGGAAAGGTGGGCTCGTCAGAACGAGAAGCTCACCGGCGATGCACTGACCCAGCAGTTGGAGGAAAAAGGATGGGACCCCAGCGTCAAGTCGCTGGTGAATTTCCCGCAGGTCTTGACCATGATGAGCGAACAGCTCGACTGGACCACCAAACTGGGTGACGCGTTCCTGGCACAGCAGAAGGAAGTCATGAACACGGTCCAGCGGCTCCGTATCAAGGCGCAGGACGCGGGCAATCTGGAAACCAACGAGCAGCAGAAAATCATTGTCGAGGCCGCTCCGCCGCCCACGACCACCGAAACGACCAACAATACGACCACCATCATTCGCATCGAGCCGGCGCAACCGGAGGTCATTTACGTTCCGACTTATCAGCCGGCGGTCGTCTATGGTACCTGGTGGTATCCGTCGCCACCGGCCTATTACTACCATCCGCCCGGTTACGTTGCCAGCGCCGCCATCGGGTTCGGTGTGGGCGTCGCCTGTGGCGCGGCTTGGGGATATGCGTGGGGCGGTTGCAACTGGGGACATGGCGACATCGATATCGACGTCCGTCGTAACAATTTCTCCAACAACAACATCAACCGTTCCCGCTACAACAACTACGGCGGCGCCGGAAACAACTGGCGGCATGATCCGGCGCACCGCCGCGGCGCGGATTACCGCAACCGCGGCACCGCCCAGCAGTATGGCGGTCGTTCCGCCGCCGAATCCGCACGCAACCGCGACGCATATCGCGGACGTGCCGAATCCGGACGCCAGCAGATCAACTCCGGCGCTGCGGACAATTTCAAACAAGGCGGACAGCCCGGTCGAGCGCAAACCCGCGATGCCCAGCGCCCCGGTGACGGCGGCAATCGACCCAATGCCGGCGGAGACCGCCGAC
>CAZKIN010000486.1:0-2515 GCA_964552515.1 uncultured Phycisphaeraceae bacterium
AATCACTTACATCCGGGTGGCGCGCCCCGCAAACCACCCCTGGTGTCTAATAGGGTGTGTGAGCAATGTTCTGTCCTAAGGAGAACTGAAATGTACGACCATCAAAACAGGAAATCGAGCTGCCCGGCCACGGGAAAACTCCCCGCCGCGAAACCGGTTTGCCAAATCGGCGCCGGCCGCGCAACACCACAAGTGTCAGTTATTAGTCAGCATCGGGGTCGCTTGCGCGACCTAAAACAACTTGAGTTTAATAGTGAACACTTTGTGCACAAGCCAAACGACCGGCCACAGTCCCACCAGGGCCGCGAACAACATGATTACCCATTGAGGTTTGCGATCTTCCACCGCAGCGACGAAGGCAAAGCACAACAGGCTGACGTGCACGAATCCAACCACAGTGCACCAGACACAGGCGAGGAATTCAAACTCGCGAACCGCCCACCACACTGTAAAGTCCAGCGCCACGGCGATGAATACCAAGTTGCGCAGTGCTGTCGGTGACAACATCCCATGCTTGAGTAAGTTTCCGGAACTGAAGGAACGACTGTCACCGGGATCAAACTCGCGTCCGCACTCGGGACAGCGTGTGGAAGGGAGATGATCGAGCGCGTAGTCGCAACTGAGGCAGCGGCGGCTGATAAAATCGCTTTCCGCGTTGTCCTGTTTGGTCATGATATTGCCGCCGATATCGACCACCTGCCGATAGAACATCGCAGGTGCAATGCGATCGGCCAGCTTGCCCGCACCGGCGCTTCGACTTAGGCTGGCTGAACCTTGAGACGATCTATAGGGACTTTAACCGAACCGCAACACGAAAGGGAGAATCTGCGCATGCCGAACAGTCATTCCACCGTCGCACGCCTGGGCCGCTTCGTTACCATCACCCTTGCCTTGACGGCCCTGCTGGTTGGGGGCTGCCCGGCCGCGGGAGGAGGAGGCGGAGGCGATGGTGGGGGAGGAATCGGGGGCGGTGATGACAATGGCAACGACAACGGCAATGACAATGGCAATGACAACGGCGGGGGTGGTGGCGGCGGCGACGTGGATGAACTGCGCGCCACGCGGACCAATGCGCTGCTGGAGCCGACTGGTGACCTGAAAGCGGGTACCGACATCATTGTAGTGGGAACCGGCGTGCAAAGCGGCGTGCAGTATATGATCCCGTCGCGCGGAGATGTGGACGCACTTTCGCTATCCAACATTGACACCTTTGTCACGGCAGGTTTCGGCGTTGCGGGGAACCGTGTGATGGTTCGGACCTTTGACGGCAACGTCGGGGTCTTTGACGGCGAAACGGAGACGCTGACCATGATCGACGAGACGGAATTGTCGCTGTTCAGTGGTGCGGCCGCGCCGGGCGTTCCGGAGTTCTGGGGCGACGGGGACAGCTTCATCACCATTGCCGACCCGAACCGGGTGGCGGATGCCCGGTCGATCAAAATGATTGAATTCGTAAACGGCGCGCCGGTCATCACCAGCTTTCTAGAGCCGACGGTGGAGCCGGTCGCGGCCCGGGAGGGTGAGCGCTGGCAGGTGGCGGTTGACGCGGAAGCGCGGCAGTTTGTGGTGCAGGTAACCGATTTTCTTTTGCTGTACAACATGGACGATCCGACTGGCGATCCAGGGGTTTTTGATTTGTCCGGGACTGGCGGCGTCACCAACGCGCAGTCGATGCACCTGGATAATGGGAACCTGATCTATCAGACAAATGAACGATCGGGCAACGGACGGGATCTGACGCGCATCGCCAACTTCGGGGCGGGCAACACGATCCTGCTTTCGGAGAATCCGTCGCAGAGTCGCCCGTTGGACTTGGAAAGCGGCATGTTTGGTTACTTTGCATTCGTCACCGATGCCGACAACAACACCAATGCGACGGCGCGAAGCGTGTTTGGAACGATTAACGGAACCGAACCGGAAATCACCATTGCCCACGCGGAGCGAACTGCCATCGGCAGCGATCCGGAGGACGGCATCGTCGGATTCGGATGCAGTCTGGCCATCACGCCCGACGGACGCTTCCAATTTGTCGCGGGATGCGGAACTGTGGCCATCGCGGAATACCTGCAGGTCAGCAGTGGCGCGGAATTCACCGTGTTTCCAGATCAGTTCGACCTTGACTTCGCGGGGTTGGGCATGCCCGCCAGCCGGGTGGATGCGTCCAATACGCTCGCGGTCTTTGAGACGGCGGACACCAGCGTGGCGTATATTGAGTTGAATTGAGCGCGCATATTCCCTGTATCAGTAAGTTGAGTGCAGCGGCACCCGGCGAAACCCGGGTGCCGCTTTTCTTGTGACAATGACCTGCGTTGGTTTAGCGATATCCGCGCAGCGGCGCACGCCGTTGGTTTTTCCAACCGGCGGCATGCGTGCTTGGGAAAGGGTAGAGGTATGTATGGCAGGGCGACGAACAGCCGTCGACACCGATCGGTCGTGTCCGCACGACTCTTTTCCCTGACGAGCCTATCGTCGTCCCGAGGGTGAATAGACGCCCACCGACCAATGTTTGACGCGC
>CAZKIN010000487.1:0-2504 GCA_964552515.1 uncultured Phycisphaeraceae bacterium
GCAGAGCTCTTTGCCGCCGCGTGTGAACATGCCGGGATGCTGGCCGCTTTGCGCTGGTCGGTTAGGCCCACGCGCCGCTGGGGCGATGGGGAACTGATGAACGTGGCGGAGAATCCCTTCGACGGGTGACGGACTTCAGCATGCCCCGCGCAGAAACGTCCCGACAGTGCGCAGCAGGATGGTCATGTCGAGTTCGAAGGACATGTGCTTGAGGTAGTAGAGATCGAACTGCAACTTGCGCTTGGCGTCCTCGATCGACGCGCCGTAGCGAAAACTGATCTGTGCCCAGCCGGTGATACCGGGTTTGACGAGGTGGCGTTCGGCGTAATAAGGCACGCGGTCGGCGAGGTCGCGGACGATGTCGGGCCGTTCGGGGCGCGGGCCGACGATGGACATCTGGCCGCGCAAAACGTTATAGAACTGCGGCAATTCATCCATGCGGCTGCGGCGGAGCCAGCGACCGACCGCGGTCACTCGCGGGTCATGCTGTGACGCCCACACGCTCTTGCCGTTCTCCGCGTCCACGCGCATGGTGCGGAATTTGTAGAAGCGGAAGACCTGCCCGTTCTGCCCGACGCGATCCTGCGTGTAGAAGACCGGGCCGCCGTCGCAGAGTTTCACCGCCAGTGCGATGAGCGGCCAGAGCGGGGCGGTGATGATGAATGCGACAAACGCGACCACCACGTCGAAGACGCGCTTGGTCGTCGCGTATTGATCGCAATGCACTTTCAGGTCGGCGAAGAGGAACCACTGTGGCGTGATTTCGTCGACGAGGATCTGTCCGGTGGCTTTTTCGTAGAAGACGGCCTCATTGGCGACACGGCATCCGCCGCGCAGGCACGGCACGATCCAGTCCATGATCATCGGGTCGCGCCCAGCGTGATCGCCGACGACGATGTCGGTGACGCCGCGGTCGCGCAGCAGCGCCGCGTGGTCGCTGATCGAGCCGAGATAGCGCGCGTGGTCGGTGTCGCCTTCGGCCGGACCGTTTACGCTGGAGTAGCCGATCAGCGTATATCCGTGCAGCGCGCCCGTATCGAGCGCACGCTCAAAAGAGACGAACAGCGCGCGCGATCCGACGATGACCAGTCCGCGCTGGACATTGCGCAGCGTCCACCAGGCGGCCAGTCGCACGCAGGTTCCGGTGATGAAGAGTGACGACATCGCGATGCCGACGGTGCGGCGGCTGATCGTGGCATAGAGCAGGACATAGATGACCGCATAGGCGAGGATGGTGACGCTGAGGGTAGTCAGGGTCATGCGGGTGAGAATGCGGGCGCGGCTCTGCAGGGTGTCGCGTTCGTGCAGGCCGAAAATCAAACTGGTGACGGATAACAGGCACGCGAAAATGCCGACGGCCGGTCCGAGCGTGATGTGCGGCGTGGTCACGGTGTCCAGCGGGGGCACCAGTTGATAGGCCACGTGCAGGGCGTATGACATGGTGATCAGGTCGATGACCAGCCACATCGAAGCCGGCAGTCCGAGGAGCAGTTGGCCCGCGTAATGAATGATGCGCGACCAGCCCATGGGGGCCTGCGAGCGCACATGCGGCATGGCCTGCGTCAGGCGCGTCAGCGGGGTGGGCGTAAGGACCGTTGCATCGATACCGGCGAGCGGGGCAGCCATGGGTGATCCTAAATACGTCGCGAATAACTCGGCGATCCGAGAAAAGCATCGGAAAGGCACGGTGGCGGCGTGAGTTTATGGGAAGGGGATTAGCGTCCGGGCGAATATGGCAGCGACCGATAATCGGAAGCGCTGCGCGGCCTGGCCCGCGATGATTTTCCGGGGGAGAGTTCGCCGGATTTCTGCCCGATAAGAAGTGCGATGGTCGCGGAATATCTATTGGCCGGGAATCAACGTATGAGACAGTCACGTGTCATGTGGAATCTGGTCCTTCCGATGCTCGCCGGGTGTCTGATTATTGGCACCAGCGGGTGCGCCTCCTCAAAGGCGAAGAAGCAGGCCGCCGTCTGGACGCCGCCGCCGCGGGTGACCTGGGAGGAGATCGGCGCGGGCTCCGGCGCGACCGTGCAGGACGGGTTTCAGATTGTCACTTCCGGCAGGACGAAGGGTGTTTTTCCGTCGGCGGTGGGGGTGACGCGCATTGCCGTGCGCGACGACGCGAACGACATCGACGCGGCGGATGGTCGCACTGTGCTGAAGCGCGATCCGCGCAACGAATTTCTCCGCTGGAATTCCACGTTCGACAACCTGATGGCCGTCAGCGAAGTCTTCCCGATTGATCAGCGCGACCTGGGCGGCGCTCCGGCGGAACCGCCCGCGGTGCTGGCAGCGGTGCGGGCGTTCGATGCGCGGCTGGGCTTGATCTACGCGTTCAATGAAGTCAGCGAGAGCGAGGCCGAGATGTTCGGCGTGCTCTATGACGCCAAGATGTCACAACCGCTGGGGCTGATCCACGCCCGGGCGGCTTCCACCCTGACTGAGGAAGAGCGGCAGTCGTACCGCGTGAACCTCTGGGAAACGGACGCGCGGGCGCTGGT
>CAZKIN010000488.1:0-2496 GCA_964552515.1 uncultured Phycisphaeraceae bacterium
CGAGGCCAAAGACGACGTCACCGAGGCGGCGGCGGACTTCGGCGGCGTCGCGATCCGCCAAGTCCTTTGCTGACTGATGAGAGACACTCGTTGCGATGATGCGCACGGTGATGATTGCCCCGGATGCGGTGGTGCCGACGAGCGGGTGACGGCCGCGGGTCATCAAATCGGCAATGAGTTCGCCCAATTTCGCCTCGGCCATGCCAAAGGTGAGCACGCGGGCGATACAGGTGGCGCGGCCGGATGCCAGCTGCGCGACGAGCGGCGCGATGTCTGCAGCATACATGGCTTTCATCTCACTCGGTACGCCGGGCAGGGCGAAGAGGTGGCGACCGCCGTGCTGGTACCATAACCCGGGAGCGGTGCCGCGCGGGTTGGGCACGATGCGGCAGCCGCGCGGGGCGAGGGCCTGCGTGCGGTTGGCGGCGGTGACGGGCCTTTGCCATCGGGCAAAAAATGCTTCGATCTGGGCGAGAGCTTCGGGGTTTTCTTCGAGCGGGCTGTCGATGGCGCGGGCAAGGGCTTCGCGGGTCAGATCGTCGGCGGTGGGGCCGAGGCCGCCGGTGACGATAACCAATTCGGCGGCGGCCATGGCGTGGCGGAAGCTGGTTTCGATGCGGGAAAGGTCGTCGCCAATAGTGACATGGCGGACAACGGTGATACCGACGGCGGTGAGCTGCTGGGAAAGCCATGCGGAATTGGTGTCCACATTTTGACCTGTGGTGAGTTCGTCGCCGATGCTGATAATGACCGCCTGCATGACGACAGGCTACCGCGAAGCGGCGAAGGGCGGAAGGCAGAAGGCGTAAGGCAAGAGGGAACGGCATCCATCGTGGCAAAGAAGAAAAAGAAATTACCGGCGGCGAAGCATAAGAAAACCGTGGCGGCGCGCGGAGGCAAGGCGGCGCAGGTGCGCATGCTGTTGACTTGCGCGGGTCGGCGCGTGGAGCTGATCAACGCGTTTCGGCATGCGGCCGAGCGCGCGAAGATTGAGCTGACCATTTTCGGGAGCGATGTGACGCGGTTCGCGCCGGCGATGCATCGAGTTGACAAAGGAATTCTGGTGCAGCCGATCAAGGAGGGTCGCTACATCGACGAACTTATCGAAGTGGTGCGCAAGAACAAAATTGATCTGCTGGTGCCGACGATTGACACTGAGTTACCCTTGCTAGCGGCAGCGGTGGAGCGATTTGCCGAAGTTGGTTGTCGTGCGGTGATTTCTTCGGCGCGGGTGGTGGACATCTGCCGGGACAAGCTGGAG
The DNA here is from genome assembly GCA_964552515.1 of uncultured Phycisphaeraceae bacterium. Classification (GTDB taxonomy): domain Bacteria; phylum Planctomycetota; class Phycisphaerae; order UBA1845; family UBA1845; genus JACQXM01. The sequence continues at coordinate 1,262 of CAZKIN010000488.1, forward strand.
ACATTTAGGGTGCTGAGCGCGGCGGGCGTGGATGTGCCGCACACGCAGACGTGGAATGAATCCCTGGCCACGAGTGACCATCAGTATCCCCTGTTCATGAAGCCACGGTTCGGCAGCGCGGGCGTCGGATCGAGCGTGATCAATGATCGTGCGGAATTGGAGACGCTGGGGCGGCGCGTGGGTGAGCCAATCGTGCAAGAGTTTGTGGCCGGCGTGGAGCACACGATGGATGTGTACGCCGGACTGGACGGAATTCCGCGGTGTATTGTGCCGCGGCGGCGATTGGAAGTGCGCACGGGCGAAGTGAGCAAAGGGTTGGTGGTAAAAAATCCCGAGGTGATGGCCGTTGGACAGCAAGTGGCCGAGGTGCTGGGGGAGTGTCGTGGTGTAGTCACTGTGCAGTGCATGGTGCAGGCGGACGGGCGGATCCGGGCGATTGAGATTAATCCGCGATTTGGCGGCGGCGTGCCGCTGGCGATTCACGCGGGTGCGGATTTTCCCCGATGGCTGCTCATGGAGCACCTGGGTCGGAAAATACGCATCAATCCGACCGGGTTTGCCGACGACATGCTGATGCTGCGGTATGATGAGTCGGTGTTTGTGCCGAAGGCGTCGCGGTTGCGCGCGGAAAAACCGACAAGTCGAAACACTAAGACACCAAAATCGTAATGGCGGTCCACCGGTTTATTGCAATTTTCCAATCAGATCGCGCAGGCTGGTCAGTCCCTTGCGCTGCAAATATGCGGTCAATCCGTCGCAAATGGTGATGGGTGTGCGGGGATCGACAAAGAGGGCCGTGCCGACTGCCAAGGCAGTGGCGCCGGCGAGGAAGAATTCCACGGCGTCGCGCCAATCGCAGATTCCGCCCATGCCGATGATGGGCACATTGCGCTCGGCCGCAACTTGTTTGTAGACCTTTTGGACCATCGCGAGCGCCACCGGTTTGATCGCGGGGCCGGAGAGGCCGCCGGTGCGGTTGGCGAGCATCGGTTTCCACGTGTCCACGTTGATGGCCATGCCGACGAGGGTGTTGATGACGGACAAAGCTTCCGCCCCACCGTCAATTGCGCCACGGGCACAGGCGACGATGTCGGTCACATTCGGGGATAGTTTCACGATCAGCTTGGCGCGGCGCACGTCTGGGCGAATGGTCTCCACCAGTTTCCGCAAGCGGAGCGGATCGGTGCCAAACTCCAGGCCGTCGGATACGTTGGGGCAGGAGACGTTGAGTTCCA
>CAZKIN010000489.1:0-2490 GCA_964552515.1 uncultured Phycisphaeraceae bacterium
TGGGTCGATTGCCGCCGTCACCGGGGCGCTGGGCGTCACGTGTTTGCGCGCGGCCTGTATCGCGACCTTTGAACTGGTCAGCAGCGCCGGAGTTGATTTGCTGGCGTCCGGATTCGGCACGTCCGCGATATGCGTCGCGGTTGCGCGCGGATTCGGCGGCGGAACGGCCGCCATATTGCTGCGCGGTGCCGCGGTTTCGGTAATCCGCGCCGCGGCGGTGCGCCGGATCATGCCGCCAGTTGTTTCCAGCGCCGCCATAGTTGTTGTAACGGGAACGGTTGATGTTGTTGTTGGAGAAATTGTTACGGCGGACGTCGATGTCGATGTCGCCATGTCCCCAGTTGCAACCGCCCCACGCATATCCCCAGGCCGCGCCACAGGCGACGCCGACACCGAACCCGATGGCGGCGCTGGCAACGTAACCGGGTGGTCGCCAGTAATAAGCCGGTGGTGCGGGATACCACCAGGTACCATAGACGACCGCGGGCTGATAAGTCGGAACGTAAATGACCTCCGGTTGCGCGGGCTCGATGCGAATGATGGTGGTTGTCGTGGTGGTCTCAGTGGTCGTAGGCGGCGGAGCAGCCTCGACAATGATTTTCTGCTGCTCGTTGGTTTCCAGATTGCCCGCGTCCTGCGCCTTGATACGGAGCCGCTGGACCGTGTTCATGACTTCCTTCTGCTGTGCCAGGAACGCGTCACCCAGTTTGGTGGTCCAGTCGAGCTGTTCGCTCATCATGGTCAAGACCTGCGGGAAATTCACCAGCGACTTGACGCTGGGGTCCCATCCTTTTTCCTCCAACTGCTGGGTCAGTGCATCGCCGGTGAGCTTCTCGTTCTGACGAGCCCACCTTTCCGCTTCAACAATCTCAATGGGATATGTGGCGGCCATAAAGATCTGAGAGAGCAGCGAATCAGGATAAAGCGCTATAGGCGCGAGAAGATTGTCCAGATCCTCCTGGGTCAGCGCGGGCGCATCGGACGCCGCATCCGGACCACTCGAGATGGTTGTCTGCCCCAGAGCTAAAGGCAGCGGTGCCAAAATAAAGGCACCGCAAAGAACAAGAAAGCGCCGATGTTGCCAGGTCCATGTCATGGAAATTGCCTCCTTTTGAATACTGCTTAATGCTAGCAACAAGTGGCCGCGCTGGCGATAGGACTGTTTGTGGCGGCGATTTTACCTCGATATCAGGAATGTGACGACGAACCGGAGGCTCCAGTAGGGTGAGGAACCGGTCCTTCGACCCAGTGTTGTCCGCCCAATGTCAGTTGTGCCGGTAGTTTGCCGATTTTAACCACCCGACTGACGCCCGCGAATAAGGGCACCGTCCACTCGGGCGCCGCGCGGTCGGGAGATGGAAGTTTAACCACGAAGAACACAAAGGACAGGAAGCGAGAAAATTTCGAAAGTTCGGTCCCTTCCTGTTGGACCCACCGCTTTCGCACGGGCGCGGCTCGGCTAAGGAAAGAGTCCTTAGAAACTCATTTCCGCGCGGAGGCCGTAGACGATGGCGACATCGCGATCGTCATTTCCACCGGGATCCACGATGAACTGCAAGTCGGGGGTCAGGTGAAACCAGGGTGTCACTTCGATGCGGTAAAATGCTTCGACGCCCTGCGAGCTGCTGATGCCCAATCTTTCGGGCAGACCACCGGCGTAGTTGATGTAGAAGTAGCCGAGGCCGAACTTGTCATTGTCGCGCTCGGAGATGATGCCTTTTCCGCCGACGCCGAAACTGTAAAACGTTTCGATGGGATTGGCCTGCCCGTCGGAGATGCCGAAGCGACCGAAGAGGCCAACGCCCTGCGTTTCATCCTGTGTTTCGACATAGACGTACTGATCGAAGTTGTAATAGAACGACCAGGAACTGGACTCGCGTTCCAAGGACAAGTCGATAAGGGCCAGCCGCAACAAGGGATTGCCGGGAATTGCAATTCCGAGGCGTGGGTCCTGCTCCAGAGAGATGAAGTTCTTGTCGCTCCAGGTGGCGCCGGCGAGTTGGTGGCCGGGGAGGCCGAAGGGTTTGACGTTGAAGCGGACTTCGCTGGCGAGCGAGGTTCCACCGTGGAAGACGGTGTCAAAGCCGGATTCTTTGGGAGTGCCTTCGGTGTCGAGCACGCTGAGCGTGAAGACGCCCCAATCACCGGTGACGAAAATGCCCGCGCCCAAGGGAGCGTAGGGAATGGTGCGCGCGGTGACGGGATTCCAGCCGAGGGCGGAATGCAGGAAATTGTCGCCGTTCATCCAGGCAAACTCGTTCCTGTCGCCTCCGGTGATATCCAACTTGCCGAAGACAATACCAAAATGGTCGGAAAGGGCCTGCGTATAGGAGAACTGGGTCAACATCACGTCGCGGTCACCGGCGAGTGGAAAGAGGGCGTCGTTGTTGGACGTGCCGCCGACTTCGTCGTTCACGGAATCTCCCCAGAAGCTTTCCGCATGGAGTTCGAGCAGGCCGGCGGGCCAGAGGCCCATGCGCGCGGTGTCGA
>CAZKIN010000490.1:0-2461 GCA_964552515.1 uncultured Phycisphaeraceae bacterium
CGCACCCGCGCTCGCCGCTTCGTCTTTCGATTCCATCGGCTGATTGGCAACCGACGACGCATCGGAATCTTCCGCGCGCCAGACGGCCACACGCTCTTCATCCGCAAGTGCCATGGGCGTGGCACTTGGCGCGACGGCCGGCGCGGGTGGCCCGACGAACGTGACGCTCTCCGGCACACCGATGATCTTGAACAACTCGACAAACGGTCCGCCGGGCTTGGCGGCAACCTGGTCCGTGAGTGCCGGCGGCGCAGCGGCGACGGCCATATTCTCCGCCTGCTCCTGCGTCCGTTGTGCGCGCAGCGCCACTTGCTGCTGCTGCCACACGCGATCCACGCGCGCAATCGCTTCCTTCACGCCCGGCGCGCCCGTAATACTCGTATTCCCGGCGGCCAACGTAATTTTTCCGCGCGCTACGCCGGCATTCAATACCGCGTCGGCCACGGCGGGCACTTGCGACATGGGCACGCGCATCGTCCATGACTGTTCATTCGTCCGGGTGGATGTCGCGATCTGTTGTGCTCGTGGGGCGGGGCGCGCAAGTCCCTCGGCAGTTCCGCGCGCGCGCGCATCGGCGTGTTCCACTGTCGCGGGAATTTCCACCGCTTTGCGCAACGCCACATCCAATCGGCCGGAGGTATTTCTCAGAACCGCAGCGTCGGCCACCCTCAGACCCAGCGACACCACACCCTTCCTGGAGGCCGTGGCGTCCGCTTCCTTGAGATCTACCGCGCCGATTCGGTCCAATTCTTCCGGCTCGGCCAGTGCCAGGACTTCGTCGACAAACTTCGTCAGCGTCGCTTCGCTCGGCGGCGCTTCCGTCAGTCGTTCCGGGTCCACCTTCGGCAGCGGCGCCGGAAGTGACGCATTGGTGGCAGTTCGATCGATGGTCCGTTCCGTTTTCGCCAGCGGCGACAGGCTGTCTTCCATCAGGCGCTGCTGGCTTTGGAAATAAAGCACGCCCGCCGATACCATCCCGATCGCCGCGGCGACCGACAGCAGGGCGGTCCAGCGCCGACTCGGCGCGCGATATACGTGACTGCCATGTGGCAGCACCGGCCCGCCCAGCAGTTCATCGCGTTCGACGTAGGTGCGGATATCCTCGGTCATCAGGTCCGGAGCGGCATGACGGGGAAGCTGCGCCACCGCGCCGGACATTCCGCGGATTTCCGCAAGCAATGCGGCCGCGCGGCGATCCTCGCGCAGCAGGTGTTCGACGAACGCCTTCTCGCGCGCGTCGACCTCGCCATCCGCGTAGGCGGTCAGCAGTTCACCAAGTTGATCATCCGACAAATACGACATTTCTATTACGATTCCCAGGTCACGTTCGGCGCGAGTTTCTTCAGCGCATCGCGCAGCGCCATGCGCGACCGAAACAGCCGCGACTTCATCGTACCCAGCGGCACGTCCAAAATCACGGCAATTTCCTGATAATCCAAACCCTCAATGTCCCGCAGCACCAGTGCCGCGCGCTGCTCATCGTCCAAGGTAGCGAGCGCGCGGATGACCAACTGCTCCCGGTCCGGCGCGTCGGCCTGTTCCATCGGAACCGTTTCGCGCCGCTCGCGCACGCGGTGCACCAGTGAATCGGCCTGCGCGCCCGGCTGATGATCGAGCGACAGCGCCGGGCGGCGCTGCTGACGCCGTTTTTCCGAGAGCGCGAGATTCACCGCGATGCGAAAGACCCAGGTATAAAAGCCACTTTCGCGGCGAAAATCCGCCAGATTTTCGTAGGCCTTGATGAAGGCCTCCTGCGTTACGTCGCGCGCGTCCTCCAGGTGGCCGCAGATGCGCCAGCAGGCGTTGAACACGCGGTCCTGGTATTTTAGCACCAGCGCGGAAAACGCCTCGGGTCTCCCGTTTTGCACCTGATCGATCAGTTCGAGGTCCTCCAGCGCTATCGGGCGCGGGCCGGGAGCGGGGTCCGGGCGGCCTGCCGGGGACGCCTGATGAATTGGACGCTGGGCCAAGGTGAAAGTTCCCGCAAAAAAAGGGCCTTTGGAACCGCAAATCCGCGATTCGGGGGCTATTGTCCGCAGCTTGTATCGCTTTGTCGATTGCCGGGTTGCAGGGGGGCGGGGGCGGAAGCTCCACCACCCGGGGCGCCGCTGCGCGACAGCCACACACCACCCGGGCGCACCCGCGGCGATGGGCGATGGAAGATGCCACATGGGTGGCACTGACGCTGCCCGGAACGGTCCTGAATTTCCCCATTCTCAGGGTCCGATAAGGTTTGCATGGTGACGGTTAACGCACACTCTCGGCGCGACGGCCGATGCGGGCCAAGGTGGACCACTGCAAAATGCCGGAAATTCAAGTGTTTTTCAATGATGCAACCATGCGGTGATCGTGCGCCGCGCAAAATTTCATTTTCGGTAGTTTTGGGGCCTCCAAATCAGGGGTGGTGTCCTGAAGAACAGGCGGCGGCGAAAGTGGGTTTACGTAAACCTTTATGCATTAA
>CAZKIN010000491.1:0-2453 GCA_964552515.1 uncultured Phycisphaeraceae bacterium
GTTCGCGCGAGTGATCGGTCACAAAAAGTCGCCTAGTCCTTCCTCAATAGAAACAGCCTCCGGTTCATCCGGAAGCAAATCATCCAGGCCGAAATCGATGTCCTCACCGCCGCGGTCGGAGTCGTTCATGAACAGGTCGGACACGTCGTCGTGTGCGCCGGCGGCGGGCGGTTCGTAGGCCAATTGAGCGGGCTTCGAAGCGCCTTCGAAGCCGGTAGAAACCGGAACAATCGTGGGCTGGAATTTGGCTTTGCCTTCGGTGCCAGTCGCGCGAAGTGCGCGACGCTTGGCTTTGGCGTGGGCATTCACGGCCGCCACGGTGGTGCGCGTGCGCTTCGCGGCGCTGCGCGCCGCCTGGTTGGCGACTTTGCGATCGTGCATGCGCTGGCCAATGGCCTCGCGTACTTCTTCGCCGGATGTGCCGGGCACGATTTTTTCGTTGGCCGGCAGCCGGCCGATCAGGCGGCGCGAGGCCGGATCGTAGACCCAGCATTGGCTGACGTCGTTGATGTCCATGCGTACCAAGACGCTGCGGCCCTTGAGGCGGGCCAGCGCGGGATGACTGGCACCGTAGGAAAACCGGGCGGGGCCAATGTTAAGCGACACGCCGTTGGCACCCACCTTGTATTCCCCGCGCACCTGCAGCAGCATGGCCAGTGCGTCCACGTCGGCACGGCGGAGACGTTCCGCGTTTTGCCAGACGGATAGCGGCGACGCCTGCAGCGTGCCGTGACGCTGGGCGTGGTATTGCTTGATGTAGTCTCCGATTCGCTGCTGCGCTTCCTCGAACGTGGGGATTACGCCATCGCGAATTTCGGCCAGTGATTCCGGGCGCGATGTGGGCGAGTTCCCGCAATAGGTGACGAACGTCTTGCCGCACTGTCCGTGGAACGTACCAAACCAGCGCTCCACCAGGCCCTTGCTCCAGGGCGCATAGGGAATCGCGTAGATGATCTTGATGTCGAGTTCGGGAATGATGCCGCGCCAGCGGATGTCGTCGCAGGCCACCATCTTCTCGGCGGCCTGGTCGACCTTGTCGAAGTCCTCGCCGTGCAGGCGCTTGAGCGCCGAGCGCTCCATCTTGGTGACACCGGTGAGCAGCTTGCTGGTGAAGTCCTTGCCGTTGTCGACGCGGAGAACGTCCGGAAGGCACCAGTCGCGGAAGGCCATGTGCGCCGCCGCCAGGATGGCGTCCTGGTGTGGTGTGGGGCCAAGGTGCCAGCCGACGATGCAGCGGCTGCGGCAGTCCAGGATTGCGGTTAGCCAGGGGCGGATCTGCTTGCCCTCAAACTCCACCCAGAAATCGCACTGCGTATGGTCGGTGACAAACCAGCTGCCCACGGGAATGGCGTCCCAATCCATTTCGACATAGGACATGTATTTGCGGCACCAGGCTTTCTTGCCTTCCCGCATCAGGTAAGTGAGCGAAAGATCGTCATGCACTTCCAGCCAGGCGCGGGTGGCGGAGAGACTCTTCGGCCACTTCCAACCTTCGATGGCCGCCTGGGCGACGGTCATTTCGTGACAGGTCGAAACCGCGAGACGGGTCTCGGTGTGAAACAGCCCATAGAAAAAGTTGATTGCGCCCGCACTGCGGTTGGTCAGGGAGCCATCGCCGGTACCTGATCCGTCGCCGCCGCCATACTTCGGCACCAGTGCTTCGATACCGCCCGCTTCGTAGTCACTGCGCCAGATCTGCAGCGAGCGTGGGCTGATCTTGAACTTCTGGCCATCCGTCTTCTGCGCTTCGGTGCAGATGGCCTTGGCCAGTTCGAGGGCGGTGGGGCGCTTGCGCAAGACGCGCAACTGCTCGGGCATCTGCGCGCGGCCGGCGCACAAATCGAGCCACCTATCCAGCCAGTAGAACTTGCGGTAGGCGCTGTCGACATCCTTCTGGGCATAGCGACTATTGAGCGTCGCACGCACACCCTCGGCGGTGGGCGAGCCGATGAGCAGCGAGGGATGGGCGTCACTGCGCACATACCACTGCGGCTTGCCGCCGGTTTCCGGGTGGCGCAAGGCGGCGCGGCTGCCGCGCGCCCAGCGGCCGCACATGCGCTGCACGTGGCGCACCGACCATCCGAGTCGCGCCGCGACCACCTCGGCGGAATGCCACTCCAGCGGACTCGCCGGCTGCTGGGGATCGGACTGTTGCAGGGTCTGCGCCATTTATGCGGCCATCTCCACTTCGCTGCCTTGGACTTTGTGCATTGCCGCCAGCGCCGCGCGATAAGCCCGCGCATTGCGCTGCAGCGTGAGTTCCGCCTTGCGGGCAATTCGCCATTCGTCGCCATCGCGATTTTCCAGCGAGCGCGTGATGCGCTGGCAGAAATCGCAGTGCACATAGACGATGCGCCGGTCGCTATCGACCCGTTCCATCACCACGTTTTCGCGTGGTAGTTCGCTGTTGCAGACTGTGCATCCTTGCATGATAAAAAACCTCCAAGGGCAAA
>CAZKIN010000492.1:0-2441 GCA_964552515.1 uncultured Phycisphaeraceae bacterium
AGGCTCCTGCGCCAATGCGCGAAGCAGCGGCCCCACCGCTTCCGCAGGCTTGCCAAGGGCCAGCAAGGTACTGCCAAGATTGGTCAGGTCCGGCGCGGACTGGGGTGCGAGTTCGGTGACACGCGTCCAGTGCGGCAACGCCTTCGGCAGATTCCGCTGCCGGGTGTACACGCCGGCCAGTTCACGATGCGCGGGAACCCAATCCGGAGAAACGGCCAGCGTCCTTTCCAACGTTTCTATCGCCGCCGCAGGTTGCCCCAGGCGATCCAGCGAGAGGGCGACTGCGGTCAGGCGCGCCGGATCTTCCGGAGCGGAGCGCAGGCTGCGTCGGTAGGCGTCGAGCGCTCGGTCGTATTGCTCCAACTTGAAGTAAGCCTCGGCGAGATTGGCCAGCGTTTCATCATAGGCGTGGTCCGAGAGGCCGATATCGCTCGGCGGACGGACGAGCAGGGGCTCGAGCACCGCCACCACGCCCGCATGATCCGCCCGCTGCAATTTAACCCGCGCGCTCATGATCTCGTGGTACACGGCAAGCATGTCCTTGGGATCGAATGCGCCGGCGTGCAGCGGCAGTGGCGTCATGCTGGAGGAGGAACCGACGTATCCCAGACCCGAAAGTTGCTGCAGCGCCCGGTCCGCATCCTTCACCGGCGGCGCGGTCTGGTGTTCATACGAGGCCATGAGCGAACGCAATACGCCGCTCATGTCGCGGACCATTCCGGGGTTTTCGCCGGCGATATTGGCGATCTCGAGCGGATCGGCCGCCAGATCGTACAATTCCGGACGCGGGGCTTCGATGTATTTCCAGCGTGAAGTGATGAGCGTGTAGAGCGGGGCCCAGCCAAAGCTCCAACGGGCATATTCACTTTCCGCGTAAACGGGCCGTGACTCCCAGCTGTCACTTTTCCAGGAACCGGCAAGGTCCCGGCCGTTGACTCCGGCGGGAATCGGCAGATCAAACAATCCCAGAATGGTCGGGAACAAATCGACCAGCCCCACCGGCGCAGCCACCTTGTCGCCCCGCGGAATCCGGTCCCCGAACGAGAGAATCAGCGGGACGTGCATCGTGGCGTTGTACACAAAATAGCGATGATCCTTTTCGCCGTGCTCCCCCAGGCTTTCGCCGTGATCTCCCGCCAGGATGACCAGCGTGCGACTCCGTTCGCCGCGCTGCTCCAAGGCGGCCATGATTCGCCCGATTTGCGAATCCATGAAGGCTATTTCACCGTCGTAGGGATCGGCCAGGGTTTGGTTAAACGGCGGAGGCGGCTCAAAAGGCAAATGCGGATCGAACAGGTGTACCCACAGGAAATACGCGCCGTCGCGCGGTTGCGCCAACCATGCCAGGGCAGCGTCACAAGTTTTGTTCGCCGGGCGCTCCAGATGCGGGTCATCCGATTCCCCTTTGTGTTCCGCGTGGACGATCTTGTCGTCGTAGACGTCAAAGCCGTTGTTCAGTCCAAAATGCTCCGCGAGCACCATGGCGGAAACGAAGGCCGCCGTGTGGTAGCCCTGCTTCTTGAGCAGCGTGGCGACTGTCGGAATGTCTGGTGAGAGCATCCCTCCGCCCGGTCCCGCGCTGTTGATGCGCAGTCCCGTCGCCTGCGGCACGCGCCCGGTTAACAAACTTGCGTGTGATGGCAACGTCATGGGCGCAACCGTGTAGGCGCTCTCGAAACGGACGCCGTCCGCCGCCAACCGGTCCATGGTCGGCGTCTGAGCGGCCGCATGCCCGTAACAACCCAGGCGGTCGGCTCGAGTGGTATCCACGGTGATTACCAGCAGGTTGGGCTTCGAGCCGGTCTGATTGGAGCTTCCGCCATCCGAACTGCGCTTGCAGGCTGACCCGTTTGCAATCAGGACAACGAACAGACAACTGATACAGCGACTGGTTTTCATGATGATCCTGTTCCACGCATTCCGTATCTACTTCGCTCGGATTGATACCGCACCGTTTCGCGCGAGCCCGGTCTACTCTACTACGGCGCGGCCTTCGCGAAATGCGGCCAAATGGATTTCGATTCGCTTTACGTCCTCGGTTTGACCCGCGTCCATGGCGCGCTGCCGCGCCACCTCGGCAGTGCCGACGGCTTTCTTGAAGTCTCCGTTGACGGCAAATGCCAGGGCCAGCGTATCGAGCTGAATGGGGTTGTTCATGTCCGCACCCGCGCACATTTGTGCCAGCTCCAGAGCCTCCTTGTGTTCCTGCGGCGAGCGTCCGGGAGTGATGGACAGCAACCTGGCTATACCGCACATGAAGGGTGGAGAATCAGGAAAGAGCCGTCGCGCGGCACGAAGCGTATCAATCGCTTCCGCCCGCCGACCGGATTGATACAGCGCGCGCCAAAGTGACCGGTAAGCAAACTCGTTCTTCGCATCCAGGCTGATGGCGCGGAGCAGCGGTCCGACAGCCTCTGCGGGCTTTCCCACGGCGACCAGCG
>CAZKIN010000493.1:0-2439 GCA_964552515.1 uncultured Phycisphaeraceae bacterium
TTGTCCTCGGGCGTGCGGAGCAGATAGGCCGGGTGATAGGTGGGCATGCAGGGAATGGACGGACCCTGGCCGGTCACTCCTGACAGATAATAGTCATGCCAGCGCCCGCGCAGTTTGCCGATGGTCTCCGCCGTGTTAAGCAGCGTCTTGGTAGCGGGTGCGCCCAGCGCCACGATGACCTCCGGATTCAGGATTTCCAATTGCTCGCGCAGGTAAGGGTTGCACGCCAGGATTTCGTCGGCATTGGGCGTGCGGTTGTTCGGCGGGCGACACTTGAGCACGTTGCAGATAAATACGTCCGCGCGTTTCAACCCCATGCCCGCTTCGATCATCTTCGTCAGCAGCTCACCGGCCGCACCAATGAACGCCAGACCCTTCTTGTCCTCTTCGTAACCCGGCGCTTCGCCCACGAACACCAGGCGCGGCGTCGAATTGCCCTGACCGAACACGGTCTGCGTGCGCGTTTCACACAGCGCACACTTGCGGCAATTCTTGACCTGCGATTCGTTCAGCGTCCGCAGGCGCTGCTCGGCCGAACCATCGGCGGCCGCGCGCGATGCGGGTCGCGGCGCTGCGGGAGTTGTCCGCTGCGGACTCGGCGCGGCGCGAACAACCGGCGCAGTCGGACGCACGGCTGGTGTCACGGCCGGCACGCGTACCGGTAACCGCATCGGCACACTGCTCAAACCGAAAAGACGGTCCGTCTCCAGTTGTTGCCACAAGGCCGCACGGATTTGATGGAAGTCCGCAACCATGAACGCATGATAATGGCAATCGTGAAAGCGCACACCGGGAGACTTGGCCCGCGAAATATTCCCTCAGTGTCCTGCCCGCGTTCCTGGTTTCTTGGAAACTCACGAGTTGATATAAAGTGCCCGACCGCTATGCCGCCAGCCGCGGAGACAGGAACCACAGCAGCCAGCCATACAGCGAATGGGCAACGAAAACCAATGCCAGAAAAAGTGCCGCCGATTGCTCCGGCGGAATGGCGCCGCAAAGTTTGCCCAGGATCAATCCCGCCACGCTCGCCACGGCGGCCACAATCGTCAGCACGGCCCCGACCCGCGACCAGCGAAGTGCGCCGCGACTGAACATCATGCCGAAAATCAGAAACGCAATGCCGCCGATGAGCATCCCCCAGCGCAGGTAGTCCATGGGAAACCGGGTTTGGAATTTTTGCCAGGTATCCACGCCGGCCACGGCCAATCCAAGAATGACGCCCATGAAAATAATCGCCGCATACCTGCGCCACGCCGCGCTGAACAATTGCCCGAAGGCGGTACCAGCGGCCAGGGCGAGCGTATAACCAGCCAGCGTCGATAGAGTGAGCCAGCCGTAGCCCGACGCCGCGATGACCATTTGCGCGGTCGTACCGGTGATCGTCGGCTCGTCGGCCGCGGGCAAAGACGGATCGCCGGCGGTGGTTTCCGCCAGTTGCTGCGGCGTCATGCCGAACATCGGACCAAGTTGCGAAATATCCACCGGCGTCTTGTACACAAATTTTTGATAGATGAACGAATCAACCGGCCACCACACCGCCCAAAGCATCACCAGCGCAACGGTCAGGTTCAAGACTCCCAGCATCAGGACTCGCCGTTCGGAGACCGGAGCACGAACCACCGCCGTCCGCGCGGGAGCCGTTCGCGTCGCAGGTGTCGCCACGGCCTTCGGCTTGGCGGCGGCAGCTACGCGCACCGCGCGGGCCGGGCGACCCGAAGCACTGTAGATAACCTTGATGTCGAGCGGTTCGGTGGGCGGCATATTACCTCGCAGGCCAGTTACGCGGTCCCACGCTGCACAGGTGACCCGGCACGTCGATCGGACAGCGCTGCAAGTATTCCCGAATCGTATCGTGATTCACCGCGTCCACTTCGGCGAGCATCTGCTCCACCGTGCGCGGCGCGCCATAGTATTCCATATCGTCCATGAGCTGCGTCAAACGATGGTAGGGAGCTTCACTTTCAATGGCCAGCGACGTGCGCCGACGGTTTTTTACACGGTTGATCTCATAGTCGGCCACCGGCTCCTTCGTGATCCGCTTTGCTTCCGCACGCAACGCATCGACCAGTTTCTCGGCGCTTTCCGGCTGACACAGACCATACATGAGTATGGCCCCGCAGTCGGTGTAATCCATGTAATACGCGCTGGCCCGCGGACTGATGCCGGCCTGCACGATGTTCCAATAGAACCGCGAGTTCTCTCCGCCCAGGATGGTCGCCACAGTGGACGCCGTCTCGGATAGCGGGTCGCGGGCGCTGAGCGCGGGAAAGGTTAGTACGATGCACTGCTGTTTGAAACGGTCCATCGTCAGCACATCGACGCCGCCGTGAATCTTCGGCGCGACGCGCGGATGTCTGAAACCCGATGGCTTCCAGCTTCCGCAGTGCTCCTCCGCGTATCCGATGATCGCCTGCGGATCGATGTTCCCGGCCACCACCA
>CAZKIN010000494.1:0-2415 GCA_964552515.1 uncultured Phycisphaeraceae bacterium
ACGCGCACCGACAGCACCCGCCATGAATGCCTCTCGGCATGCTGTTTTCCCTAGTTTCAGTGATAGGATTGTCGGTTTGGCGATGATACCATGACAGCATGTCGAAAGTGCATGCGGAGGGCGCATCGTGGTACGTGTATGTGGTGCGCTGCGCGAACGGTGCTCTGTACACGGGAATCGCCACAAACATCACGCGCCGGATTGCTGAACACCGTCAGGGCAAGGGCGCGAAGTACTTGCGTGGGAAAGGCCCGTTGCGACTTGTCTTGAAAAAGGCAGTCAAAGATAAGGGCCTCGCCATGCGCGTGGAAAGCAGCATAAAGAAACTGTCGAAAATCGGAAAGGAAACGCTTCTCAAACGGCGTACCCTGGTTGACCAAATCGTTGTGCAGGCCGAGCTCCGGCGAACATCCGGAGCACCGCCGGCCGGCGGATTGCAGACGCGAAGAATGTACAAGGGTTAGCGGGTCCGCTCGTGCCGGGGATGGATTCAGGGAAGGCGTTGCTCCCCGGGGCAGCCCGCAACATTTCTAGGCCTGCAAGGCATCGCCGTGAACTGAAGCGGTTCAATAGTCGATGGACCAAAACATCTCCAGCCCGATGGGCTGACAGATCGTAGCCCTGAGCAAGCGCAGCGCCGCCCACGGATATGACCGCTTTGTTCCTCCAGCCCTGAAAGGCAACGCCGTGATCTGAAGGTGCGCTGTGCAAGGCACGACATGTTCGCAGTAGCGGAATTCTCGAAAATTAGCCCTGAAAGGGCGTACCATGACAGCCCAGGGCAACGCCCTCGTTGTTCTACACATCTTGGGTTTTGCGTTTTTTCTTGGGCTGGAAGAGATTCCAACACATGGCGAAGTCATGCATGCGCTGCAGTCCTATCCAAATAGTTTGCGGGCCGGGGTCGCTTTTCGCTCGAGGCACATAGCCGCCCAGTCCAGCGATCAACCGTACCATCTCTTTCAGACGCGGCGGAGTTTTCGGCGGAGGCGTTTGGTGGACTACCTGCCAAACCGATTTCCATTCGGCCGGATCGAACAGAAGCTCGCAATTCACATCCGGCAAGCTTCGCCCGAGGCGACACACATACAACGTTCGCCAGGCGACGATGAGGTACACCGCTACACAAGCGAGCAGACGATCCATCTGCTCAAAGCGACGATCCTCCACCCGGCAGCCCGACTTGAGTACGCGGAAGAACACCTCGATCATCCAACGCACGCAATAGTATTGGATCACCTGCCGAACCTGTTCCACATCGTTCACCGCCCGGTTGGTCAGCAGCAACCATTCCACCGGTTGATCGTTCGGCGGCGGGTTGATCTCTCGCGCCAGGACCACATTCACACTCACGGCCGGGAGTTGACGATCCCCCCGCCGCGGCGGACGCAGCGTCACGCGGGCCGCCCGGACCTCCACACATGCGGCGCGGGATTCACGCGCTTGACGCCGTCCCCGGGTCTCACAGGATACTTTGCATCGGCGACCCCGAACCTGAATCGAATGGGTGAACAAAGCGGGCTGTGCCTGGACCTGCTCCAGCAGGTGTTTTTCCCCCGTCACAGGTGTGCCCTCCCACTGCAAGGCGCGATTCTGGCAGGCTCGAACAATCCAGTCCACGCGTGCCGGTTCAGTCGCGCCTTCCGCCAGAAGCTCGTAAATGTCCGCTTCACTGTCGGCCACGCAAACCAGCCGCGTGTTCGGACAATACGCAGCTTCTTCACCGGCGTGCCGCAGCATCTCAACCCAGCGATAGCTTTCTTTCTCCTCGATCGGGTCGCCGGCCCGTTGCGCGCGCGACTTCGTGGTGCAACCCACCTCTTCGTCGCGAACCCATGCGGTGGCGCGCAACGTCCCCAGCGGAGTGCCATCCGGCGTGAAAGCATGCATCGGATGCAGAAACGCTCCGCGACGCGTGCCGCCGTCGAGCGGACCGGCTCCCGTTACCTGCTTCTCCGGCCGCGTCACATTCAATTCGGTGGTATCCTGCACCAGAATCGCCACCGCCTGCTCCGCCACACGACGCCGCGAAGCATCCCGATGCGGTTGCAGCAGCGAATCAAACGTGGCTTTCTCGTTGTCGAACAATCGGTAGGCCGCGGTCATTTCCGCATGACCGCAGCAAGCGGCCGGAATGCTGGCCGCAGGACGCCCTGCAAACTGCGAAACCACCATCGCCAGACGACGATTCAAACGCTGGTCATTCAAATCTACAGTCATCAATTCATCCGATACCCACGAAGCCACCATCACAGAATCATCCCTGACACAAACCCAACCAACGAAGCCCATCCATGGCCTTCGATTCGAACCAATTTCCATAATAAACTACCAGCTAATCCGACTTGTGTAGAACAACGAGGGCAACGCCCTGGGTTACTGGCCCCCCTAAGATCAAAGCCCTGAAAGGGCGAA
>CAZKIN010000495.1:0-2413 GCA_964552515.1 uncultured Phycisphaeraceae bacterium
CGGGAGATATTGTTTATGTGGACGCGGCGCAACCGAGCACCGTGTACGTCGGCGGATTGGTAAGCCGTTCCGGAGCGCAGAGCACACCGACGGGCGTGAATCTCTCGGTGTTGCAAGCCATTGCGGGCGCCGGCGGATTGCGAACCGACGTGACTCCGACCGAAGGCACGCTGGTTCGGCGGCTGCCCAGCGGACGCGACGTACAGATCAAGCTGGATATGCAGCGTATCGTGACCGGGCGCGACCCCAACATCATGCTGCAACCGGGCGACATTCTCTGGGTGCCAGATACTCTGGGTACGCGAATCGAAGCGTTCATCAACCAGAACCTGTTTTTCCGGGCCGGTATGTCAGTTAACTACAACGTATCGGGACAAGAATACCTGAACCGCAACCAGCAAGGCGGCGGTAGTCAAAACAACTTGCAGGATTCGTTTGATCCGTTCGGCTTCCTCAATCAGAACAACGCGCTGCAGGGTATTTCCAACCAGACGCGGCCATAACCGCGAGACGATACCCCTTCATGCTCCAAAGAGAAGAACCCCGTCGCTCACTATGGGCGGCGGGGTTCGACCTTTTCAGAGGAGCACTCGCGTGCCGTGAGCCGGGATGGTGACGTCATCACGTCATCGAGCACCAAGGCCCGGCGGTGCAAACGGGTCACGACTATTTTTTCGCATTACGACGGCGCTGAAATACACCCATGATGCCCATGCCGCAGGCACCGAGAAGGGCCGCTCCGGGAACGGGAACTACGTTGGCGACGTTCGCACGAATTTCGACGACGAGGTCGTTGAAATCGCGATCCGATGCGCCGGCACCATGCAGGGGGCCGGGGAGGTCTTCCCAGAAGAGCATCCAGACGGTATCGGTGGTCTGAAGACCGGTGATCTGGTAAGTGACCAGATGGTCCAATTGGTCGTGGTTGCGACCGTTTTCAGAGTAGTACATGCTTCCGGTACCAGAGCGAACCCAGTTCCAGGGTACACCCACAGTGAACTGATGAGAGGCACCGCCCGCAACACTGAAACCGTTGGGACCGACCGTGGTCACATCGAACAGCTTGACGTAGCCCGCACCATCATCGTAACCGAATTCCTGCGAGAATCCGGCGAACTTGGCTTCGGCGGAAGTAATAGCGATGCCGTCCTGCCAGCGCTGGTCCGTGGTGGGCAAGCCGGGCGTGCCGAATACGAGGTTCAAGTCACTGCCCATCCCTCCGCCTGCCAAGACGTCATCGATGCGCGTCGCGGTGATGCTGCCGTTGGAATAAGCGGGCGCCCCATTGGGACCGGGTGCGAAGATGCCACCGTATGTATTGGAGAGAATCTGCGCGTGCGTCGCCTCTCCCGATGGCGGCGCGTGGACACTGGTCAGGTTCGCGCTCGCAATGCTGGCACAGGTCGATAGAACTCCGACTCCGAGTAAGGCATGGCATAGCCGACTGGTTCTGGCATTCATCTTTGCTTTCCTTCCCCCCTAAAGAACGCTCCGACTACGAAGTTACGTCTTCGTGGCTGGATCGCCTTCTGCTACTAGTTTGCTATGCCATCGTAGCCAGGCCGAACGACGAATGTCGATGATTTGACATGCTGATAATCAAGTCGTTGCTGCAAAAAAGACTGATTATCGGTCGAGAAGCATGATCACCAGTGCCAATATTAAGGCACTGTCTATCGGAGCGTCAGGTTCAGTGAAGCACTGCGTTCGACGCCGCGGTTGTCGATTGCGACCAGGGTGATGGTATGGGGGCCGCGCGGCAAACCGGAGGTGCGCCAAACATAACTGACACCCGTTGAGGTTCCGGTCACCGCATTTACGAGGACGGACTCATCGTTGACGAACCACTCCACGCTGGCCAGCCCCGCCGAAGCGGTCGCAGTCGCATTGATGGTAACATTGCCGGTGACCGATGTTCCGGCCGCGGGCGAGCGGAAAGAAACACCGTTGGATTCGCTTGTACCGCCGGCGATGGTGACGATAACGGATTTCGGTGCCGAATCGTTGCCGCTGGAGTCGGTCGCGACCACGGAAAGTTGGTGCGATCCGGCGGAGTAGAGCGAAGTATCCAAGACGAACTCGAAAGGAGCCAACATGTCTGTGGCGATGGGCCGGCCATCCAGTTGCAAGGCCACTTGTGCCACGCCATTGGCATCGGTTGCCGTAGCCGTGATGCGGGCGCGGCCAGTAAGCGTTGCTGCGTTGCGCGGCGAGCCCAACGTCACAGTCGGAGCGGCATTATCAGACGCATTACCGGCCTGTTGCACGGCCTCGACGGCCGCGCGGGCATTCACCAGACCCGCGCCAAATGTGCCATCCTTGCCGGCAGTGCCCAAATCGAATGCCGTATCAATGAGGGCGTCACGAATGATGTAAGCGGGAAGCTGGGGATTGATGGACCATGCCAGCGCGG
>CAZKIN010000496.1:0-2413 GCA_964552515.1 uncultured Phycisphaeraceae bacterium
CCGCGCTGGCATGGTCCATCAATCCCCAGCTTCCCGCTTACATCATTCGTGACGCACTCACTGAATCTGCATTCGATCTGGGTACTGCCGGCACGGATGGCACATTTGGCGCGGGCCTGGTGAATGCCCGCGCGGCCGTCGAGGCTGTGCAGCAGGCCGGTAATGCGTCTGATGATGCCGCTCCGACCGTGACGCTGGGCTCACCGCGCAACGCAGCAACGCTTACTGGTCGCGCCCGCATCACGGCTACGGCAACCGATGCCAACGGCGTGGCACAAGTGGCCTTGCAACTGGATGGCCGACCCATCGCCACAGACATGTTGGCTCCTTTCGAATTCGTCTTGGATACTTCGCTTTACTCCGCCGGATCGCATCAACTCTCCGTGGTCGCGACCGACTCCAGCGGCAACGAATCGGGGCCGAAGTCCGTTACCGTCACCATCGCCGGCGGTTCAAGCGAATCCAACGGTGTCTCTTTCCGCTCGCCCGCAGCCGGAACATCGGTCACCGGCAATGTCACCATCAATGCGACCGCGACCGCTTCGGCGGGACTGGCCAGCGTGGAGTGGTTCGTCAACGACGAGTCCGTCCTCGTAAATGCGGTGACCGGAACCTCAACGGGTGTCAGTTATGTTTGGCGCACCTCCGGTTTGCCGCGCGGCCCCCATACCATCACCCTGGTCGCAATCGACAACCGCGGCGTCGAACGCAGTGCTTCACTGAACCTGACGCTCCGATAGACAGTGCCTTAATATTGGCACTGGTGATCATGCTTCTCGACCGATAATCAGTCTTTTTTGCAGCAACGACTTGATTATCAGCATGTCAAATCATCGACATTCGTCGTTCGGCCTGGCTACGATGGCATAGCAAACTAGTAGCAGAAGGCGATCCAGCCACGAAGACGTAACTTCGTAGTCGGAGCGTTCTTTAGGGGGGAAGGAAAGCAAAGATGAATGCCAGAACCAGTCGGCTATGCCATGCCTTACTCGGAGTCGGAGTTCTATCGACCTGTGCCAGCATTGCGAGCGCGAACCTGACCAGTGTCCACGCGCCGCCATCGGGAGAGGCGACGCACGCGCAGATTCTCTCCAATACATACGGTGGCATCTTCGCACCCGGTCCCAATGGGGCGCCCGCTTATTCCAACGGCAGCATCACCGCGACGCGCATCGATGACGTCTTGGCAGGCGGAGGGATGGGCAGTGACTTGAACCTCGTATTCGGCACGCCCGGCTTGCCCACCACGGACCAGCGCTGGCAGGACGGCATCGCTATTACTTCCGCCGAAGCCAAGTTCGCCGGATTCTCGCAGGAATTCGGTTACGATGATGGTGCGGGCTACGTCAAGCTGTTCGATGTGACCACGGTCGGTCCCAACGGTTTCAGTGTTGCGGGCGGTGCCTCTCATCAGTTCACTGTGGGTGTACCCTGGAACTGGGTTCGCTCTGGTACCGGAAGCATGTACTACTCTGAAAACGGTCGCAACCACGACCAATTGGACCATCTGGTCACTTACCAGATCACCGGTCTTCAGACCACCGATACCGTCTGGATGCTCTTCTGGGAAGACCTCCCCGGCCCCCTGCATGGTGCCGGCGCATCGGATCGCGATTTCAACGACCTCGTCGTCGAAATTCGTGCGAACGTCGCCAACGTAGTTCCCGTTCCCGGAGCGGCCCTTCTCGGTGCCTGCGGCATGGGCATCATGGGTGTATTTCAGCGCCGTCGTAATGCGAAAAAATAGTCGTGACCCGTTTGCACCGCCGGGCCTTGGTGCTCGATGACGTGATGACGTCACCATCCCGGCTCACGGCACGCGAGTGCTCCTCTGAAAAGGTCGAACCCCGCCGCCCATAGTGAGCGACGGGGTTCTTCTCTTTGGAGCATGAAGGGGTATCGTCTCGCGGTTATGGCCGCGTCTGGTTGGAAATACCCTGCAGCGCGTTGTTCTGATTGAGGAAGCCGAACGGATCAAACGAATCCTGCAAGTTGTTTTGACTACCGCCGCCTTGCTGGTTGCGGTTCAGGTATTCTTGTCCCGATACGTTGTAGTTAACTGACATACCGGCCCGGAAAAACAGGTTCTGGTTGATGAACGCTTCGATCCGCGTACCCAGAGTATCCGGCACCCAGAGAATGTCGCCCGGTTGCAGCATGATGTTGGGGTCGCGACCGGTCACGATGCGCTGCATATCCAGCTTGATCTGTACGTCACGTCCGCTGGGTAGCCGCCGAACCAGCGTACCTTCCGTCGGAGTCACGTCGGTTCGCAATCCGCCGGCGCCCGCAATGGCTTGCAGCACCGAGAGATTCACGCCCGTCGGTGTGCTCTGCGCTCCGGAACGGCTTACCAAACCGCCGACGTACACGGTGCTCGGTTGCGCCGCGTCCACATAAACAATATCTCCCG
>CAZKIN010000497.1:0-2400 GCA_964552515.1 uncultured Phycisphaeraceae bacterium
TGGGCATCCGAAAATCTCCATTCAAGTCAGGAAAAAAGTCTATGAATTCCGCACCAACTACCGAATGATGGATGCGCGGGGCGGAAAAGGCAAATGTGCGGCGGGCGACGCGATTCGCCGCGGATGCGGCGTGATTTACAATGTAGAGTGCCACAACGTGGCACGCGGCAGTGACGATTTTTCACCACCGCCAGCGCCGCCAAAAGAGAGCCAAACACCAGCTGGCCGCAGCCTGGCGACCGGCATCCAACGGGAGCATCAAGTCGATGGCCCACCGTTCAGGACCCGTCGAAGTTTTTCAGGGGGGTATCTCATCCCAACATTCCCATCCTTACATATTTGTCGTCCGATAACTATGTATGGCGGTCCTATAACTAGGCGCGCGGGGGAGGGGCGGGGGGTGAACGATGACGATTCGCGTGCGGAAGTGCCTTAATGGTGTCACTCGCGGGAACAGGGCGTCGCGAGGTTGGTGGTCCGGCGCAGCGTGACCAAAGGGCGGACGCGCGGCAACGCAAGTGCCACCAGAATGGCAGTCAGCGCAACCTTGACGAGGACTTGTGCCGGGTAAAATCGGAAATTCATCGCAACCCACACGTGGGCGCCAGACTCTTGGCACTTCAAAGAGTATGGCGGCGCTGCGCTGGGGCCTTTTAATTGTCACCACTCATGAAAGGGCGGCGTCCAACTTTGCGACCGTTGATTGGCATCACGACGCTGCGCCTGGCCAGGGCACACGACGCATGTCACACCAAAGTGGTCCGCTGAAGCGTACCCTACCGGTGCACGGGAGCGCCGGTGATGTTGGGGTCGGGGGCGCGGGTGCGGTGAGGCTCGGCGATGGGGGCGGGTTTACCGGCGTTAGGGAGCAGCACGAGTTTGCAGGCGTCGCCGCGAGCGAGCATGGCCATCGCGTCGTTAATTTCGTCGAAGGTGATGGTCTTGGTGATGAGCGGACGCAGGTCGACCACGCCGCTTTCGAGCAGCCAGCGCGTTTTGTACCAGGTGTCGAAGATGCGCCGGCCATTGAGGGCGAGGACGGTGAGGTTTTTGAAGATCATGTTTTCGGCGACGTCGATTTCCACGGGTTTGGACGGGATGCCGAAGAGGATAACGGTGCCGCCGTTACGCACGACGCGGAAGGCGGAGGTGATGGCGGTGGGCGCGCCGCTCATTTCGAGCACGAAGTCCACGCCGTAGCCGCCATTCGCTTCGACCATTTCGGCGACGATATCGGCACCGGGTTTTTCCGGCTTCGACGGATTGAACACGTGGGTCGCGCCCATCTGTTTGGCGAGGTTGATGCGGAAGGGGTGGATGTCGGAAGCGAACACGGCTTTCGCGCCGACGGCCTTGGCAATGCCGATGGTGAAGAGGCCGATGGGTCCGCAGCCGAAGACCACAACGCTTTGGCCAGAGAGGTCTTGGTTCATGGTGGAGAAGACGGCGTTGCCAAAGGGTTCCTGGAGCGTGGCGATTTCGGGCGGGAGTTTCGCGCGGTTGTTCTGCCAGATGACTTTTTCGGGAACGGCGACGTAATTGGCGAATGCGCCTTCGCGGTCGACGCCGAGGATGGAGGTCTTGGGGCACATGTGCGCCTGGCCGGTGCGGCATTGGTAGCACATGCCGCAGGTGACGTGCGATTCGGCGGAGACGAAATCACCGACGGTGACGTTGCGGACTTTGTCGCCGATGGCGACGACGGTTCCGCAGAATTCGTGGCCGAGGGTGAGCGGGGTTTTGATGCGGCGCTGCGACCATTCGTCCCAGTTCCAGATGTGCAGGTCGGTGCCGCAGAGGCTGGCGGCTTCTACGTAGACGAGGACGTCTTCGGGACCGGGCTGGGGCTTGGGGATGGTGCAGACTTCGAGACCCTTGGCCGGGTTCATCTTGCGGATGGCGGACATCATTTCGGGCATGGCGACGATCCAAGAAAATTACGAATTACAAATTACAAATTACGGAAAACATCGATGGAGCATTGTAGCGGCGAAGAGGGGTGGGGCCATATGAGGGGAGAGGAACGGAAATAATTACGAAGAGGAAGGCACGAAGGCACGAAGCCACGAAGGCACGTAGGGAAGGGAAAAAGAGAGCCGAAGACGAGAGGCGGTGGGGAAGAGTGGTCCGCTGAAGCGTACCCTACGAAGCTACGAAGCGAGGTGATGGCCGCGCCGCAAAATGGTGCGGCGGGGACGCACCCTACCGTGGTCCGCAATAGCGGACCCTACAAACTACAAACGACCACGCGCTCACGCTTGTGGTTCTGATGATGCGTTGAGGACGCAGCCGGCATTTATTCCGGTTTTTCCGCGGGGGCGCCGAGGGGTTCGACTTCTTCCTTATAGCCGGACCAGGCGGAGGGCTTCACGAAATCGCGGTCCTTCACGCCGGCGTTGA
>CAZKIN010000498.1:0-2381 GCA_964552515.1 uncultured Phycisphaeraceae bacterium
CGCGCAGCCAGCCGCACATAGGCACCCGCTCGGTGGCCAGTTCAAAATACTGCGACGGATCAACACGCTCTTTGCCGAGGTACTCCAGATACGCCGCGTACATCAACCCCAGATCGTGTAACTTGTCCGCCTGCCGTGGGTCATCGGCCGAGGGACTCTGCACGGATAGATCACCCGGCGCGACGGCTTCCGCAATCAACTCGGTAATCGTCGTGGCCAGTCGGTCGATGAATCCCGCGTTGCGATCCACCCGCCGATAGTAACGCAGTGAACTTCGCCGCTGCTGCAACAGATGACGCAGCACCATCGCCCGCGCCGGCTCGGACAGCGCCTGCCGTTGCGGCGCTCCGCTGGAATCAAGCACCCGGTGGGCCAGCCGCTGAAAGGAGAGCACTTCCGCGCGATGGCAGGCCGTGATGTCGGCGGTAAGCAGCGCACGCTCCGTTTGCAGTGTCGCCTGTTCCGGCACGAGCACGATCAGCGGCGGACCATCGACCGCGTCGCGCCGCAGATGTCCACGCACCGCCTCCAGGCAGAAATGCGTCTTTCCCGCTCCCGCGCGACCGAAGATAAAACGAATGGACATGAAACAAACTTCTATAGCATGTAACCTTCTTGTGTAGCGTCCACGGGAAAAATCTCTCCGGGAAAACGAACCTTTCATCGCTGCAGACGAATAGAGCTTGCTCTAGCCGTCGTGGACAGCAGCGTCAACCGAACACAGCGACCGACGATGGCCTCTTATCCGCACACCTGCGTCCCCTCGTTTGCCGTCAGTTTGCGAAACAGGTCGGAAAGCCGTCGCGTCATCGGTCCCACCGTGCCGTCACCTATCGTTCGCCCGTCCACCTTGGTCACGCCCGCCAGTTCACCCATGGTTCCGGTGCAGAACACCTCATCCGCCCGATACGCGTCCGTCAGTGTCAAGTCGGCCTCTAGGGCGCCAATGCCATGATCGTGACACAGTTGCAGTACCGTCGCCCGCGTAATCCCTTCCGGACAGGCCACCAGCCGACTGGTCCACACGGTTTCCCTTTGCACCAGAAAAACGTGCGTGGCGTTCGTCTCGGCAATAAAGCCGCGCGTGTCCAGCATCAGCGCATCATCCGCGCCCGCGTTGTTCGCCTCAATTTTTGCCAGAATCGATTGGATGAGATTGCAGTGATGAATCTTCGGATCAAGACAATCCGGCGGAAACCGCCGCACGCTGCTGGTGACCAATGTCAGTCCCGATTTGTCGTACACCGGCGCTTTGTGTTCCGCCAGCACAATCAGCGTCGACCCCGCCATGTTCAGCCGCGGGTCCATGCCCGACGTCACCTTCACCCCGCGCGTCAGCGTCAGCCGGATGTGCACGCCGTCGTGCATGCCATTCGCTTCCAGCGTGCGCCGAATCTGCTCCGTGATTTCCGCATGGGTCGGAATCTGCGCAAAGGCCAGGGCTTGGGCCGAACTGCGCAGTCGATCCAAATGCTCCGTCAATTTGAAGATGCGTCCGTCGTACAGCCGTAGGCCCTCCCACACCGCATCCCCGCCCTGAACCGCCGAGTCGAACGGGCTGATCCCCGCCTCGTCGCGGTGCACCAGCCGCCCATTGATGTTGACCCGCAAATCCCGGTTCTTTTCGTTAAAGGTCTGCAGCATGTGATTTTCGCATCCGACAATTACTGCCCCAGGCGCAATTCATACAATCGGTCATAACATTCCCGGCACTCTCGATGCAGCGGCTCCAACTCCGCGGACAATTCGTCTGTCTTGCGCTTATACGGCTCAAATCCCGTCGACCGCTCCACCGCCTCATACCAGTGCTTGGCCCATATGCCGTCCGTCTCCCGCCGACCCGCCGGCCACGACAGCATCGCGTCAGCAAACGGCACTCCCAGCGCCGCGCACAGCAGCCGCAGCATCCGCGCCGGGTCCGTCAGCACATCCCGCGCATCCACCACCGGCGGCATTTTCCCTGATTTGCGCCGCACGAATTCCAATATTTCAATTTGCTGCGGCAAGCCGGTGTCTTCGATTCGCGGATGCGGCAGGTTCTTGATCAGCGACGTGAGCATCTCGCGCGGATCACGAATCAGAAAACAGTTGTCAACATTATCCAGCCAGTGGCGATCAATCATCGGCAGCAGATGGTGCGCCATGTGCTTTTGATAATAAATCGCCTTGCCGCCGGGAATCTCGCCGACCAATCCCGCGACCACCTTGCGCCAATCGTTCTCATGATGCCGGATGACTTCGTCCGCCCCCGGATGATCGATCCCCGTCTCCCGCAGGTAATGCGCATACAGCGGCTCATCGCAAACCACGGTGTCGCTGCGATTCTCCCACGAACGCATCATCGCCGTGGAAATATTCCGCGGCCCCGACCACATGGCGAT
>CAZKIN010000499.1:0-2376 GCA_964552515.1 uncultured Phycisphaeraceae bacterium
CGCGGGCAGCAAGTGCCATATCCAGAGCCATAATGATCGCAATGCGGTCGTCATATAAAATACAATAATTACAAATTACAAATTACAAATTACGGAAAGCACCCTCTACCACCGAACCGATAATCTGTCTTACCTGCATCACTTACCCACCCGAGTTGCGAATGATCGCGGTTAGAATGCGCACCAACTGATCCGCCTCATCGCAAAGGTCATCGAGACGACTGGGAACTATTAGTTCATTGCGACGGATGCGCTCAAGAAAGTACCGGCACTCTCGACACTCCTTGCGGGCGATCTTCATCTTGTGCAGGAAATCAGCTTTGCTTTCACCCCCCTGCGCTTCCTCAACGTTCGCGCCGACACTCATTCCGCACCGGACAACCTGCCTGCCGATTTCCCATCCTGCTGGACTACTAGGAAGCGCGAACGACAACCGTATGATGCGATCCGCAAACTCCGCCGTCCGCTCGACAATATCTCGCGGCATCGATGGCGCTGGAGCTTCTCCGTTACCCACCAGCTGTTCTTCTGTTCGCGGATCCATCGTTCACTCAATCAGAACTTCAGGGCGTTTTCCGTAATTTGTAATTCGTAATTCGTAAATTTCTTACTGAACCATGCCTTTGGTTAACCGCATGAACGCTGTCTCCAGGTTCACCTCTTCCTCCTTGATTTCCCGGATGCGGAAGTTGTTATCCAACAGCAGCTTGGTCAGCGGGGTGAAGTCGTGCGTCTGCTTCTCGAGTTCGACGATGATCTGTCCGTCCACCTGTTGCACCCCCTTGATGCCGCGCGTTTTCTCCAGCAGCAACGCCGCAAGGTCCTGCTGTTCAGTCACGCGGACCACCAGCTTGGTGCCGGTTTTCACTTTGCGAATGATGTCCGCAATGGCCCCGTGATAAAGCAACTGCCCCTGTTCAATAATGCCGACCGTGGTGCACAGCTCCGCGAGTTCATGCAGGATGTGCGAACTTATGATGATCGTCTTGCCCATGCGGCGCAGTTCCTTGAGCAGTTCGCGGATTTCGATGCGTGCGCGCGGGTCGAGGCCGCTGGCCGGTTCATCGAGCAGCAGCACCTTGGGATCATGCAGCAGCACGCGCGCGACGCTGAGCCGCTGCTGCATGCCGCGCGAGAGTGAATCCACCAGTGCATCGCGCTTGAACACTAGATCGGTCAGTTCCAGCACGTCGCCCACCACCCGATGCCGCTGTTTGCCGGTGATGTTGTACGCGCTGGCGAAAAACTCCAGGTATTCCTGTACCACCATGTCTTCATACGCGCCGAAAAAGTCCGGCACGTAACCGATCAGCGGCCGGATGCGGCGCGATTCATAACCGATGACGTGGCCGCAGATGCGCGCTTCGCCCCAGGTTGGTTGCAGCAGCGTGGCGAGGATCTTGATGGTCGTGGTCTTGCCCGCGCCGTTGGGCCCGATGTAGCCGAAGCACTCGCCTTCCTCGATGTTGAGGTGCAGGTTGTTGAGGGCCACGAGCTTGCCGTAGCGTTTGGTCAGGTTGATGGTTTGGACAATCACGTCTTATTCCGTTTCTTCCTCCGGCGCGACCGTCGGGCGATAGGAACCGCCTTCCAGCACGCGGATGGGGATATGCACTCGGTACATGGTCATGGAATAACGCTCGTCGGGTTTGAGCAATTGAAACTTGCGCTCGCCCTCCCGGCGGAACAGCCGCGCGGGACCGGGGTTATCTGCAAAACCGATCAGGATGGCGACGCCGTCGCGCGGTTCGTTGGCCAGTTCGGTGGGCCAGCCGGCCTCCATATCGTCGCGCAAATCCAGACCGCGCAGCCGGTCGCGAGAAACGGTGCGTGCGCCGGTAAACTGATCCATCAGACCCGCCAGGCTCTGCGGCGACAAATCCCCGATCGTCGAAGCAAGCAGCAAAGCGCGCTTCTCTTCGCCGCGCGCATATCGCGCCGATGACCCCGTATTGAACCCGATGAGGGAAATCACATTCTTCCATTCGCGGTGGGCGTCCGCCAGCGTGGAACGCACCAGGAACTGGGTAAGTGATTCATTTGGTTCGGGTCGGTAGCAGCGCGGCACCAGCGCCACCCGTGAACCGTCGCTTGGCAGATCGCCGATGTCGAAAAGCTGAATCATGTCACTTCGCGCGCGATACGGCGCGACCAGGTTGACCGTCGGCTGCAGCAGGAGGCATTGCTTAAGGTCGACCCCCAGGTCGTTTGAAACGTAGCTTTCCTCGGTCATGATGCCGCGTCGGGATTTGATTTCGCCGGTCAGCTTGCCGCCCAGCGGTCCACGCCAGCGACCTTCAAACTGTTTGAGCGTCGCCCGCAGGCGCACATCATCCACCACGCCGCTGGCCGGAATTACCTTGTACTCTTCCGGAT
>CAZKIN010000500.1:0-2357 GCA_964552515.1 uncultured Phycisphaeraceae bacterium
CGAGGCAGATGCCGAAGATGGGCACTTTGCCGAGCAGCGATTTCGCCAGGTCCACCGCATAGGTAACGGCGGCGGGATCGCCGGGGCCGTTGCTCAGGAAGACGCCGTCGGGGCGGAGGTCCAGCACCTGCTTAGTGTGCCAGGTTGGTGGCACTACATCGACATGGCAGCCGCAATCGACGAGGTGACGCAGGATGTTTCGTTTCATGCCGCAGTCGATGGCGACGACGCGGCGGTGCTGAGTCGGCACGGGGCGCGAGGCCTCGAAGGAGCGGTCCAGCCCGGCGGTCCAGACGGAGGGTTCCTTCGGCGCGACTTTGGCGACGAGGTCCGCGCCGTTCATCGACGGGCTGCTGCGGGCTTTATCCACGGCGGCGCGGGGGTCGGCAGTTTCGGTGGTGAGCACGCCGCGCATGACGCCGTCTTGACGCAGCTTGCGGGTGAGCGCGCGGGTGTCGATGCCGGTGAGGCCGATGATGTTGTGGTGGGCGAGGTAGTCGTGCAGCGAACGGACGCTGCGGTAGTTGCTGGGCACGCGGGCGGCTTCCTTCACGATGAGTCCGCTGACCTGCGGCCTGGCGGATTCGACGTCTTCGGCGTTGATCCCGTAATTGCCGATGAGCGGGTAGGTGAGCGTGACCAACTGGCCGAAGTAGGAAGGGTCGGTGAGGATTTCCTGGTAACCGGTGAGCGAGGTGTTGAAGACGACTTCGCCGGTGATGGTGCCCGCCGCGCCGAAGGAGGTTCCGTGGAAGAGGGTGCCGTCTTCCAGGGCGAGGAGGCAGGGTTGGGTCGGGGCGTCGGACATATCGGGTGGGATTATGGCGGAAAATCGTTGATTGTACCACGGGCGCGGTACGTAGCGTTTGGGCGTCCAGAGTCTACAATGCTGTACTGAACCCGCTGGGACCCAAAATGAATGATGAAGAAACCCGTGGAACTTGCGCTGCCGATTTCCTTTGAAGATGCCCTGCGGCTGTATGAGTCGCCGGATATTTTCACGCTGGGCGAGATGGCCAACGCGCTGCGCGAGCGGCTGCATGGTCGGAAGGCGTATTTCAATGTGAATCGGCATATCAATTACAGCAACTTCTGCGTGCTGCGGTGCAAGTTTTGTTCGTTTTATCGACCATACGACAAGGCAGCAGGCAACGGAAGTCAGGCAACAGGCAACAGGCAACAGGCAACGGAAGACAGGCAACAGGGAACGAATAATCTCGAGGTAACCGGTGTCACACTTGAAGACGGGTACGAGTATTCGCTGGAGGAGATTGTCGCTCTGGCGAAGGATGCGTATGCGCGCGGGGCGACGGAGGTGCATATCGTCGGCGGGCTGCATCCGAAGCTGCCGTTTTCGTTCTATACGGAAATGTGCAGCAGCATCCGCACGGCCTGTCCGCACATGCACATCAAGGCGTTCACCGCGATTGAGATCATTCATTTCACGCGCATCGCCAGGCCGCGACTGACGATTGCCGAAGTGCTGACGCAGCTGCGCGAAGCGGGACTGGGGAGCATGCCGGGGGGCGGCGCGGAGATTTTTGACGACCGGGTGCATGATGAGGCGTTCAAGAACAAGGTCGGGGAGGCCGAGTGGTTTGAGGTGCATCGCACCGCGCATGAGCTGGGCATATTCACCAATGCGACGATGCTCTATGGGCATGTTGAGACGCCGGCGGAGCGGGTGCGGCATTTGATCAAGCTGCGCGAACATCAGGAAGATAGCCTGAAGAGCCGGCGGGCGCATTTTAATTGTGTCATACCATTGTCATTTATTCCGGACGGCAGCGCGCTGGCGGAGTTGCCGGGACCGTCGGGACTCACTGATTTGAAGACGCTGGCGATTTCGCGGCTGGTGTGTCACAACATTCCGCACATCAAGGCGTTCTGGATCATGCAGACGCCGAAGCTGGCGCAGGTGGCGCTGGACTGGGGCGTGGATGACTTCGACGGGACGGTGGTGTGGTATGACATCACCAAACGCGAAGGGGACGGGACGACGCATCAGGAATTGACTGTCGACAAGCTGAAGCGGCTGATTGTGGAGGCGGGGTGCGTGCCGACGGAGCGGGATACGCTGTATCGCCGGGTGATTCGGGATGCCACGACGTGGCACGTGGAGGGAGAGACGTGGCGGGCGGGGTACTGCGGCGAACCCCATAACGCCGTTAAGACGATGGGCACTGTAGAATTGACGATTACGCGATGAGCTCACTGTTTGAAAGTGAAGATCCGCAGTCAATTCTCGGCTAACCGTTCGTTCACTTCACTTGGGTTCGCTGACTCCAGAAACAGCTCCACAGCTTCAATAAGATTCGCACGTGCCTGTTCGATGCTGTCGCCCTGGCTGGCGACGT
>CAZKIN010000501.1:0-2349 GCA_964552515.1 uncultured Phycisphaeraceae bacterium
TGCTCGCTTCGCCGGTCGGCGCAGGGCTGTGGATCTTCGGCAACCGTCTGCAACCCGGCCTCGGTCCCTGGCTGATGTTCTGCACGGCCGGCGCACTGGGCATCCTCGGCGCAGTGTGGTTCCATATGAGGTTTGGAAAATGGAATTCAGCAGTTGAATGACGAATGGCTAACACATGACACTGCGTACCCGGCGGGCCGAATGAAATCCGCATAAACTCACGATGAACGTCAACATTGTCGGTACTCCAGCACCACAAAACGGGGTCTGGGCGGGCTGGTTACTCACGGGATCAATGGAATCCACATCCGCAAATGGCGGAAACAACCGATCATCACCTTCATCCAGAACCACGCCCTCAAACGAATCGCCGGCCAATGCCCGCAGTTCATCGTCCGCCGCCTCCACACCCTTCACCGCACACAGGTTGGCTGACAACCCATCGTCACTGGCAAACGCGAGAACCAGGTACTCCCGCCCGACTTGGAAATCCACGCCGCACGACGCCTCATCGCCCGATGTGCTCAGTCCCATGCGCGACCCGCTCACGCCTTTCCAGCTCTCGTGCACCACAAAGTTCACATGCACGCTCCGGACAAAACCGTTCGTGTCCATCACCGGCGTTACCGCATACGCCTCGCCGACGAATACCGCCGGCGCCTCTTCAAAAAGCTCATCCACCAACAGCGCCGGCGGACGTATCGCGCAGCTGCACGCCATGACCTCGCTGGCTACGCTTCCCCACGCGCTGCACGCCACGAAGGCAAGTACGACAAGAGTTCGTCTCGATGTCCATAATGCGGATTGTTGGATCATGCAGCACCTGCCTATTGTAGTCGCCGCCCAACTGCCTCATCCAATAATTCACGGGCGAAACCCGGCCACCACTCTTCGTTGTGATCATGCCAAACGCCCGATATACTGTGCCGCAAATGCACGGAGAAATCGCATGACCGCGCTGTCATCGCCGCCACGCAAGGCCAAGGGTAAGGCACCAGCCAAACCGCTACCGATTCTTCCCTTTGCCTCGGCCACCAAATGGTCCGCGTGGCTGGCGAAAAACCACGCCAAATCCGACGGCATCTGGCTGCAATTCTTCAAGAAGGATTCCGCAGTCAAATCAATCACCTACGCCGAAGCGCTCGATGAAGCCCTTTGCTACGGCTGGATTGACGGCCAACTCAAAAAACACGACGCGCAGTCCTGGCTGCACCGCTTCACGCCGCGCCGCCCGCGCAGCATGTGGTCCAAGCGAAACACCGAGCATGTCGCACGACTGACCCAGGAAGGCCGGATGATGCCGGCCGGACTCGCTCAGGTGGAGCAGGCACAGGCCGATGGCCGTTGGCTCGTCGCGTACGACTCACATAGCACCATGACCATTCCGGACGACTTCCTGCATGCTGTCGCACGTAACAAAAAGACCAGGGCGTTCTTCGAAGCGCTGAACAAGACCAACCGTTACTCCATCGCCTGGCGCTTGCAGACCGCAAAAACTCCCGCCATACGCGCGAAACGGATGGCCGTGCTGCTGGACATGCTGCACCGTGGCGAGTCAATTCATCCCCACAACGTGTCGGGAACTCGCGTTCGCGGCAACAATTTGGGCACCTGACATGACGGGCACGCAACAAACGATAGATGAAACGAGTTGCCGGAAGAACGAGCGTAATACCGTGCCCGATATTGAAAAAACCTTGAAGACTTTCGCTACCGAGTTCGATGTCCGACTGGCGTCACTCCTGGTTCCGACCGAACCATCACCCCCGCTGCTGGTTGAAGCCATGCGCTACGCGGCCCTCGCGCCCGGCAAGCGCGTACGTCCCTTCCTCGTCGTACGCTTCTGCGAACTGATGGGCGGACCGCGCGACGCCGCATGGGTCGCGGCGGCGGCTATCGAATGCATCCATGCGTTCAGCCTGGTCCACGACGACCTGCCCGCGATGGATGACGATGACCTGCGCCGCGGCCGGCCAACCTGCCATCGCCAATTTGGTGAAGCGGTCGCCATTTTGGCCGGCGACGCCCTGGCCGTCCTACCCTTCGAACTGATCACCCGGCACGTGCTCGATCCCAACACCGCCGTTGCCCTCATTCGCGAACTCTCTGTCGGAACCGGCTGGAACGGCATGATCGCTGGTCAAACGGTGGACGTCCTGGAGGAGGGCAATTCGCCCTCTCTCGAAACCGTTCGTTACATCCACGCCTGCAAAACGGCGGCCCTGTTCACGGCGGCATGTCGTATGGGCGCGATTTGCGGTGGCGGTTCACCGGCGGCAACCGACTCCGCAGGGTCCTTCGGTCGCCATTTGGGCATTGCCTTCCAGATAGCCGATGATTTATTGGACG
>CAZKIN010000502.1:0-2331 GCA_964552515.1 uncultured Phycisphaeraceae bacterium
CCCGCAAAATGTTATGATTGCGGACACTTCGCAGCTGCGACTCATTAGGTGCCTCTGCCGGAGACGGCCTGGGGTTGTCCGCAGCACGGATAGAGGAGGAAGATGATGCAAGTGATGTCTGCCTGCCGTGTGATGATGATCCTGGTTATTTCAGGATTTGGAACCGCGCTACTCGCGGCCATACCTCAGGGAACCAGTATCACCTACCAAGGACAACTCAAAAGCAACGGCGTGCCCTACACCGGAACGGCCGACATCCGTGCCAAGCTATGGGATGCGGCCAACGGCGGCGCGCTGGTGCCGGGAGTTCCAGTGGTTCAGAAAAACAATGTGGCCGTTGCCAATGGACTGTTCAGTACGGAATTCGATTTCGGCGCGGCGGCGTTCCTGCTGGACGCGCGGTGGATGGAGATCGAAGTGCGTACGCCGCATGA
Source organism: uncultured Phycisphaeraceae bacterium (assembly GCA_964552515.1). Classification (GTDB taxonomy): domain Bacteria; phylum Planctomycetota; class Phycisphaerae; order UBA1845; family UBA1845; genus JACQXM01. The sequence goes on from CAZKIN010000502.1 coordinate 435, forward strand.
TCCGGGCAACGCGGCGCCGTTTACGGCGCTGACGCAGCGGCAGGCGCTGACCTCGTCGCCATTTTCGCTGCAAACGCGGGGGATCGTGGTCAATGCGAGCGGCGACGTGGGCATCGGAACGAACACGCCAGGCGCCAAGCTGGATGTCGCAAGTACCACCGGATTGTCACTTCGGGTGAATGACGACCTCTTCGTGGACGCGGCCACGAGCTTTGTCGGCGTGGGTCGCAGCGTGCGCATCTCCAGCTTTGAAGTGTTCGGAGTGCGCAGCAGCGCCGCCAGCGGATTCGGCGGCATGTACGTGGATATCTCGGGCGCGACGGGTCAGCCCTTCTATGGTTACGCCACGGGCGGCACCGCGCGGGCGTTCAGCTTCCTGGAAGGCAGCGACAACTCGTGGCGACTTGCCGTGGGCGGCACCACGCGTTTGACCATCAACACCAGTGGCGATGCGGGTTTGGGAACGACCGTGCCGGAAGGAAGATTGCACGTCTTGCGCGGCAGCGCCGGAACCGTCACTGCGGATACGAATTCGGTGCTTACGGTGGAAAATTTCACGAACGGCTATCTCTCTGTACTCACGCCGGATGCGAGCGAGCGCGGCATTCTGTTCGGCGAACCGAGCCATAACGCGGCGGGCGGCGTGTTGTACAACAGCGGCGGCACGCCGGATGGATTGCAGTTCCGTACCAACGGCAACGTCGCCCGCGCAGTGATTGATGCGCAGGGCGATTTTGGCATTGGGACGACCAATCCTACGGCACCTTTTGAGATGGCACTGGGTGGACGCACGCTGCAGATCCGTAACGACGGAGGACTCGTGCCGGCCATTAATCTCACCGGAACCAGCGGAAACCTCGGTATCCTGCGGGTGCGCAACAAGATCGAAATGTTCCCCAACGATGCGGGAACCACGGCCGCATCGCTGGATGTACGGAGCACAACGGGAGCCGTGAATATTTTCCTTGATGGCAGCGCGGGCCACATCGACGCTAACGGCGCGGTCCGGGTGGACGGTGCGAATACCAACACCGGCACGACGGGTGGCGGCGTGCTGAGATTTGGCGGCGGCGGCTCGGGCGAAGTGATTGCATCCAAACGGAATGCGGGTGGAAATCAGTTCGGAATCGATGTTTATGCCGGACATGTGGCACGCATGAGTGTCACCAACAGTGGAGACGTGGGGATCGGTACGACTGCGCCAACGGCGAAACTGGACGTGCAAGGCCGAACGAAAACAAAGTCGCTGGAAATTACCGGCGGCGCGGATGTGGCGGAGCCCATCGACATCGCAGGGCCGGTAGAGCCGGGTATGGTGGTGGCAATCGATCCGGAGAAAGCCGGACGATTTCGCATTGCGGACGAGCCGTTTGATCGGAAAGTGGCGGGCGTGCTGTCGGGAGCGAATGGACTGGCGGCGGGAATGGTGCTGCGGGCGGAAGGCCAAGCTCATACAGACGGCAAGGCGCTGCTGGCGCTGAGCGGGCGTGTGTGGTGCTGGTGTGATGCGGCACAGGGCGCGATTGTTCCGGGCGATCTGTTGACTACGAGTGCCACGCCGGGACACGCGATGAGAGTGCACGATGATGCCGCTGCACCGCGCGGGTCCATCATCGGGAAGGCGATGACCACGCTGCCGGAAGGCAAGGGGCTGGTGCTGGTACTGGTGAACCTGCAATGAGATTTTTTGAAAAAAAGCTGCGGATTTCGAAGCATTGGTGTGGCGTGGCGGCGCTCTCATGCCTGCTCATGCTTGGGGCCGCGCCATCATTACGTGCGCAGCCGAATCCGTGCCTGATAAATCCCTGCGGGCCGGGATGTCCGGGACAAAGCTGCAATCCGCTGTGCGGAGGGAACGCCTGTGCCGCAGGTTGTCCCCAGCGATGCAATTCGCTTG
>CAZKIN010000503.1:0-2330 GCA_964552515.1 uncultured Phycisphaeraceae bacterium
CGTTTGGCGGCCTGGAGGGCGGCGGCGGCCTGAACGAGGCGTTCGACGACCTGGCAGCCCTGGGCCAGGTCGGTGACGGTTTCCAACGCGGCATCCTTGGGCAGGCGCTCGGCGACGCGCTGGGCATCGGGACCGCCGGACCACATCCCGATGACAATGGGGAGTCGCTCGAAGCGGGCGCGGAGGCGGCGGTACAGGTAGCGGACATGCGTCGCGGCCAGCGGCGGGATGGCCGAGATGCACAAGACGCACGATTGCTGCTTCTCGATCTGGTCGAGCAGTTCGCCGGTCAGTGACGCTGCGGAGGCGTGCTGGGCGCTGAACCCGCGGGCCTTGAGCAGTTGGGTGAACATGAGGGCGGCGAGTTCATCGGCGACGTCGCGCGCGGGCAGGCAAAACACGGTGACCTTGGCGAACTCGGCCTCGAGGCCGGTGGCTCCGCGGGAGACTTCCTGCGTGCTGGGAAATTCGCCGCAATCCTCGATCAATTCGCGAATGCCTTCGAGGACGCGGTCCGCACGCTGCTGATCCATACTTCCGTCGTGGCGATCGACTTCGGTCATGATCAGCGATGGCAGGATGACATTGTCGTAGACCTGGGCCAAGTCGTTGTTTTTCAGTTCTTCATCCACAACGGCACTGGCCGCTGCGAGGTTGACGGCCACCAGGCGTTGATAGAGACGCGACTTCGCGTCAAGAACCACATGATCACTGAGCAGAATGCTGAGGAATTCGAGATTGGACACATGCTGGCCGAGTACGACGAGGCATACGGTCAGCGGCGCGGAGAGGGCGAGGCCGGGCGCGCCCCAGAGCCAGGTCCAGAATACCGCGGCGACGATCACGGCGATGGGAGAGAGGCCGGTGCTGCTGCCGTAGAGCCAAGGTTCAAGCACATTGTTGCTGATAAGTTCGAGCAGGATGAAGAAGATCACCAGGACGAAGACGTGCGTCCAGGAATCGAACACGGCGAGTCCCAAGGCGACAGGAAGAATGGAGCCCAGGATGGGGCCGACGTAGGGAATGAAGCGGGCGAGTCCTGAAAGGATTCCCCAGAAAACGGCCGCGGGCAGGCCAATCAGGTAAACACCCAGTCCCACGATCACGCCATGAATCAGATTGATCAACGAGTGCATGAGGAGATAACGACTGACGCGAATGGAGGCGTCCTCGAGGGCCTGGGTGGATTCGCTGAGCTGATCGACGCCGAGGAGGCGGAGGAAGCGATCGCGGAGGTCGTCATAGTAGAGCAGAAAGAAAATGACGAAGACGGTGATGACCGCCGCAGTTCCGAACGGACCTAGGATGGGGCCGGCCCAGTCACGAATGACCTGGAACGAGTTTCCATTGTTTTCCACGGGGACGGCGACGGCCGGAACGGCAACTGCGGGAACAGTTGTCGAAAGGCCCGGCTCGGGAAAGGCAATAGGCACCTGCGGCGGCGGTGGTTCCAGGTCCTGCGCGATGGTGTCCACGGTGCGGGTGGCGCGTTCAAAACGGTTGACGAGGGTGGTGCGAATGGCCTGGACCTTGCCGCGAATCTGGTCCTGGTATTCAGGAAGTTTGTCGGCGAGAAAGCCCACCTGTCCAACAACGAGCCAGCCGAGGGCGACGATGAGCAGGAAGCTGAGGCCGGTTACGACGATGACGGAGGCGGTGCGCCCGATGAATCGCTGCAGGCGCGCGACCACGGGGGCGAGGAGAAACGTCAGCAGGATGGCGAGGGCCATGGGGACGAGGACGTCGCGGGCGAGACGGAGGGCGGCGACGACGACGAAAATGGCGACGAAAAGGGTGGGATTGAGTCGCGAACCTAGATTGGCGCTGCGCATGGAATCTCACCGCGACGTCGTAGTTAAAGGCGGGCAACGTCGGGAAACACCAGACGGCCGATGAGTGGCTTGGCAGGTGCCGCTGAAGTTGCGCCGTGATAGCAGACGTCCTTTCCGGCCTATTCTAGATGGCCGCTGCGGTATGGGCACTGTGGATTGCGCATCACAAGTTGAGGAATGGCGCGGTGTAGGGGGTGTGCGTCAAGATGACGGTGGGGCGGTGACAGCGTGGCGCGCGGAAGAGGACCTGGTTGGCGGGAGTAAAGTTCATTTGCGGACGCGGCAGCGGGAAAGAGCGTAAAAAAGGGGATTATCGCTGGTGGTAGCAGGGGTCGGGAAGTGGCACACCTTTTGCATATTCAGTCTTACCCGGTGATTTCGCATGTGCGGGAGGCCGGAAGGATGAAACGCTTTACGCATGAGGTGTACGATGGCGGCACTACGCGGACAAACGACGAACGGCACGCAGCCGGTGGCGACGGCGATGCTTGCGAATGA
>CAZKIN010000504.1:0-2311 GCA_964552515.1 uncultured Phycisphaeraceae bacterium
ATGCGGGGGCACATGTCGCGCTCACCGATCGCGACGCCCCGCGCCTGCGTGAAGTAGTTGATCGACTCCGGGTCGCGCATCCAACGGCAATCATGGGCGTGCCCATGGATGTCACCGATGAAACCAGCGTCCACGCCGGATACGCCGAAATCGTTCGCGCCTATGGCGGCGTCGATATCATTGTCCCCAACGCCGGCATCGCCCACGTCGCACCCATCGACGAACTTACTCCCGCAGATTTCCGTCGCGTTATGGAAGTCAATGCCACCGGCACGCTCCTCTTCATGCAGTCCGGGATCGAAATACTCAAACAACAGGGCCTCGGCGGGCACATCATCATCAACGCCAGCAAGAATGTCTTCGGCCCCGGCAAGGACTTCGGTGCCTACAGTGCCTCCAAAGCTGCCGGACACCAACTTGGCAAGGTGGCCGCGATTGAATTGGCGCCGCACAACATCCGCGTGAACATGATCAACGCCGATGCCGTATTTGGCGACGAAACCAACCCGTCCGGCCTGTGGAAGGAGGTCGGCCCCCAGCGCGCCCAATCCCGAAATATTGAGTTGTCCAATCTCCCGGAATATTACCGCCAGCGCAACCTGCTCAAAGCGCGCGTGCGCGGTCGGCACGTGGGCAACGCCGTGGTCTTCTTTGCCAGCAACGCAACCCCGACCACTGGCGCGACGTTGCCGGTTGACGGTGGCGTGGTCGAAGCATTTCCAAGATAACTCTGATTATTTTAGCTCATCGGCCGCATCAGCATTGAAAACGAGCATCCATCTTGCCACCGTATCGCGCTCAAACTGCCTATCTTAGCGGACACTTGTTGGTCGATAGAATTCACTGCGGAATCGAACGCCGCGCAGGCTCCGATCCGAATCACCGAAAGGATGGCTGAAATGTTGCAGGATCAAAGTCGACTACAACGCGGGCTCGTCCGCCTGGCCATGTTGACGCTTGGCACCACCATGATGACCAACGGATGCTCGCCCGAGGCTATCCGCGCGCTCATCATCGGCTTGGACGCCGCCGCCGACCAGATTGACGACAATGACGACGTATCCTTTGAAGACTGGTTGCAAGACGAACTCAACGACGCTTTCGACGACTAGGCATTCGCTTCCATCTACTCCCGCATTTTCAGGGGAATAGACGCTGTCGAATGCGCGCCGGCAATACGTCGCCTACCGGTAGACTCGCACTGCGCCGTGTTTGCCATGCCAGCAGGTTTTCATCGAACATGCGTCGGCTGATCAGTATCACCGCTGGATTGGGCAGCCGCAGCTCCTTGACCATCGTTGAAAGCAGTTCACGCTGATCATCCGGCATGTCGAGCTTGCCCAGCAGTTCCTGAAACAAGCCCTTGGCGTCGAATGGTTCACTGGGCGTCTGCGGCCGCTGCTGCCACCGCTGCAGCATCCACGTCAAGGCAATCAGGCCCACCAGGGCCGCGATCACCATGCCGATCTCCAGCGCTGAACCGTTCTCGCTGAATTCGCGCGACAGTGCCTGACGCAGTTCGTCGAATCGCGCCTGTCCAAGCATCCCAATTGCGGCAAACAAGTTCATCCTCCTCACTTCCCTCGCGCGGAAACGTCAACTTTCGTCGAAGCGGTCCTCGCTCCGGCTGCAAATTTCCGCAGCACGCCCGCACACTTCCGCCGCACCGCAAGTGCCGGATCATGGTCACACAAATCCTGCAGCCGTTCCGTGAGCGAACGCAGTTCCAGTTGTTCGATCACCCAGATCCCGCTCAACCGATGCGCCGTCGACGCATCCTCCAGCATCGCCAGCAATGCCTCCGCCGCCTGCGACAGCTCCAGCCTGAGCAGCGACTTCACCGCGTTGGCACGCACCCGGTTGTTCGACGATTCCAACTTGGGCAGCGTGGCTCCCGCACGGTCACTGACGTCCATCCGATCCAGGGCTTCCACCGCGTTGGCCTGCACGCGCGGATCGCTGTCCAGCGTCGCCAGTTTCGCTACGCGCCCCGCGGCCGCGCTTGGCGCCTGCGGCAGCATCTGCACCGCCTTGGCGCGTACGACACTGTCCGCATCGTGCGCCAGACGCATAACCTGCTCATGCAGCGCTGACAGAAGCCCGTCACGTTGAACCAGCGAAAGTGCGCGGTTGCGGTCCGCCGGCTGGCCGGAAGCAAGCTTCGCGCGCAGGAAAATCAACCAGTCATTCCTCGGCGGCGGCGCCGGCGCATCCCCGCGTGCCTGTCCATTCGCCATGTCCGCCTGTGCCCAGTATTCCTCGCACCATGCGCGACCGGAAGGGGGGTCGCTTGGCGACTGACTTCTCGTGG
>CAZKIN010000505.1:0-2311 GCA_964552515.1 uncultured Phycisphaeraceae bacterium
ATGCGGGGGCACATGTCGCGCTCACCGATCGCGACGCCCCGCGCCTGCGTGAAGTGGTTGATCGACTCCGGGTCGCGCATCCAACGGCAATCCTAGGCGTGCCCATGGATGTCACCGATGAAACCAGCGTCCGCGCCGGCTACGCCGAAATCGTGCGAAATTTTGGTGGCGTCGATATCATTGTCCCCAATGCCGGCATCGCCCACGTCGCACCCATCGACGAACTCGCCCCCGCGGATTTCCGTCGCGTCATGGAAGTCAATGCCACCGGCACACTCCTCTTCATGCAGGCCGGGATCGAAATCCTCAAGCAGCAGGGCCTCGGCGGACACATCATCATCAACGCCAGCAAGAATGTCTTCGGCCCCGGCAAGGATTTTGGGGCATACAGCGCCTCGAAAGCCGCCGGACACCAACTCGGAAAGGTTGCCGCCATTGAACTTGCTCCCCACAACATTCGCGTGAACATGATCAACGCCGATGCCGTATTTGGCGACCAAGCCAACCCGTCCGGCCTGTGGAAGGAAGTCGGCCCCCAGCGCGCTCAATCCCGAAATATTGAGCTTTCCGATCTCCCGGAATACTACCGCCAGCGCAACCTCCTCAAGGCGCGCGTGCGCGGTCGGCATGTGGGCAACGCCGTGGTCTTCTTTGCCAGCAACGCAACCCCGACCACTGGCGCGACGTTGCCGGTTGACGGTGGCGTGGTCGAAGCATTTCCAAGATAACTCTGATTATTTTAGCTCATCGGCCGCATCAGCATTGAAAACGAGCATCCATCTTGCCACCGTATCGCGCTCAAACTGCCTATCTTAGCGGACACTTGTTGGTCGATAGAATTCACTGCGGAATCGAACGCCGCGCAGGCTCCGATCCGAATCACCGAAAGGATGGCTGAAATGTTGCAGGATCAAAGTCGACTACAACGCGGGCTCGTCCGCCTGGCCATGTTGACGCTTGGCACCACCATGATGACCAACGGATGCTCGCCCGAGGCTATCCGCGCGCTCATCATCGGCTTGGACGCCGCCGCCGACCAGATTGACGACAATGACGACGTATCCTTTGAAGACTGGTTGCAAGACGAACTCAACGACGCTTTCGACGACTAGGCATTCGCTTCCATCTACTCCCGCATTTTCAGGGGAATAGACGCTGTCGAATGCGCGCCGGCAATACGTCGCCTACCGGTAGACTCGCACTGCGCCGTGTTTGCCATGCCAGCAGGTTTTCATCGAACATGCGTCGGCTGATCAGTATCACCGCTGGATTGGGCAGCCGCAGCTCCTTGACCATCGTTGAAAGCAGTTCACGCTGATCATCCGGCATGTCGAGCTTGCCCAGCAGTTCCTGAAACAAGCCCTTGGCGTCGAATGGTTCACTGGGCGTCTGCGGCCGCTGCTGCCACCGCTGCAGCATCCACGTCAAGGCAATCAGGCCCACCAGGGCCGCGATCACCATGCCGATCTCCAGCGCTGAACCGTTCTCGCTGAATTCGCGCGACAGTGCCTGACGCAGTTCGTCGAATCGCGCCTGTCCAAGCATCCCAATTGCGGCAAACAAGTTCATCCTCCTCACTTCCCTCGCGCGGAAACGTCAACTTTCGTCGAAGCGGTCCTCGCTCCGGCTGCAAATTTCCGCAGCACGCCCGCACACTTCCGCCGCACCGCAAGTGCCGGATCATGGTCACACAAATCCTGCAGCCGTTCCGTGAGCGAACGCAGTTCCAGTTGTTCGATCACCCAGATCCCGCTCAACCGATGCGCCGTCGACGCATCCTCCAGCATCGCCAGCAATGCCTCCGCCGCCTGCGACAGCTCCAGCCTGAGCAGCGACTTCACCGCGTTGGCACGCACCCGGTTGTTCGACGATTCCAACTTGGGCAGCGTGGCTCCCGCACGGTCACTGACGTCCATCCGATCCAGGGCTTCCACCGCGTTGGCCTGCACGCGCGGATCGCTGTCCAGCGTCGCCAGTTTCGCTACGCGCCCCGCGGCCGCACTTGGCGCCTGCGGCAGCATCTGCACCGCCTTGGCGCGCACGACACTGTCCGCGTCGTGCGCCAGACGCATAACCTGTTCATGCAGCGCTGACAGAAGCCCGTCACGTTGAACCAGCGAAAGTGCGCGGCTGCGGTCCGCTGGCTGGCCGGAAGCAAGCTTTGCGCGCAGGAAAATCAGCCAGTCATTCCTCGGCGGCGGCGCCGGCGCATCCCCGCGTGCATGTTCATTCGCCATGTCCGCCTGTGCCCAGTACTCCTCGCACCATGCGCGACCGGAAGGGGGGTCGCTTGGCGACTGACTTCTCGTGG
>CAZKIN010000506.1:0-2308 GCA_964552515.1 uncultured Phycisphaeraceae bacterium
CCGCCTTTTCCAGCCCGTTTGCAGCCCGGGGTTGACAGGGTAGGCGGATTGGTTAGAGTTGCCGGACTGTCGCTTGATGGGCAGGCGACGATCAGGATTGTAAGTCCATGCCGCACTGTAAGATACGTAGTACACTGGCTCGTCCGGAGACGGTACAGCCGCATTGGTTTCACGTGGATGCGAAGGATCAGGTGCTTGGTCGCCTGGCCGTTAAGATTGCCACGGTTCTGATGGGCAAGCACCGTCCGACCTATACGCCGCACGTGGATGCCGGCGATTTCGTCGTGGTGACCAACGCCGACAAGCTGAAAATCACGGGTCGCAAGAAGGAAACGATGGAATACCAGCGGTATTCGCATCACCCCGGCGGTTTGAAGACCGTGCCGTATTTGCGATACTCGAAAGAACACCCCGAGATGGTGCTGACCGAGGCCGTGCGGCGCATGCTGCCGAAGAACGCGCTCGGGCACCAGATGCTCAAGAAGATGAAGGTCTATACGACGGATACGCACCCGCACGCGGCGCAGCAGCCCGAGGCGTGGAGTTTCTAATACCCGCAAGGGTTTGGTTTGGTTGATCGAAACAGGTGAATTGTGAGCGACCAGGTTCAAGCTGATGCAGTGCTTTCCGGTGGTGCGGCCCCGCAGCCCGCGCCGGTAAAAAAGAAGCCGATGACCAATCCGTACCTGTGGGGTACGGGTCGGCGCAAGACGGCGATTGCCCGGGTGCGGATCAAGCCGGGCAGCGGCAAGTTCATGGTCAATGAACGCGAAGTGGACACGTTCTTCGTGACCCCGCGCGATCGTTTTGACGTGCGCAAGCCGCTCACCGTCACTGACAACCTGAAGTCATTCGACGTGTTTGTGAACGTCAAGGGCGGCGGCACGACCGGTCAGGCGGGAGCGGTCATGCTCGGCCTGGCCCGGGCGCTGGTGAAGTCCAACCCGGAAAACCTGCCCAAGCTGCGTGATGCCGATCTGCTGACGCGTGACTCACGCGAAGTGGAACGCAAGAAATACGGTCAGGCGGGCGCTCGTCGCCGCTTCCAGTTCTCGAAGCGCTAAACGGAAGTTCGCCGGATCACTATCGTTTTTTCCCGCGGCGGTGCGTTCAACGTGCCGCCGTGTTTTTTTGGCTGCTGCTGGTCGTCATCATGAGAGGCAAGGGTAAGGCACGGCGCGAGCTTCCCGCATCCCCGGACACGGCCGCGCGCGAAGCCATCGAGCGCAAGTGGTGGCCCATCGCCACACGCGAGGAGATCCTCGCGACGCAGGTGACCGCAGAGAGCGCTCGGCACGAACCCTTCCACCGCTGGCACCAATACATGCAGAGTTTTGCGCCGAGCCTGGTGCGGCATTTCCTGAGTGAAACGGTGGAAGAGCGCGGCGGCGCCGAAGGTCTGCCGGTGCTTGACCCGTTCTGCGGGGCGGGGACGGTCCCGGTGGAATGCGCGCGGCTGGGTGTCTCTGGCGTGGGGATCGACGCGTCCGCGCCGCTGGTGTTTTTGTCCGAGGCGAAGTTCAGCAAGCTGTTTTCCGCGTTTCCGGAATTTGGAGAACTGGAAGATTGGACGCAGCTCGCCGACGCACTGGAAGAGCCGGTGCATCGTGCGGCGCTGATGTTGGCGGTGGGGCGGCAGCATACTTCGGCGGGCAAGGTGAATCGGGGTGCCAAGTCGTTGTCAGTTTTGCTCGCGGAAGTGATCGAGATCATGCGGACGGATCTGCTGCGGCCCATGATGATGGAAAACCCGATTTATCATGGCGACGCGACGGCGCTGGCCGAAGTGGAAGATGAATCGGTGGCCGGAATTTTGACCTCGCCGCCTTATCTGTCGCGGCACGATTACGGGTCGATCCTCAAGCCGATGGAGATCGTCTATCGGCATTGGTACGACGTGGCGGAGGATGAGGCGGCGCAGCTTCCGGCCTCTCCAAAAGCGAAGGCCCAGCGGCCGCGTACGAGTCGGTATGCCTCGGTGGAGGAGTCGGCGGCGCGGCTGGAGGAACTGGGCGAGCGGCGCATGGCCGGCGTGGTGCGCGAGTACTTTGCCCATATCGAACGCGTGATGCGCGAGTTTCGCCGGGTGCTCGCGCCGGGTGCGCCGTGCTGGATGGTGGTGGGGGGCGCGCGCTGGAAGGATATCTACATTCCCGCTGATTTCATGGTCGCGGAGATCGCGGAGTCGGTCGGCTTCAACGTGTTTCAGATTCGCGTCGCGCGCGACCTCATCGACGGGCGGCGGAAGTTCGGCAATGTCGGACACCTCGCGCCGCGAGAATCGCTTATTGAGATGGTGGTGGACGAA
>CAZKIN010000507.1:0-2302 GCA_964552515.1 uncultured Phycisphaeraceae bacterium
GCGGAACCGAATCATCAAATTCGCGGGGTGTTATCACGGCCATGCTGACGCAATGCTGACACAGGCGGGGTCGGGCGTAGCGACCCTGGGCCTGCCCGACTCACCGGGCGTCACGCCGGGCGCCGCGCAAGATACCCTCACGTTGCCATTCAACGACCTTCCCGCAGTAGAAAATACATTTTCGCGCATGGGCACGGAGATTGCGGCGGTCATCGTCGAGCCGATCGTGGGCAACATGGGGGTGGTGCCGCCAGTGGATGGGTTCCTGGTTGTTCTGCAAGAGATCATACGACGCAATGGTGCGCTGCTCATCCTGGATGAGGTGATGACCGGATTTCGCGTCGCGCGCGGCGGGGCGGCGGAGCTTACTGGGATCACGCCCGATCTGGCCACGTTCGGCAAGGTGATCGGCGGAGGACTGCCGGTGGGGGCGTATGGCGGGCGTGCGGAACTGATGGATATGATCGCGCCATCCGGGCCGGTTTATCAGGCCGGAACGCTGTCGGGAAATCCGCTGGCTATGACGGCCGGTGTCGCTACTCTGACACTGTTGGATGCGGCGGCTTATGAGAAACTGGAGCGGCAGTCGGCGCGGCTGGAACGGGGATTGCGCGAAGCCTTTGCGGCGGCTGCGGTGACAGTTTGCGTGCAGCGCGCAGGTTCCATGCTTACGGTGTTCTTCGCGAAGGGGCCGGTCCGGAATTTCGCCGATGCCCGTGCGGCCGATCATCAGGCGTTCGGTCGGTTTTTTCATGCCATGCTCGCGCGGGGTGTGCATTTACCGCCGAGCGGATATGAGGCGTGGTTTGTGTCATTAGCCCATGATGATTCAGCGATTGATGCGACGATTGCAGCGGCGCGGGAGTCGGCTAAGGAAGTCGGCCACCAACCATGAGTAAGCAGGGGATGAGTCACGATGGGTTCGTCAAGCTCAGTGCAGCTGTGGTATCAAAGGTAAGCACCTCTTGGTAAGGTACTGGCAGTATGGGAGGCGAACTCATGAAGCGTGGGATACTGGGAATTTTTGTCGGTGGCGGTCCTGCTCCCGGCATCAACGGCGTTATTGGTTCGGCCGCCATTGAGGCGAACAACAACGGGTTGACCGTTCTGGGCTTTTTCGACGGACTGAAGCATCTGGCGAGTGAGGAGTTTGAGCCGTGGCAACACGTTACGGAACTGAGTATTTCAGAAGTGAGCCGGATACATTTTGACGGCGGTTCGATCCTGCGCACGTCGCGCGATGGCCTGCTGGATACCAAGTATCTCAAGTCCCATTCCGTCGTGCGCCCGGACGCGGCGAAGACGGCGCGGGTATGTGAACGATTGAAATCACTGGGTGTTACGCACCTTTTGTCCATCGGCGGCGACGGCACGGCACTTAGCGCGCGATTCATCGCTGAGGCGTCCGGCGGCGGTATTCGTGTCGTTCATGTACCCAAGACCATTGATAACGATCTGCCGCTGCCCCCCGACGTCAATACCTTCGGCTTTGCGACGGCGCGGCACCTCGGCGCGGAAATCGTGGCGAACCTGATGGAAGATTCGCGCACGATACGGCGCTGGTATTTCGTGGTGGCCATGGGTCGCAATGCCGGATTCCTGGCACTGGGAATCGGCAAGGCGGCGGGCGCCACGATTTCCATTATTCCGGAAGAATTCTCCGGCCAGACCTCGATCAAGACGATAGCGGATATTCTCGAAGGTGCGATCCTCAAGCGGCGGACGATGGGCCGCGACGACGGCGTGGCTCTTCTGGCGGAGGGGCTTGTTTACAAGCTGGGTGACCCCGACGAGATTTCACGATTGCTCGGCAAGGACATGCCGATCGATGCCGCCGGCCGGCCGCGCCTTTCAGAGATTCCACTGGGCCAGCTGCTCAAGGAGGAAGTCACGCGGCGATTCAGGGCGCGCGGCGATGAAGTGGCAATTGTCAGTCACAACTTGGGCTACGAGCTGCGCTGCGCCCGACCATCCACCTCCGACCTGGTGTACACCCGTGATCTGGGCCACGGCGGGGTGCGGTTGCTGCTGGACGGCAACGCCCACATGCCTTCCGGCGTCATGGTAACGTTGCAAGGCGGAAATCTCGTCACGGTGGCTTTCGATGAAATGATTGACCCGATGACCAACCGCACGCGTATCCGCCAGGTTGATCTTTCCAGTTATTCCTACAGCGTGGCGCGCGCTTATATGATCCGGCTGGAGGCCGGCGACTTGTCTGACCCTACGAGCCTTTCCAAACTGGCTACCGCGGCGCGTACAACACCGGATGAATTCAGTTCACGATTCGCCGAGGTCGGCC
>CAZKIN010000508.1:0-2291 GCA_964552515.1 uncultured Phycisphaeraceae bacterium
GCCACCCGTTGTCCCTGTAAATCATGCACCACCGGAAACGTCCCCAGCGCAAACCGGTCATGGTTCCCCATCACTGAAAACCAACCAATCGTTTTCGCCGGACCGTGCACATCTTGCTGATACAACCCTTGGGCTTCGAACGGTTGATGCGGATCAAGCAGCGGCGGTGGAAGGGTATCGGGTGCGCGATCATCGGGACCGCTGCGCGGATCGATCAACCCGCCATCAAAACAGGTGATGAACCAGCGCAGTTCATTCCGCTGCATGTTGTCCACGGCGTCGCCGGTCACCACCACAAAATCAATCGGCGCTCGCGCCACATGCCATTTATTGATGGTTCGGATGACCCCATCAAGTAACTGCGTGGAATAAGCTTCGTTGGGTCTCCATGCGCTCGCCGAAAGGTCGCCCAGCACCCCGAGTCGTGCCGGCGATTCTTCGTCCATGATTTGCGGGTCCGACACGTGGACGAATCGCGCCACCAGTCGGAAGCGTGCATCATCCACCGGCTCCACATTCTCCTCGGCCAGCAAGTTCGCGGGTGGAGCCCCACACGAAGTCAGTACCAGAATCGAAAGGGCCGCTCCGCTGAAAACGCGCAATAATCGAACAAGATAGCCCGGAGCGTTCTGCATTATCGGAGCTGCACCAGCGCGGTGAACCATCCTGCAAGAGAACACGATCGAACCCTTTGTGCGACAACCCGCACTCGCTATACTACGCCGCTGCGAAACGGGAACAAGCAAATATTGAGAGGAGTCTGGTCGTGGCGGAAATCAAGGCAACGAATATTACCTGGCACGAGGGGCATGTCAGTCGCGGCGAACGCGAGAAGCTCCTCAAGCAAAAAGGCGCGCTCATTTGGTTCACCGGCCTCAGCGGCTCGGGAAAGAGCACCATCGCCTACACCCTGGAACACGCGCTCGTGCAGCGCGGCCACATGGCCTACGTGCTCGACGGCGACAACATTCGTCACGGACTCAACAAGAACCTCGGCTTCTCCGCGGCCGACCGCACCGAGAACATCCGCCGTATCGCCGAAGTGGGTAAGCTCTTCGTCGACGCCGGAATCATCACCATGACTTCGTTCATCAGCCCCTATCGCGCCGACCGCGATGCCGCCCGCGCGATTTTCGGCGCCGGCGATTTCTTCGAGGTCCATTGCAACACCGCGATCGAAGTCTGCGAGCAGCGCGATCCGAAGGGCTTGTACAAGAAGGCCCGCGCCGGCGAACTCAAGGGCTTCACCGGAATTGATGATCCCTATGAGGCGCCCAACAAACCGGAATTGTTGATTGATGCCGCCAAGCAGTCACCACAGGACGCGGCCGTCGTCCTGGTGGAAATGTTGGAGAAAGCCGGAAGGTTCGAAAGCCTGAAGTAATAAGGGCCGCTGCCTCTTGCCTGCGTGCTGGTTTTCAACCGCGCGCTGGCGCATAAAACGAGGGAATCCGAGCTCGCCGAAACTCGGATTCCCTATATGTAAGCTGTGCACCCTTTCGGGTGGAGACCCACAGCCTCAATTCGCGTATCGTCGCAAGTCCGCTCTCACTTGAGTTATGCGCGAGGCGGTCATTCCTGCGCAATTCCGACGCCTGATCAGATCGCATTGCCATCGAGATTTGTTTGCGTATTACCCTTCATTTCCGCCCCAAAGATGGTCCGGCATCAAGATAGGTCGCCCGTCTCTGCCCACGCAAGCCAGCGTGCTCGACGCTTCGGTTTTTTTAGCGTCATCGACATGAATGGCGTACGTGTGGTCGACCCGCGTTCGCGTGATCCGCGCCACCGTTGCCGTCACGCGGGCAATATCGTCATAGCGAATCGGCGCCAGATAGCGACACTCCGCTTTGTACACCACGAAGAGCACGCCTTCCTGTTCCAGGTCCCGATACCGAAATCCGTGCTGCCGCAGCAGTTCCGTCCGCACCTGTTCGAAGTATTCCCAGTACTTGGCATGGTGCAGATAGCCCATCGCGTCGCATTCCGCATAGCGCACGCGGATGTCCATCGTGCACGATTCGCCGGATTGGCCGATGGTTCGCGACATGTTCTTACTTCGCCGCCGACAACGTCACGGAAAGCGTCAACTCTTTGTCGCCGCGTTGCACCACGACTTCCACCACGTCGCCCGCCTTGTTCTTTCGCGTGGACGCCATGTAGTCGTAAATATTTGACACCTTGGTGTCACCAATTCGCAGGATGCGGTCCCCTGCCTTCATCCCTCCCAGCTCGGCCGGACCGTCGGTATTCACCGCCTCGACCAGCATCCCCGGCTTGCCGTCATCTCC
>CAZKIN010000509.1:0-2270 GCA_964552515.1 uncultured Phycisphaeraceae bacterium
GGATCAACTGCTCATGGCTGCATGGACGCTGCCCAATGAAGGAACACTCACCGACTTGCAACGCAAGCAGGCGATGGATAATTTCATCGCCTACCGCAAGCGCGTCGCACTGGCCAATATACAGGTCGCTCGGCAGGTCGGTACGCCCAAGACCACGACGATCAACGACCTGTGCAAGGGCGTTTTTCGCGAGCACGCCGACGACCACATCCGTAAGCTCAACGCCTGGGTCGAACAGCACGCCCGCCAGCAGGCGGTCAAGCTCCCTGGCAAACACATCACCACGCTTCGCGTGGCGCGACTGATCGAAGATACCTGCCGCCTGGTTCGTGAAAACGAAACCATGGGCATCGTGGTGGGTCCTACGGGCATTGGAAAGACCTGGTGTGCCCAGGCGCTGCATGCCAAATACACCGGAGCCGTCATGGTCACCGCGCAGGAAGGAACGACTACGCGGCGCGGAATGACCCGCGCCCTGGCGGCGCAACTTAGCGTGCTCGATCCGGCCTTCGCGGGCAAGCAGTTCCGGTGGCTCACCATGTACGAGCGCGTCATTAAGACGCTCACCAAGAGTTCGCGTCTGCTCATCATCGACGAAGGCCAGAAGCTGTCCGAGGAAACGCTGGAACTCCTCCGTGAAATTCACGACGCCACCGGCTGTCCGATCTTCATGCTCGCCAACAAGGACTTGCAGGACGTGATCGAACGCCGCCGCGATCCCGACCGTGGCCAGCTCTATTCGCGCTTCGACATCATCAAGCCGCTCACCGAGGGCTTTGACGTAAACGTAGATGGCGGAAAGCCGCTGCATACGCTCGACGACATTCGCAAACTCTACGCCCAGGCCCCCATTCGACTTTCGCCTGACGCGGAGCGCTATCTGCAGGGAATCGCCAACGACTTGGGCTCGGGAAGCTTGCGCCGGTGTGGGCAGCTCGTGAAGAACGCCGCGCGACGTGCGCGCACGCGGCAGAATCTGGAAGACGAAGATTCGGTGATGATCACCGCCGACGATCTCTCCTGGGCGGAGGAACGACTCAAGCCTTCCAAGCTCGCCCTGGAAGAAGTTCGCGGACGACGGGATGCGGCGGTCAATCCGATCGCGGCCACGGGTTGAAAAAGGATTTTCAGGAATGCCCAAAATTTCGCTCAACGATAGACCAGGTTCGATTACCCGCGCCCAGATGCAGAAGCTGGTCCTCGCGGGCAAGGATCGCGGCCTGGTGCGCGGCACCGATGTGTCAGGTTTGCGCGAGGCGTGCGGCGTGATTTCGCTGCGGGCCTTGAGTCGCGCGGCCGCGCACCATTGCATCAAACGCATCAGTGGGCACGACCTCCCTAACGAACCGGGCAAGAAGGCCAGCGCGTACGCGGGAAAGCGCCCCACTGATGCCACGCGCATGATCACCGACGAACACGTCGAACAGATCACCCGGCTCGGGCTGATCTATTTCGACGGCGACGAAGGCGCGTTTTTCAATTGGTTTGAGAAGACTTGGAAATGCCGCGATCCCTGGAAGATCGGCACGGCCGAAGTGGCCGGCCAGGTCATCGTGGTGCTCAAGGACATGGTGAACCGCAAGGAGGTCCGATGCTGCTGAGAAACATCTACATCCCCGGCGAATGGCTGCTGGACATTGACCGCCGCGTCCTCAAGGACCGGCTGCTCGGCGTGGCCGATGCGGTCATGCCACGCGTGAAGAGTTATTTTGAGGAACCCGAGGTTCCGGCGCACGTGGACCGCTTCTTTGAAAGCTGCCGCGCCGACAACATCGACGCCTGGCTGCAGCGCTGGCACTGGCCGAATGGTCCGGCGGGCGGCCACGATGATCTGTTCAGCGCCGCCTACCACGAACATAGCATCGAGACCTTTCAAGAGGAATGTCGCAAGCGCGGTGTACGTTCGGCCCTTTGGACTGAATTCGGCGGTGCCAATCCGCTGGCATATTGGAAGGCAAATGCGCCGCCGAAAGCGATGTGCGACGAAATCGTCTCGACGATGGACGCGGTGCGGGAAAGTTTTGTGACCGGTGTGGACCTGGTGGGCCCCATCGGCAGTAACAGCAATGCGGCGAGTGTGAACTACCTCTTCGGACGCCTAGGCGAAGGGCACATCTGGGCGGCCGCTCGCTACGCGAACGAACTGCCGGCACAGATCCCGCCCCACCATCAACCCAAGCCGCAGATGCGTCAGATCATGGTTTCCCCGCAACCGGTGCAGGTTTCCGCGAAGCTGCGCACCTTCAGCGCCGAAGAAGCGGCGGCGCTGT
>CAZKIN010000510.1:0-2264 GCA_964552515.1 uncultured Phycisphaeraceae bacterium
GGCCGCGCGCGATGTGCAGCGGGGCCACGCTGATGTCGAATTTCATCAATTCCGCGGTGGCGTCCGCGACTTCACCGGTGACTTCTATGCCGGGCAGACGCGCGAGACGGCGTATGGCGCGAGTGGGGCGGCGTCCGACAATGCGAAAAATCGCCCGGGGAAAACGCAGGCGTATGGCGGGCAGGCACAGTCGCGCGAACCAGAGTGCGGCGTCGACATTGGGTTTATAGTCCATCTGGCCGAGGAAGCCGATGACCGGGGTCGGTGTTGGCGGCGTGTCGGTGACCGTTGGCGTCGCAAGCGGCGTTACGCCATTGGAAATCACCTGCACGCGGGAGCGACAATCCGGCGGCAGCAGTTCCGTTTCGCGTCGGGTAATAAGTGTGGCCGCGGTAAAGCGAGAGATCCAGTCGCATTCGCGGATGGCCAGCCGCCGTGCTTCGGTGCGATAGAAGTGCCTCATGAGTGACAGCGACGCGTCGGCATAGTCGTTCCACTTCCGGCTGTCGAGGTCGCAAAGGTCAAGTACGCGGCGCGCGGCGGGTACGGCAAGCGCGTATGGCGCCATGCACGAGGAAAATGCGACCACCGCGTCGAACGATACTTCTCGGCACCAATTGCGAATGAGGCGGGTCATCCGCGCGGATGCGTAAAAGGATTCGGTCATCGTGCCGCCGACAATCAGTCCGGACAGGCCGCGGAGCGCGGCGGGAGCGCGGTGCAACCGCACAGTGCCAACCTGATGGCAGTAGTTGCGCAATGCGGCGACGTGTTTCGCATCTTGCGGGTCATCAATAAAACAAGCGCACCAGACGCGGTGCCGGCGGGACAGAAATTCCAGTTGCCGAAAGGCGCGCAGCTTGTCGCCCTTGTTCGGCGGAAACGGAATGCGATGGGCGAGATAGAGAATGTTCATCTGTTCAGCCCGGGATGTCCCGTGACAGCGCGCCGCCCAGCCAGGTCGTCAGACGCAGCGGGAGCATCGGCCAGATGTGCCGCGCCAGGGCGAATCGCGAATCCGTGGGACACAGCTTGGGCGCCGGACGGCCATCGAGTGATATGCGTTGATACTCCAGCGGTAAAGGGTCGAATCCGTGGAAGCGTTTGAAGTCGTAGCTGCCGCGGTTGTCGCGGCGCGTGCGGCCGAAATCGAAAATGCGGAATCCGGCTTCGACGGCCCGCTGCATGGTGACAAAGTACAGATAATTGGCGGCGCTGTAGTTTCGCGCGTCGTCGCTCAGTCCGACGAAATAGGGCATCACGCGATCGCGAAAGAGAAAGGTTACCAGTCCGGCGACCGGGCGGCCTTCCTTACGGATCAGGCAGACCCAGTGACGGTGGCGCGTCGCTTCGAGCAGGCGACCGAGGAATGATTGCGGATAGGCGATCGATGCCAGTCGCCGCATACTGCGTGCATATAACTGCCACACATCCGGCAGCAGGTGGTCGCCGAATTCCGCCTCGAGTCCATGCTTGTCTCGACCCTGCCGTGCGGCCGCCCGGGCTTTGCGCGGCAGCCATGCGAGCGTCTCTTCAGGGCGATCGGGAAGTTCACGCTCAAAAGTGACGTAGCGATCGTCGATCGGGACTCCGGCGACCGCGGCGCTGCGACTGCGAAGCTCCATGGTGCGGCAGCGTTGCTCTACCGCCAACTGCTTCGCGGCCGTCAGGAGTGCCATGACACTGGCATCATCGTCGGCCAGAATGCCGCCGCCGACGCCGTAAGGCACGCTGACCAGCAATCGACCGGCGAGCCGGCTGCGCACGTGAAAAAGGGGAAGCACGCCGACGATGTTCTGGTTGCGTCGCGCCACCAGGTGGCACGGCAGATGCGGGAATGACTGGGCGACTGCGTCGCACCAGGCAAGCGTGTGGAAAATGCCCGCCTCCGCATGAGTTCGGACGTAAACATCACAAGCGGCGCGGTCGGCATGCGCCATCAGCGTGATATCCGGAGCGTCGGTCGCGAACCTGACGTTGGTTAATGGGCGGTGGGCCGAATCTACCGGGGGCTGGGTCAATGCGAGTCCGGCCTTGGCGCTGCTGGGAAAATCGACGGCCATCACGGCGGATGAGTCGAGACCGGTCGGTCGGTGCGGAGATTCGCGTAGGGGTGAAATAGTCAGTGATTCATGCATGCTGATTCTCCGGCGGATTCGAAGGCGCCCGCAGCGGGCGCACATGCGAAATCACGTAGCGGTACTTGCCGGAATCGGCGGAGGGAATGTGCGTAACGCATTCGACCTCAATATCGATGTCTTCGC
>CAZKIN010000511.1:0-2260 GCA_964552515.1 uncultured Phycisphaeraceae bacterium
TCCCGCGCGTGATCGTGGGGCTGTGGTCCTCGCTGATGTTGAACGGATTGCCCATGGGAATCGCCACGTCGCCGACGCGCACGCGGTCGGAATCGCCCAGCCCAACATAAGGGAACGAATCGCGCCCGGTCAAACGAAACATGGCGACGTCGCCGATGGGGTCAATACCTAGAACTTCCAGATCGTAGACATTTCCATCTCCCAGCCCGCCGCGCCCACGACGCGTATTGAGAAAACCCGCAACGACGTGATGGTTGGTAATGCCATAGCCTTCCGGATCAATGATCACTCCGGAGCCGCCGCCATGCAGACCGACGTCGTAGACCGCAACCACCGCCGGAGAGACGCGGTCGATCATCGCCACGAGGCGGTCCTGTTCGGCGCGAACGAGTTCCAGGGGAGTCTGGGACCAGGCTGAATTGGCCGAAAATGCGAGCAGGCAGAAGACCGGCAATAGGGCAAGTCGCGACGTTGGCACTCGGATCATGCGCTTAATCGCCATCCTTTGGCTTCACGGTCGGACTGCCGTCGGCGTTTTTCGTTTTCTTGAGCAGCCGCGCCAGCGCCCAATCAACGTGGTCCGACAGGTCAACGCCGTCACCATAGTCGGTCACGAGTGTCAGTTCTTTGACACCATCGAGTCGAACCGTGATGGCACGCGGCTCGTCAAGCCCGGTGATTGTTCCGGAGTCGAGCAACGTCCTGCCGTCACCGATGACCAGCAGATTCACCGCGCCGTACGGCCGCACGGCGTCGTCAATGCCGACGGTGGCGGCAAAGGCCGCGTACGCGCCGCCAAGGTCGTAGGTCATCGTGGTGCGACTGGTCATGGCCAGACCCTTCGGATAACGCACGTCACCAAGACTCATCATGCCGCCGACGATGGACCGATCCCGGCGCAGCGGCGTTGGACGGTGCAAACGACCTTCGGTGTTCTCACTTTTCGGCGTCAAATCACTGACATAAACGAGTCGCCGGCTGCGGATGTCGATGCGCGACACCTGCACGACCGGAATGTCTACTTCCGCTCCGCCCACCATACGCAGCTTCATGTCTTGCGCGTCGGCCTGCAGCGGTTCAGCGCTGAACGATGTTCCGTCGGAAAGCGTTATGAATAGCGGTAACGGTTCACCTTTGGCCACGCCGGCCGCGAAGACGACGCCAAACAGTCGGTGCGGTTGAAAACTGCGCTGCTTATCAGCAAAGACGAACGAGCCGCCGTCGGGTCCCAGTTGGGCCAGTCGTCCGCGCAAAGCCTTCATATCATCAAGCCCGCGCGTCACCATGACGTCCTGACCCGGCAGGCGTGTACCGAGTGCCTCGTCAAACAACTCCCGTGAAATCGGAAAGGCCTCTGGTGACGCGATGCGGACACCCGCCAGTTGTGCAAAGGGCAACGACAATTCGCCGGTCAACTTCGTACGCAGCGCGACCCGTTCACCTTCCGCGGGCAGCAGCTCACCGGCCAGGCGGCCCCCGTCCGCCAGGTAAACCGCGGACAGCGCATCGGCCAGCGGGTGTTCCGCCGCCGTGCGTCCTGTTTTTCCGGCGGAGGATAACCCCGCGAAATCCAGGACCATCAGGTCATCCACGTCGAATGCCACTGGTTTGGCACCGACCTGCACTACCACTTTGCCATGGTCGATGCCGACCCAATCGCCTTGCGTTTTGGTCCCGTCGATCGCCACGATGCTGACCGGCGCGGCGTGCGCAACTGCCACGCAGACCGTCGCGCATGCAACCGCACGAAGCCATGGAAATCTGACCTGTTGACGTTGGAAGTTCATGATTGATTACTTATCGTGATCCCCGCTCATACCTGCCCGTTATGGCTTCTTCGCCAGCTCTTCATAGTATTGTTCGACCAACTGGCGATATCGGCTGGGGAAAGACTCGCGCAGCGCCTGCAGCACGCGCTCGCGCTCGGCGGGCGGCATCGCGCCCCACATCTCGCCGGGATTGGCCCGACGCCCTTCACGCAGCATCTGGTCCGCCGCACTGCCGCCAGGAAGCATCGATTGTTGCATGGGAGATTGCGGCGATTGTCCCTGCTGCTGGCCGTCCTTGCCGCCGCCTTCCCCGCTGTTGCTGCTACTCTTGTTGCAACTGTTTTCCTTCTCCTCCTCCTCCTCGACCATCCGGTCCAGAAGTTCCACGATCCGCTGCTGACGCTCCTGCACCTTGCCGCCGGAGTCGCCCTCGCGAAGCCGGCGCTGCGAAAACTGCATCAAGTCCACCACTTCCCCCATCCGACCGGGGA
>CAZKIN010000512.1:0-2260 GCA_964552515.1 uncultured Phycisphaeraceae bacterium
TCCCGCGCGTGATCGTGGGGCTGTGGTCCTCGCTGATGTTGAACGGATTGCCCATCGGAATGGCCACATCGCCGACGCGCACGCGATCGGAATCGCCCAGCCCAACATAAGGGAACGAATCGCGCCCGGTCAGACGAAACATGGCCACGTCGCCGATGGGGTCGATACCTAGAACTTCCAGATCGTAGACATTTCCATCTCCCAGCCCGCCGCGCCCGCGACGTGTATTGAGAAAGCCCGCAACAACGTGATGGTTGGTAATGCCATAGCCTTCCGGATCAATGATCACCCCGGACCCGCCGCCATGCAGACCGACGTCGTAGACCGCAACCACCGCCGGAGAGACGCGGTCGATCATCGCCACGAGGCGGTCCTGTTCGGCGCGGACTAACTCCAGCGGAGTCTGTGCCCAAATTGAGTTGCCCAAGAATGCAAGCAGGCAGAGGAACGGCAATGCGAAAAGTCGCGACGATGGCACTCGGATCATGCGCTTAATCGCCATCCTTTGGCTTCAGGGTCGGACTGCCGTCGGCGGTTTTCGTTCTCTTGAGCAGCCGCGCCAGCGCCCAATCAACGTGGTCCGACAGGTCGACGCCGTCACCATAGTCGGTCACGAGTGTCAGTTCTTTGACACCATCGAGCCGAACCGTGATGTCGCGCGGCTCGTCAAGCCCGGTGATTGTTCCGGAGTCGAGCAATGTCCTGCCGTCACCGATGACCAGCAGGTTCACCGCGCCGTACGGCCGCACGGCGTCGTCAATGCCGACCGTGGCGGCAAAGGCCGCGTACGCGCCGCCAAGGTCGTAGGTCACCGTGGTGCGACTGGTCATGGCCAGACCCTTGGGATAACGCACGTCACCAAGGCTCATCATTCCGCCGACGATGGACCGATCCCGGCGCAGCGGCGTCGGACGGTGCAAACGACCTTCGGTGTTCTCACTCTTCGGTGTCAAATCACTGACGTAAACGAGTCGCCGACTGCGGATGTCGATGCGCGACAGCTGTCCGAGCGGAATGTTCATTTCCGCTCCGCCCACCATACGCAGCTTCATGTCTTGCGCGTCGGCCTGCAGCGGTTCAGCGCTGAACGATGTTCCGTCGGAAAGCGTTATGAATAGCGGTAACGGTTCACCTTTGGCCACGCCGGCCGCGAAGACGACGCCAAACAGTCGGTGCGGTTGAAAACTGCGCTGCTTATCAGCAAAGACGAACGAGCCGCCGTCGGGTCCAAGTTGGGCCAGCCGTCCGCGCAAAGCTTTCACATCATCAAGCCCGCGCGTGACCATGACATCCTGACCCGGCAGGCGTGCGCCGAGTGCCTCGTCAAACAACTCCCGTGAAATCGGAAAGGCTTCTGGTGACGCGATGCGGACACCCGCCAATTGTTCAAAGGGCAACGACAATTCGCCGGTCAAATTCGTACGCAGCGCGACCCGTTCACCCTCCGCAGGCAGCAGCTCACCGGCCAGGCGGCCCCCGTCAGCCAGGTAGACCGCCGACAGCGCATCGGCCAGCGGATGTTCCGCCGCCATGCGTCCCGCTTTTCCGGCGGAAGATGACCCCGCGAAATCCAGGACCATCAGATCATCCATGTCGAATGCCACCGGTTTGGCACCGACCTGCACTACCACTCTGCCATTGTTGATGCCGACCCAATCGCCTTGCGTTTTGGTCCCGTCGATCGCCACGATGCTGACCGGCGCGGCGTGCGCAACTGCCACGCAGACCGTCGCGCATGCAACCGCACGAAGCCATGGAAATCTGACCTGTTGACGTTGGAAGTTCATGATTGATTACTTATCGTGATCCCCGCTCATACCTGCCCGTTATGGCTTCTTCGCCAGCTCTTCATAGTATTGTTCGACCAACTGGCGATATCGGCTGGGGAAGGACTCGCGCAGCGCCTGCAGTACGCGTTCGCGCTCGGCGGGTGGCATCGCGCCCCACATCTCACCGGGGTTGGCTCGACGGCCTTCTCGCAGCATCTGGTCCGCCGCACTCCCGCCGGGAAGCATCGATTGTTGCATGGGAGATTGCGGCGATTGTCCCTGCTGTTGGCCGTCCTTGCCGCCGCCTTCCCCGCTGCTGCTGCTGTTCTTCTTACAACTGTTCTCTTTCTCCTCTTCTTCCTCGACCATCCGGTCCAGAAGCTCCACGATGCGGTGCTGACGCTCCTGCACCTTTCCGCCGGAATCACCCTCGCGCAGCCGGCGCTGCGAAAACTGCATCAAGTCCACCACTTCCCCCATCCGACCGGGGA
>CAZKIN010000513.1:0-2253 GCA_964552515.1 uncultured Phycisphaeraceae bacterium
CGATCCGACGACCAGTCGCGCGGTCCGCCGATGTCCGATACGCGTCACCAGATTGGTTGACGCACCGCCCGCCAGCGCCCAGGTCAAACCCAGCACCGTGTAAAACGCCACCGGCACCTCGGCCGTCCGCAGCCCGACGCCGAACAGTTCGGAAACGGCTATCGCCGCCAGCGCGCCCAGCAGCGCAATGAGCGTCCAGCGCCGCTGCGGAGGCAGCAAGGCCTGCAGCGCGACCCAACCGGCCAGAAAGGTAAGCAGCAGCCCACCGCCCACCAGTGCCAACCCCACGACACCCAGGTCGGCCAGTACCTCCAGCCATTCGTTGTGCGCATGATCCACCCGCGCCGAAAGCACCAGCGGATCATTCTCCACATCCTCCGCCGCAAACCGATCGGCCTTGCGCACGTACCCCGCCTGCCCGTGCCCGGTAAGGGGTTTCTCGCGTGCCAACCGCGCGGCGTAACTCCACGCATACCCGCGGAAGCGCAGCGTGGCATCACGTCCGGCCGATTGCGCCTGAAATTGCCGCTGGTACAGATACCATCCGGCGCAGAGCGTCAGGCCAATCCCCACGACCGCCGGCAGCAGCCGCCACCACCCGCGCAGGGCAAAGAAGATCATCACGATGATCCCAGCGCCCAGGCCGATCAGCGGACCGCGCGAATCGGCCAGCCAGAATGCCCATCCCGCGAACACCAAAGTTACCAATGCACCGAGCAATCCCAGAGTCTTCCGTCCCGCGCTGGCCTCACCGTCATGACCCAGACACTGTCCAAGTTGCGCGAGTGAAAGCAGAGTGCCGGGAATCAGGCACACCGCCAGAAAATTGGGATTGCCGAAGGGAAATTTCGCCCGGATGGTCCAGTTACGCCCGTAGAAATACCAGATGGCTACGGCCGCCGCGACCGCGGTGGCCGCCATGACCACGCGCGCGGCGATGCGTGCGGCCGCCGGACTGAGTCCGTGCCCGAGGGCGAAAGACCACAGGAAGCAAACGGCGATGAGCACGGACCCGCCGAGGGAAAGTTCCGGCGCGTCCGACCAGCGGGCGCTGGCGAACGACCATAACAGGTAAAGCCCGATGGCGACTTGTGCGGCAATAAGCGGGGAAATATGTCCCCGTCCCCGTGTCAACAAGATGTCACTTCGACCATTGCCCGGCCCACCACCGGTTGACGCGGCGGATTCTTCGCCTTCCGCGGGATTCCGCATCAGCAGCGCCACCGCCAGCGCCAGCATTCCCAGCCCCGCCCCGATGCCCAGGATCGTCCCTTTCACATCGCCGGCATAGATCGTTGGAAACTGGTAATTCAGGCACAGCAATTGCACCACGGCGCGCAGCGGAGAATTCTCCATCCAGGGCACCGCACCATCGACGAGGGTTTGCGATTCGGCCGCACTAAGCAGCAGAAAACCGCCACCGACCACCACCATGGTGAGTACGATCATGACGACGTGCAGCGGCCTGATGGTTCGCGGATCGTGATGCGGCGGAAAACTCATGGCAGCGGATGCTCCGGACCCGTAATCCCATACGTCGGCAACGTCGCGCGGTTCAATAGCCGGAATGCGAAATTCATGTCGGACGATGCCATTCGATATCCTGCACGCCCGCGCGGTGATTGGCCCATCGCGCCAGCGCAAACAGCAGGTCGCTGAGTCGGTTCAAGTAAACCACCACGGCCGGGTTGACGGCTTCGTGCTGGGTCAGCGAAACCACGGCGCGCTCCGCGCGGCGGCAGATCGTCCTGGCAAGGTGCAAGTGCGCGGAGAGCGGTGTCCCGCCCGGCAGGATAAAGTTTTGCAGCGGAGGCACCGCGTCGCTGGCTTCATCAATCCACGGCTCCAGTTGCTCCGCCTGCGCCATGGTGACGGCCACCAGCGCCGACTTGCCGGCCGCCGTCGCCAGTTCCCCCCCGACGACGAACAGATCGGACTGTATCTGCCGCAATCGGACGGAAAGCACATTGTCCGTGACCAGGGTCATGACGACCCCGAGTGCGGCGTTGAGTTCATCAACTTCGCCATAGGCGGTAACGCGCAGATCATTTTTCAGCACGCGCGGCCCGCCGAAAAGCCCGGTCGTGCCGTCGTCGCCGCCTTTGGTGTAGAGTTTCATGGCGGGGATTGTAACCGGGGATTGCCGCACGGCGAAAAGGTCTGCCCATGGCGGTCGCGATGCCAATCGCATGGCGGTGCCGCCTTACACGAATGGCTAATGCCGGAAGTGCCGCGTGCCGGTGAAAATCATGG
>CAZKIN010000514.1:0-2248 GCA_964552515.1 uncultured Phycisphaeraceae bacterium
TCAACACCGCGACCAATTTTACCAACTTCGGCGACGTGCAGATTGACGCGGGGCGTACGCTGACTGTTAACAACGGCCCCTATCGTACTGTCGGCGGCAACACCATGGTTGCCGGCGCGCTGCAAGCCGGTGGCGGAGTGTCGTTGGTGGGTGGCATTCTTAGCGGCACAGGAACCGTTACCGGCTCGGTCAACAACGATGGTGGAACGGTCGCGCCTGGCGCATCGGCGGGCACCCTCAGCGTTACCGGAGCCTATGCGCAGTCGGCGGCCGGTGAGCTGTTCATCGAGATTGGCGGTGCCAGCGCCGGGGAATTCGACAAATTGGCCATGACCGGCACGGCCGACCTCTGCGGAGGAACTCTCACCATCGATGTGATCAATGGCTTCGCTGCGACGCCGGGTCAGACCTTTGTCATCCTCACCGCCCCCACCGTCCAGGGCGCCTTCGATTCGGTTGTGCAGGATTGCACCAGCGGCACCCTGTTCAATGTCACGGTAAATGCCAACAACGTGACACTTACGGCCGCAGCCGGAGCGTGCGGCAATCGCATCGTGTCCAGCAACGCGCCGAACGGTTCGGTGGACGCCCGCCGCGCGACGCTGCCCAACGGGACCGGCAGTTTCGGCCCCACGTCGGTGGCAATCACCTTCGCCAGTGCGCCCGGTGCTCTGGTGCCCGCTGATTTCGCCGTCACTGCCTCCAATGGCACCGCACCAACGATCAGCACAGTGAATGTCGTGGGCAATGTCGCTACCGTGACATTCAGCGGCATCATCCCGCAGAATTCGTGGACCACGGTCCGACACATCGCGAGCAACACCGCGACCACCATCGGATTCCGTCCGGGCGATGTGAATGCCGACGGTTCCACCAACACGATCGACCCCACGATTCTGGCCCTCGGACTGGGCGGACATTTGACCCCGGCATTGGGGCAGCGCTCCTGCGACATCAACCGCAGCACCATCTGCACCGCCGAAGACATCACCCATGTCATCGACCTGCTCAACGGTGCCGACGGCTTTAATCCGCAGAACGGTGTGACGCATCCGACCTGCGACGTTCCATAAGTCGCCTTCTGCACAATGGCGACATATTCCCCATCGACGAAACGGTGGGTTGGTTTGGCCAAGCGTAGCTCGCTGGTGCCGGGCAACGGTTGCTTAATGGGGTGTAGCAGGCTCATGCATACTGACTGATCACCGACGCCGGCACATCGCCGCCTGCGCCACATTTCTTCAGTTCGCTCCGTCGCCGGTGCCCCATATATGACACCAACCAGCCGACCTCGTTCCACCTCTGTGCTTCCAAGTGTATCGCTTTTCCCTTTGTGCCTCCGTGCCTTCGTTCTCTTTCGCTATTCGCTATTCTTCATATCCTTTTCGTGCCTACTTTTTTCACTACGCCGAAGGCGTTTCATCCTCTAGCCCAAGGTTGGCATAACCTTAAGCGTCGCGCAGCGAAGCTTAAGGTTATGCCAACCTTGGGAAAGCAGGCCCATGCGTCTCCAACCCTGTAAGGGTTGTGTCTGTTGTCTGGCACTTGATGTCGCCTCTCCGTCGCCCGCTCCCTTCGACCTGTCCGTTTTCCGCAATTCGTAATTTGTAATTCGCAATTTCCTCTCTTGTTATCGGACTCATCCCTCCGGCAATCTGGGTAATTTGATCCCGCCATGCACCCCGCGCACCGCACCCTGCGGGCAGCAGCGCCCGAGCGGTTGTTGGTGGCGCTGGCGGTGGTGGAATTGCGGAGCTGACGGTGCCACATATCTGACACTTTAGACCATCTCGATCGGCCGTCGCGCCGAGAGTGTGCGTTAACAGTCACCATCAACCACATTGCCTGTGCCACATATCTGGCACCCCAAACACGCCCATCCTCACCCTGCCCCGCACCCGTCCAAACTACCCATTTTGCCGCCGATCCTGCCCACGCTTTTCTATAAATCCTTATTTTGCATGAACTTACAAACTGGTGGCGCGCCCCCGCAACCAGCCCTGGTGTCTAATAGGGCGAGTGAGGCGTGTTCTGTACGAAGGAGACTCGAAATGTTCGACCCGCAAAGCTCTAAAATCACCCGCCGGACCGCGGACGAATTCCCCGCCGCGAAACCGGTTTGCCAAATAGGCGCCGGCCGCAATATGCAGTTAGTGCCAATTGTCAGTCACAATCGCATCCAGCGCGCCGCCATCAGCGGCAGGTGGGATAGGCGTCGAGCTTGGGGAGCGGGTCGGGGTTTTTGGAG
>CAZKIN010000515.1:0-2228 GCA_964552515.1 uncultured Phycisphaeraceae bacterium
TCGTGATGTCCGATCACGGGTTCGGCAATTTCAAACGCCAGTTTCACCTGAACAGCTGGCTGCGCGACAATGGCTACCTGGGTTCCGCGGATGCGCGCTCGCTGTTGGATCCTTCGAAGGGCGCGCTGGTCGATTGGAAGCAGACCCGGGCCTATGCACTGGGGCTCAACGGACTCTACATCAACCTGCGCGGGCGCGAACGCGACGGAATTGTGACGCAGCGCGACCGTGCGGCGCTCATGCAGGAAATCAGTGACAAATTGCTGGCAGTTCGTGATCCGGTCAATGGTAAGCCGGTGGTCAAGGAAGTGTATCGCGCGGACAAGGTCTACGCCGGGCCGTGGGCCAATCCGCTGGCCTCCCCCGATGGTTCCCCGCCCGCAACCCCCGACCTGATCGTCGGCTACTATCGCGGCTACCGCGCTTCCTGGGCGACAACACTGGGTGACATTCCGGAAAAGGTGATTGAGGATAACGATTCGGCGTGGAGCGCGGATCACTGCGTCGCGGCCGACGAAGTGCCCGGCGTGATCTTCAGCAATAAGCCGATATTGAGGGACAGCCCGTCGCTGATCGACATGGCGCCGACGATACTCGAGGAGTTCGGCGTCAGTGCGCCGGACAGCATGACGGGCAAGAGCTTGTTTAAGAAGTAATGGCAGGACAGACGACCGGGTCTGTGAAGATTGGAAAGCGGACTGGTAGGTAGGTAGTGACGTTTCATAGTCAGTCATTGAGGTGCAGGCCATGGCCAAGGTAAAGGTGGATGACGGTTTGTATGAACGGCTCAAGAAGGTGGCGACGCTGGCGGGATATTCCTCGCCGGATGAGTTCATCACCCACATGATCGAAAAGGAGCTGCTCGAACTGGAAGGCGCGGAGGGCGGGGCGAGCGATGCGCAGGTCATCGAACGTCTCAAGGGATTGGGATACCTGGAGTAGGGTACGCTTCAGCGGACCATGCAGCGCGGCACCGGTGGTTTACTTCGCCGGTCCCTGCCGTATGACCGCACATTGACACCGTATGCAAACCATCGGCGGTTTATTAATCTGGCTGGGTGACTTGGTGCGTAGCGCGGGCGGCGCGGCGCTAGATGCGCTGCTGCGCGTCTTTTCCGCTCTCGATGCCCTGCTTAACCCGATCCTCTCGCCGCTGGTGGCCGCGCTCAATCCGGTCATTCGCGTCGTCGCGGATGTCATTTATGCGGCACTTTCGCCGCTGCCGCCCTGGGTGGGCCTGACCATCATTTCGGCGGTGCTCGGCGTGGTGATGCTCATCGCGTTCAAGTACACGTCCAACCAGAAGGCCATCGCCGCAGCGAAGGACACAATCAAGGCCAACCTGCTGGCGCTCAAGCTGTTCAAGGATGAAATGCGGGTCACCTTCGTGTCGCAGTGGCGCGTGCTTAAGGGTGTCTGCCGGCTGCAATGGCACATGGTGAAGCCGATTTTAATTCTCGCGATTCCCATGCTGCTGGTCATCGGGCAGATGGGTGTACGCTACCAGTGGCGGGCGCTGAAGCCGGACGAGGTGGCCCGGATCAGCGTGAAACTGCCGGACGGCACGGAAAGTGTCGGTGATGTGTCGCTCGAGGCGGGGGACGGCCTGAAGGTTGAGGTCGACGGCGTGCCGGGTGGCGGCAGCGTCGATTGGCGCGTGCGCGGTGGCGCGCCCGGCGAACATGCGCTGCGCTTTCATATCGGCGATCAGGTGATTGAGAAAACCCTGCGCGTGGGCGATGCCTTCGGTCCGGTCAGTGCCGAGCGCGTGACGCATAATTGGTTCGCCCAGATTCTCCACCCGCTCGAGGCGCGGCTGCCCGCATCGCTGCCGGTGGCGACCATTGAAATTGCCTATCCCCTCCGGGAAGGATGGTTCACCGGCGCCGGCTGGTGGATTCTTTCTTTCTTCGTCGTGTCCATGATTGCCGCATTGGTTTTCGCGCCGCTCTTCAAAGTGCGCTTCTAGAGCAGTAACCGGCCATCTGTAGCGTCGCCCCCTTGCGGGTGGCGTTTGGTCCCTGCGGTCATTAATCTGGCACCTGCCATCGGAACCACAAGCGTCAGCGCGTGGTCTTGATTCGCCTTGACTGCACGCATGACGACCAACAGCACGCACTGCCTATGCAGCGCGGGAGGCAGAAAACGCAAGCGGCAAGCCGTTCTTCGTGCCCTTCGTGGTGCAAAGTCTCTTTCGTCGGGAGAAACGCGGGCTAAAAGGTTCAGGG
>CAZKIN010000516.1:0-2226 GCA_964552515.1 uncultured Phycisphaeraceae bacterium
AGGCGGGACTTTTTTCCGGCGGACTCGCCGTCGAGCTGCTCAACATGGGCACCGATCCGGCCTACGACCCCGAAACGTATGAGCGTTGTTCGGAGAACCCGTGATCAGGCTTAAGTGAACTGTTTCCATACCGAGCCGCGCCCGTGGGGATCGGTGGGTTCGACGGGAATGGGCGGCCTCTTTC
The DNA here is from genome assembly GCA_964552515.1 of uncultured Phycisphaeraceae bacterium. GTDB lineage: Bacteria > Planctomycetota > Phycisphaerae > UBA1845 > UBA1845 > JACQXM01. The sequence goes on from CAZKIN010000516.1 coordinate 185, forward strand.
TCGGTCACGCGTTGTAGCCATGAGTTGTTTTTGAACAGTTTCTAACCGCTGACCCGGCGCAGCTGGTTGGTGGTCGCCCGGAAGTCCTTGGGAATGGGTGCCTCATAAGTGACAGTATTCTTGTCGGCCGGATGGACAAACGACACGCGCTGCGCATGCAGCGTGAGCCGGTCGATCAGCGGCTGCTCCTTGCCCTTGCCTGGTCGATAGCCCGGCTTGAATGACGAAAGCATGATCGCCGGTGCACCGCCATACAGTGAATCCACCGCCAGAGGATGACCGATCGATGTCATATGCACGCGGATCTGGTGCATCCGACCCGTGACCGGCTTGCATTCCAGCAGCGTGTAACCGCGAAAATTTTCCAGCACGCGATAGAGCGTCAGCGACTCCGCGCCGTTCTTGGCGTCCACCCGCACCTCGCTGTGCTCGCGATCCACCAGCAGCGGCGCATCCACCTGACCGTCCTTGGTCACCCGGCCGCTGACCAGCGCAAGATACGTTTTCTCGACCTGCCGCGAGGACCACAGTTCGGTCAGCTGCCGCTGTGCCTCCTCCGTTCGTGCCAGCACCATGACACCACTCGCGAAGCGGTCCAGCCGGTGCACGATGCGCAGCGACCCCGCCGTCGCCTCGGCGCGCAGCGCCTTAAGCTGATCCGTACCCGCAGGTCCCGTCGCCTGACCGGCCGCAATCATCTGCGCCACCGTCGACGCATTACCCCGCCCCGGAACCGACAGCACCCCCGCCGGCTTGTCGATAACCAGCAGCCACTCGTCGGCGTGCAGGATGGGAATCTTAAGTGCTTTCGACATAGCTGCTGAAACTTCGCTTTCCTTTAAGTGCGCGGCCAACCGGTTTGTTGATCGCCGAAAATCTTATCCGTGCCTTGCCGCTTCCATGGCGACCAGCACGACATTGTACGCGGCATGGCATCCGGCCGCAGGACCGTACCCGCGATACCAGAAAATGACCGCCAGATACAGCCCGGCGAGGCTGCGGAAGATAAACCGCCCCATCGCAAAGGGCTCAATGCCCAGCGGCGGATGATGGTGCGCGGAAAAAACCAGCGCTGAAAGTACAATTCCAACGACGGCCACCATCTTCGCGGGCAAGCGCAGCAGATCGACACCGATCAGAAAAACGAGCGTCACCAGCAGCAGCCGAAAAACCAGTTCCTCGTAAATTCCCGCGCCGATCCCGAGTGCCAGTTCCGCCAGCACGCCGGTCGGCACGCTCGGGAGTGCATCTTTCAAGCCGGTGAGTGGCGCCGAAAGATTCAGAAGAAGTAGCGGAACCGCCAGCGCGATGGACTCCACATACATCTTGCCCACCTGCGACCAGTGCACCGTCCACCGCTCCCCCGATGCCGCATGGGTGGTAATCAAAATGATCACCACCACCAGCGCTGGCGCCCACAATCCAAAGTGTCCGAACAATTCCAGGAAGCGCAGCACCATCGCATACGCCACCACGCGCTGCGGTGACGCCACCGGCCACGCGATGAGCAGCGACACCCCTTCAAAAAAAAGCAGCAGCGGCAACAGGAACACCAGTGAGTCGAGTGGCCGCGCGAGGATACCGCGATCGCGCGGCGTGCTCCGCGGGCGCACAGCGCCGCCGGACGTTGTAGTTCGTGTTTTGCCCTTGGGCATGATGCTCGTGGAAAGAAACCCGCTTAACTACTTACCGCGCCAAAACGGAATGTACGACGTGGCGAGTCTTTTGCAACCGGCTATTTTTCAATTGGCATGGGCCAGCGCGAGCCGCGCCGCACCGATCACACCTGCGTCATCTCCCAACCGCGCCCCTTCCACTACCATGGTGCCCTGCGTTCGTGCATCTGCGATCACCAGATCCGCAAATTCCGGAAATCGCTGCAACACGCCCCCGCCGAGGCTGCCATGTGTCACGCCGAACTGCCGCACGATGTTCCGCAGCGCCTCTCCCATGCCGCGCCGGGCACGTTCGACCAGACCTAAGGTTGCAGGCTCCCCTTTCAAGTATGCTGCCCGAAACCCACCGATGTCGCCCGACCACGT
>CAZKIN010000517.1:0-2219 GCA_964552515.1 uncultured Phycisphaeraceae bacterium
GTCTTGCCGTCCGGAGAAAAAACCGGGCCGCCGTCCCACGCCTGATTTGCTTCGGTCAGACACTTCGGCTTCGCCGATCCATCAATCGGTGCCACATATAAGTCATAATCCGTGGACCATGCCTCCTCGCGTCCGACATCCTTGGCCGCAAAGACCACGGACTTTGAATCCGGCGTGAACACATGATCTTCCGACCCGCCGAACGGCTTGGTCGGGCAGTCCGCATCCATCCCTTTCATCACGTCTACGAACTTCGCAGCGTCAAGCACCGCGCCTGGAGTAACCGTGCCCACGAACACGTGGCTTCGCTTTCCATCCTTCCAGGTATCCCAATGCCGAATAAACAATCGATCATAAATTCGACCGCTCGCTTTTCGCGCGGCCATCTCATCCGCGCGTTTCTTGCTCTCATCCAGGCTGGCCGCATCGGGAAAAACCTCCAACCCCACCGCGATGCGCGTGCCATCGGGTGACACGGTCAATGATCCGACATCGACCGGCAAATCGGTTACCTTTTCCGCCTCTCCGCCGTCCACGCCAATCCGCCAGACCTGCGACGAACCCGAACGTGTCGACAGAAACAAAATGCTCCTGCCGTCGGCGGACCATCGCGGGTTGGTGTCGCTGGCTGGATCGCTGGTCACGCGCTTCAGCCCGCTGCCATCGACATTCACGATCCACAGATCGTTCCGGCCTTTGTTCGCTTCCAGGTCGGTCGTGCGCAATTGAAACACAATCTGCCTGCCATCGGGCGACAGTTGTGGGTCACCGATCCGCTGCATGGCCATCATGTCATGAATGGAAAAGGGATGCGTGTCCGCGGCCTGCGCCGGAATGAAAACGAGCAAGGCAACGAGCAATGCGCCGGAACAAATGAAACGATGCATGATGTACTCCCAAATAAATCGCCGCCTTCTCAGCCGGCGTACTGGTCCTTCCATCGTCAAACGAGCGGATTATGCCGCATGGCCGGAGGCACTCAACCCATCGCCCCTCCAACGGCCAAGTTAAGATGTGACAACGTAACGCCGCGCCGCCCGGTTGGCAAAACCCGGAGTGGTCGGCCGCTCGGCACCGGCCTAACATAGATTTCAGAAATTGTCACGTGGAGAGTGAATTGTGGAAAATGAACAACGAATCGACAATACGAATGCGACGAATTGTCCAGCCTCGGATCGGCCGGCCATTGACCTCTCCCTACTCATCATCCGAGTCATTGTCGGGATCATCTTCGCCGCGCACGGCGCGCAGAAACTCTTCGGCGCATTCGGCGGGAAGGGACTGGCCGCGACGGTCGAACAAATGGGCGCCATCGGCTACCTCGTCACCATTGGCGAGTTCTTCGGCGGGCTGGGGCTCGTCTTTGGATTTCTCACGCGTTTCTCGGCCGCGTCGCTCATCGTCATCATGATCGGCGCCATCGTGCAAGTGCACGGCAAGAACGGGTTCTTCTCCAGCGCCGGCGGCTACGAATACAACCTCGCGCTCATCGGACTGCTCGCCCCGATTCTCATCGCCGGCCCTGGCCGACATGCCATTGGACGATTGCTCCCGCTGCCGAAATGCCCGCGCACGGGGAAACGAATGATCGTGCTGGAATGAATGCAAAAGTGCCTAGCGGAAGCATGTTAACAAGGTCAGTGCCATGGCGTAGCATGATTGATGGCATAAATTTCCACCACCCCGGACGCCGCACTTAGATAGCCAAACAGCGGCTACACGCACCCTGCGGCGCGCCCGCTGTCTGGCAGCGGCGAAAGCCTGCTCCAATCGAATATCACAAGGCCCGATAACTGAGTTTGGCTACCCGCCGGAAAGGTCTGCCGGCGCGGCGGAAGGTCGAGGCGGCGCGGGCAGTGCCAAGTAGTTGGCATTCGCCTGCGTGCCCGAGCGCGGGGCGGCTTGGGTCATGTGGCATTGGGGAACGATTGCACCACGAAGGACACGAAGGACACGAAGAAGACTGAGAAGAAGATGAGGGACGGTGGCGTTTCGCGGACGGCGGGCGCAGTGCGTGCCAATTAACTGGCATCATAAATGGGGCGGCGGCGCGGGGGATGAGTCACTGACGCGGGCGGCGCTGTTGGCCGTGCCACATTCAGGACACACGCCAGAGGTGTTGCCGGTGAGGTTGTAGGCGCACTTCACGCAGTGGCCGGGCGACTTGGGTTTGAAGCGTCGCCAGAGGTATGGCACTTGGGTCAAAGGGAAGAGACCGA
>CAZKIN010000518.1:0-2213 GCA_964552515.1 uncultured Phycisphaeraceae bacterium
TGATACTGGTACTGATACTGCTAGCGCGGAAGCAGACTGCGGTGTGGGCGGACTCTTATGCCTTATGGACGCACACGATACGCGTCGCCCCGCGCACCGGCGTCGCGCACGGCAACCTCGCGTCGATTCTTAACCAGCGCGGCGAATTCGACCGCGCGAAGGAGCACAGCCTCACCGCCTTGGACATCCTGCCCGGCAACCGAGTCGCGCATCTGACACTCGCGCGTGCAGCCCTCGGCCTGGGCGACCTCGCTACCGCGGAAAAACACTATGAAATCGGCCTGACCATCCGGCCGGACGACCCCGGCCCGATGATTCAGCTCGCCGGCGTCAAACTGGACCTCGGCAAGGCCGACGATGCGGAGCGCCTCTGCCGCCGCCTGGTGGAACTGGAACCGAAGTCCGCGCAGTGGCCCTTCATGCTCGCTGCCGTGCTGTCCCGCGCGGGCAAGGACGACGAGGCCGCGACGCAATTGCTCCACGCCATCTCGCTCGATCCCGGTCACGTCGAAGCGCGGCTGCGCGCGAGCCAGCTGCTGGTCCGCCAAGGTGCCAAGCAGCAGGCACTTACCTTAATCGACGACGGCGCGCGACTGTTCCCGCAGGATGTACGGCTGCTCGCGCGTCTCGCGTGGCTGCTGGCCACCTCCACCGACGACGGGTTACGCGACGGTCCGCGCGCTCTGGACCTCGCCCAGCGCGCAGTCGCGCTCGATCCGACTTTTCCCCCGGCGTACGAATCACTGGCGGCCGCGCTGGCCGAAACCGGCGACATCACCACCGCCGCCTCAACCCTCGACAAGGCCCTGTCCAATGCGCAACTTTCCGTCGGCGCGACCCTTCGGCAGCGCTGGAACCACCACCTGCAAACGCTCCGCTCGGGATTGTCTTTGCGCGAATAGCATTATCCCCCATTTTCAGTCGTACTGTGGCATCTACGCCATCAACAGCACCCCATACACTCTTGCCGCAATTCCACCGCTTCTACTTATTCGCAGTGGACCGAATGGGTTTGTTTTGCGATTTTTTTTGAGTGTGCCACATAACTGTCACTGATTTACGGGCGCGGTGATTTCCAGAAGCCACGCGGATCGTCAGCGATACCGGTCACCGCAGTGCAAACTGGCACATCCAGCCCAATGCTTACTTATACCTAACTTAACAAATTTGTCAAGCAGATTGCACAGAATTCCATAAGTCCTTGCGGCCGCTGTGCTTAGGGGCCATGAATCCGTTGCCACATCTGGAGTAAGCCCTTATCGTGCTGGACAGTCGGCCGAATTTCCGAGTCGCGTCGGTGCGAATTAGGGTAAATCACTCATGTCGACCCCAACATCGTCTGGTGTCACCACTGTGCGTCTGGCCGTTTTCACCGCCGTCCTCGCCTTCGGTCTGTGCGGATACGTCTCCATGGACTTGTGCGGCGGCGCGTTTCGTGGAGCGCTCATCACCGGTGTGATCGTGGCGGTCGTGGATGCCATCATTCTCGCTGTCGCCAGAACTCAGAGCCGCCTACTTACACTTCGACTTCTGGTGGCGGCAGTAGTCCTGACCGTCATGATCTACGACTCGCGTCTGACAGCGGCCGAAGTCTTTCGCATCGTCTTTGCAGTCGATTCCGTACCGGAAAGCATAAGTGATGTACGGTTTCGCCGGGTGATGCTGAAAGGCAGCGATGACTACATTTACTTGGACTTCTGTTCCGACGAGAGCACCCTGCAATCACTGTTGGCGGTCCGCGGGTTTATGGAGGATGAAGATTTCTGGGCGCAATGGGATTGGGTGATCGGAAAAGGGGAACCGGAATACGAGAAGGAATTCTGGCAGCGTACGAACAGCTATGCCGATGATCCTAATTTTCCGGATCAAGCAATTCCCGTGCCGGCTTTTGCGAAGCGCTACGTTTGGGAAGTACATGGAAGCCTTCTGGGAGCAAGAGTCATCTGGATCCCTGAAACGGGTCGGGCGGTGGTGATGTATTCTGATGGATGATCCGAACGGTCGGTCGGTACGAAATGATCCAAAACGCTGCTAAAGCTGCCACGCTCATGGCACCACCCGCGTCCCCGTCTTCCCCGCGATGACGTCCGACGCCTGCTCCAGCAATCCGATGTACGCCGCCGCACGGGGATTCCTCGAGCCGCGGACGAAGTTGATGGCCGCCTGCACCTTGGGGCCCATTGAACCGGCCGGGAACTGACCGTCCTTCATCC
>CAZKIN010000519.1:0-2208 GCA_964552515.1 uncultured Phycisphaeraceae bacterium
GTTTCATTCGGGCCAACAACGGCCTGGGCATCGGCGGAGACACGCCGGCCTTCGGATCAGTCAACCAGGCGGGTCGCATTCCGACGCGCAATACCATTACGGGCTATCAATACTCGGATGGTCGCAGCGGCGGCGCTTACGTGTACTGGAACGGCGCTTCGTTTGTCACTACCGCGGGCAATAACCTCGCCCAGCGCAACCGCATCGCGGGTGACTTTGACGAAGACGTGGACCGCGACATCAATGACTTCGATGAAATGGTGACCGCGTACTTCACCCCGCGCACCTATCAGCAGTCCCCGGTCGGCATCGGTGCGGGAATTCCCGGTAACATGGCCACCGACAATGCCATTCCGGAAATCATCGGCGATTTCAACGGCGACGGCAGCTTCACCAAGGAAGACCTGCGTTACGCGGCGGACGGACTTGCCATGTCCGGCGGCGTGCTCGATCGCAAAGCCGGTGCAGTTGCGGTTGATACGCAAATTCAGGTGCTTGGTCAGCCCTTCCCCTGGGCGGACTCACGCCGCGATCTGCTGATTCCGCCGACTGTTGGCAGCAACCCGACGTTCCTGACGCCGAAAGACGTCAATGCGGCCGGAGATGAGTTCAATGCAACCGGAGCGGCCTACAAGCCAGGCGACTTCCGCTGCGACGTGGCAGGCGGAGATGTTTCCGCCGCCGCGCCAACCGGACATGAACAGCAGTGTATTGCCAATCGGTGCGAGCTCGATGGCAACGCATGCAACCCAACTTTGTGCACGGACCTTATCACGGCCTGCACCACGGATGGCGATTGCCAAGCCGTTAATTCGAGCCTGCGCTGCCGCTATGGCGCACCGGAGTGCGCGCTGACCGCACCGGCGGCCGGTGCCGATCCGCGCGGTTGGGACGGCAAATGCGACGATCAGGACATCGACTACGTGTTGCGCAATCAGGGTAGCTGGTCCGATCTGGATGAAGCTGTTCTGATTGACGCCTCCGCGGACATGGACGGCGACCTGACCATCGTGAACCGCATTGCCGTTGACGATGTGGACGAAATCCTCGTGGCCATCCTCGGCACGGTGCGCGGTGACCTCAACCTCGACGGGGTACTAAACACGACCGACACCGACATTTACTTCGATACGCTTCAGAATGATCCCATCGGCTGCAACGCCAACGAAACCTGCGGCTGGGCCGAAGGAGATTGCACCGGCGACGGGATCGTGGATGCCACGGATCTGCCGGTCTGCTTTCCGACACTCTTCCCGGGAGGCGCACAACCCGCGGCCGCGCCCTCAGGTGCACAGGCGGTGCACAATCGCGTGAAGAACCGTTACATCTCGTTCATGCCGAACAACGGTCTCCTGCCGGTTGCGTTCCGGGTCCAGAAGGCCGCCGTCGCCGCCAATGCCGGCTTCTGCACGGGTAACCCGGGTGCGGCATGCACTGGTGCCCCGGCGCAGGGCACCTGTCCCGGTGGATCACTCTGCGTGGCTCCCTTTGTAGGTGGCAGCCCCGCGCATTCGTGCTGGGTACAGGCACCCGCGCAGTCCGGCAACGACATCAACACCGCGAAGTGTGATGCGACTCCCGTCTTCCGCGTGTGGACGGAGCCGGTGGTCCACGTCGGAGACTGCGAGATCATCCCGACTTCGAACTACCAGGTCTTTACGTCACTGACGCCGGTCGACGAGCTACCCACCCCTTATGTGACCCAAACGGTGGAGATGCCGACGTTTAACGCCAAGGTGTGGGGTGACAACGTTGGAATCAACAACGGCGTGGAATGGACTCCAACCAATCGATTTACCAATGTGCAGGATGTGCTTTCCATCCTGGCCTTCATCAGTGGTACGGCCATCCGGCCGCATTTCACCGTGGCGAACATGCAGGCGACCAGCGCTCCGGACTCCTGCTTGAACCCCTTCGTGAACGTGGCCGACGTGCTGATCGTCAACCAGGCCATTTCGGGGGCCAACTATGGCGCGCCCGCAACCGGCAAGATCACCAACACGGCAACATGCCCGGTTTGTCCGTGATTCCAGTTTCGTGACGCAAGGCGATCGCAGAAGTAGATTGCCAAAGCACGGCGGGAACAACGCATGAATCGTTGTTCCCGCCTCTTTTTTGTTTCCAACCGCGCCAACCCAACCGAGCCCGAATGGGACCATAACACAAGTCCCGACCGGCACCCCATTGACGCCCTGCAAAACCCGGTTA
>CAZKIN010000520.1:0-2208 GCA_964552515.1 uncultured Phycisphaeraceae bacterium
CTGGTACTGGCCGCCCACGGGTCGCACCATATGCCGAGTGTCAATGAGTCGATTCACGCTCTCGCCAGGGCATTGGCATCGGAAAGCTTGTTCGATGAAGTGCTGGTCGCGTTTCACCAGGGCGAGCCTCAATTCTCCGAGATTCTGGATGCCACCACCGCGACACAAGTAGTGGTCGTGCCGGTGATGACCAGTGAAGGGTATTACTGCGATCAAGTGCTTCCGCGCGAACTGGGGAAAAATGCGCGGGTCAATCAAGAGTCACTGCCGTTTGTGATTACGCGTCCCGTCGGCACGCATCCGCGCCTGGCGGATGTCGTGGAGCGGCGCATTCAATCGATCATCAACACGAACCGGTGGCTGACCGAAGATGTGGCGGTGGTTCTGATTGGCCACGGTACCCGGCGGAATACAGGAAGCCGCTGGACGACTGAGAATCTGGCGGCGGCGATTCGCACGGCCGGAGTTTGCGGTGAGACCCATTTTGCATTCCTGGATGATGAACCGCTGGTTGAATCCATCGGTGCGACGATTACCCGGCCGCACGTCCTGGTCATGCCGTTTCTAATTGGCGGCGGGCCGCACGCGGTGGAGGATATTCCGCGGCGCCTGGGGATCAATGAATCGGCTTTCGTGGATGCGCCGATCGGCGCGCTGCCGGAGTTACGCAGCCTCATGGGCGAGTTGGCGATCGAAGCACTGCACGAAATGCAAAAGATGCCGGTCGTCCAAAACGCCCCGGCCATGACCCACATTCGACCATTACGGCTCGGGACGCGGCGGAGCGCGCTGGCCTTGTGGCAGGCCAGACATGTAGCGAATTTGCTGGCCGCTCGCGGCGTGGAAGTCGAGTTGGTGGAGATCGCGACGAGCGGTGACCGGAAGCTTGATTGCGCTATCGGGGAGTTGAGTTCGGATACGCCATTTACGGATGATATTGATGACGCGCTGCGCCGCGGAGAGATCGACTTTGCGGTACATGCCCTGAAGGACCTGCCGGTGCCGCTGCCGGATGATCTGGAATTGGTGGCGGTTCTCCCGCGTGGTGACGTGAGCGAGTCACTGGTCAGTCACCGTGGATGCCCGCTGGCGGAACTGCCATTCGGCGCACGGGTGGGTACCAGCAGTCCGCGTCGTGCGGCGCAGCTATTGCGGCTGCGACCGGATCTGATTCCCGCTACCATTCGCGGCGCGGTGGATGACCGGGTGCGGCAGGTGCGCCGCGGCGATTTCGACGCGGCGATCCTGGCGACCGCAGGTTTGCAGCGACTCGGTATGATGCATGAGATCGCAGAGACATTTTCACTGGAAGACCTGCTGCCCGCGCCAGGCCAGGGTGCGCTGGTGATTCAGATTTCGCGTTGCGACAACCGGCTGCAGGAACTATTTGCCCCGCTCGACCACGAGCCAACCCGGCGTGCCGTGACTGTCGAACTGGAATTACTGCGACTGCTCCAGCAATCGCCGGGTATGCCTCTGGCAGCCTGGGCGCGCCCGATTCTCGGAGGTGCGGTCAAAATTCATGCGCGACTAATGTCGCTGGACGGAGCGCGCTGCACAGACGTGCGTTCTCGTGGCGGTATTCCCGACGAGTTGATGTTGCAAACGGCCGAGCAACTGCGACGCCAAATGGCAAGTCTTGATCTTGAATCGACAATCGACTTTCAACAATCGACGATTCTCGAATGAAAACGCGCCTGGGTAGTGTCACGCTGGTGGGTGCCGGACCGGGCGATCCGGGGTTGATGACGATCGCCGGCCTGCGGGCGCTGCGCCGCGCGGATATTGTCATTTATGACCGGCTGGTGGCACCGGCAATTCTGGAATTGGCGCGACCTGCTGCGGAATTAGTCGACGCGGGCAAGTCGTCCGGCGCGCACAAGATCAAACAGGAGGAGATCAACGAGCTGATCGTGCAGTGCGCGCGGCGCGGCAAGCGGGTGGTGCGGCTGAAAGGCGGCGATCCGTTCGTGTTTGGCCGGGGCAGCGAAGAAGTGGCGGCCTGCCAGGACGCCGGAATCGCGTGCCGTGTGATTTCGGGAGTAACCAGCGCGATTGCCGGTCCGGCCGCGGCGGACATTCCGGTGACCGAGCGCAAGCGGGCGCGGACGGTGGCATTTGTCACGGGGCGGACGGCCGAGGACTTGAGCGCGGAAGAAGAGGCCGCGCGCTACCGCGCCATCGCGCACGTAGACACTATTGTGATCT
>CAZKIN010000521.1:0-2198 GCA_964552515.1 uncultured Phycisphaeraceae bacterium
TGGAGCGAGAGCAGTTCCCGCATGGTGATGGCGGTTTCGGCGAGGTAGGCCGCGAGGTTGACGTGGGTGGCGGCGATGCCGCGGGCGATGTCCTCCGTCTTGTCCTCGGCGGCGGAGCGGCGCTGATAAGCCAGCCACCCCTGCGTCACCAGCTTGTCCATCACCGGCTCAATGACGTTGAAGGGGATGCACAGGCTCATGGTGCCGGCCCGGCCGGACATCTTGATTTCAAAGCCGATGACCACGACCACTTCGTTGGGGGCCACGATCTGCACGAGGTGCGGGTTGCTTTCCACCTCCGCGATCTTGAAATCGACATCGACCAGTTCGCGCCAGACTTCGCGCAGGGCCGCGAGGGCGCGGTCGGTGATGCGGCGGACGAGGCGCTGCTCGATCATGGTGAGCGGGCGCTGCGGGATGAACAGTTCGGAATTCGAACCGCCGAGCAACCGATCGATGATCGGGTAAATAATGAGCGGACTGATCTCCAGGCAGATCTGCCCTTCGAGCGGCTCAATGGTCAGCAGGTTGAAGTTGGTCGGGTTGGGCAGCGAATAGATGAACTCGCTGTAGGTAAGTTGTTCCGCGGTCGCCACGCGGATTTCGACGATGGTGCGCAGGAAGCCGGAGAGCGACGCACCGAAGTTGCGCGCGAAGGAATCATGCAGTCCTTCGAGCGAACGCATCTGCTCCTTGCTGACGCGTTCGGGACGCTTGAAGTCATAGGCGGCAATTTCGCGCAGCGCGCCGCTGCCGCGCGGGCCGGTGGCGGGTGCGGTCTCCACATCGCCGGATTCCACCGCGGCGAGCAGGGCATCCACTTCATTTTGATCCAGCACATCCGACATAGCGCATCGCTTTCGTCACCGGCGCGCACTCCATGCGCGCCACTACTCATTATCGGAAGCCGCAGTCCGCGGACTTGAAGGGGAGTGATTCGATGGGAAGCGGTCATTCCTGTCGGGTCCACCCCTTCCTCACGGGCGCGACTCGCCAAGGAAAGAAAATCTGCACCACGAAGTGCACGAAGGACACGAAGCAAGGGCAAAGAGTTCAGGAAAAACCAAGGAACTTCCCGCCCGCGAGCAGGAGAACGAACGCGAGGAGAATGCGCAGCGCCGCGGGCGCGAGGCGGCGGCTGCCGAAGTACGAACCAACGAGTCCGCCGCAGATGGCGGCCACTGCCCACCAACCAATGGTGCCGGGGATGTGCGCGATGCCCGCCCAGTTGCTCCAGAGACCCGAAATGGAATTGCACAAGATGAACAGCGCGGAGACGGCGGCCGTTTCGCGGGTGGTCGCCCAGCGCATCAGCAGCAGGACCGGCGAAAGGAAAATGCCGCCGCCGGTGCCGCTCACCCCTGCCGCGAAGCCAAGGATGGCACCGCACAACAATGAAATGGTGAGTGTTGGGCGGTGTACGTTTTCCTCCACTTTCAGCCGGGCGAGGAAAAGAAGGCGTATCGCCGAAAAAATAAGCACACAGCCGAGAATGATCTTAATCGTCGCGGCGGGCAAAGGGAGTCGGCCACCGACGTTGGCGAGCGGAATGGCGAGTAGCGCGAAGGGCCAAAAGAGCGACCAGCGGAAATAACCGGCGCGATAGAAGCGGTTGGCCGCGATGAGTGAAACGGGAATGTTCAGCGCGAGAGCAGTGGGGCGCATGACCTCGGGTGCGACGCCGACGAGAACCATCACCGCGAGATAGGCGGACGCGCCGCCGTGACCGACGGAAGAGTAAAGCAGTGCGGCGAAGAAGAAGCCTATGGTGAGAATAAGGTCGTGAGACAAGTTGCGCTCCAGCGAATCCGCATTCTAGTCGGGTTAGTTTACCTTGCCATGAATTGGCGTCCCGGGCGCGGGTCGGTAAAGGAGATAGATTCCGCACCACGAAGGACACGGAGGGGAGGAAAAGAGTCCAGGCAGCCAGGGCAGGCGATGCCATCAAACCGATAAATGGCCTTTTCGTCGCAATTTGTCGGGCTGCCGATTACAAATTCGGTCGGCGTTTCAACTTGCTGCGCCGCGCGGGGTGTCATACACTTTGGGGTGTCCGGCAGCGGATTCCCCGCACATTTCGCGGACTGGCGGCCGGCAAAGGTGATTCCATGCAAAGCTTATTTCGAATTTCCCATAACCATGACCGGTACCGTCCTGTGCGGGCGGCGCTGCTGCTCGGCGCTGTGGCACTCTGGGTC
>CAZKIN010000522.1:0-2197 GCA_964552515.1 uncultured Phycisphaeraceae bacterium
GGTTCCGTGTCGCCCAGCAGCATCGAAACAAGTACCCCCAGCACAGCGCAGACGCCGCCGACGATCGCTCCGCCACGAATCGCGCTGCCCGTGCAATGGGCGGCCGCCCGCGCGAATAGGAACCCGGCCAGCAGAGATATCGCCATGCCGCCGATCGCAAACACGTTGTTCTTCACAAATTCGTTGAAGTGACCCATCACCACCATCGCCACCTGCATGATCGTTCCGATCACCGTGTAAGTGACCAGAGCGCCCTTTGCTTGTGTTCCGTCCGTCATCATGGTCGTTGCCTGTGCCATTTCCGTTTCTCCTTTTGCCAATGCTTCGAACCCAAATTAACCGGTAATGCGTAATGCCCGCACGTCTTATCCACGACTCTTGCCTTTACTTGGCAAATGTCGCTTCCATGATCTGCTTCCACCCATCCGGGTTTCGAACATAAACCGTCCAGTCGTAGCGATCACTGCCCACCAGCTTCTGCGACTGTCGATAGACGGTCACTTTGTCTCCGGAGATTCCTTCCCACTGCCACTCCACCGTGCTGCCGACCATTTCGGCCACGCCGTCGAACATGTCGCCGGTGGCAGAAACGCTGCGGAAAACGTATTGCTTGTTCTTGGGATGCCAGGAAAGCGTCGTCTCATAGACTGGTGACTCCACTCCGTCACTCGATCGAAACGACTTCGCATGCATGACCTGCTTGTTGAGTCCCCATTCGTACACCACGCGCATGCCGCCCTTGCCGCTGCCGCCTTCCGGCGGTGCGGTCGTCCACGTTCCGATGAGCGGTTCCAATGCTGCCATGCCCACTGCGCTTGCGCTCTCCGGTGCGCCGTTTCGCTGGGCACATGATTTTTGCATGGATTCAAGCACACGCGGCCACGCCTTCTCGAAGTAGGCGTAGTACTTGTCCCAGTCCTCACCGGTGCCGTAGCCGAGCTGATGGAGTTTGATTTTCACGCGCTCCCCGGGCAGCTCATCAAGCGTGACTATCACGTTCGTTCGCGCCCCCGCATCGCGCAGTGCCTGAACCGTGGGTGGTGCGTTCCACGTGAACGCGATCATTTTCATGGGCAGATAAGCAAGCACGGTGCAGCCATCGGCGCCTTTCTGGCCCGCCGGCGCGTCCGGGGCGAAGTACCATTCGTAGGGCCCGCCAACGCGCAGCTCGATGTTTGCGCCTGGAATACCGCAGCTTTTTAATCCCTCCGTGGTGGTCCACATGCGCCAGACTTCAGACAGCGGCGCTTGGACAATCGTTTCACAGGTGAACATGCGTTCCGGCCCGCCTTTAGGCTCTTCGCCCGCCAGTGCCAATGAATTGACACTTACCAACATCACCACTGCCCATCCCGTTCGCATCATCACAAATCTCCTAAGGAAATCGGCCATAGCTTTCTACTTGTCGTTCGCGGGACTGCTGCTTGCCTCCGGTGGTCCTTCGCCCATCCGTCCCGCAAACACATGCTCATACGAATCCAGCGGCTTGAACTCTCCGCCGGTCATCCTGCGGAAATAATCCGTCAGCAGTGCCACCGATGCGTCATACGTCTCCAAACTCCGATGCGCCCGCGCCTGCATCACGCCGCCTTCCATGACCGTCAGAATGAAAATCGAAAGCTGCTCCGTATCGATGTCCGCCGGAATTACGCCGCGCGCATCATCGAGGCACTGCTTGATCGCCTTCCGCCAGTTGACGAAGTTCAGCGCGATTTTCTCCCGCACCGCCTCCGACTTTTCACTCATCTCGATCGCCAGGTTGCCGATCGGGCAGCCCTGTTTGCACTCGGTCATCACCAGCATCAACCGATAGCCGCACAGAATCGCGAACACCCGGTGCAGCGGCTCCGCCACCTGAGTAAACACCGGATCGATCACCATCGGGTGCAGACCCGCCACATACCAGTCCAGCACCGCCAGCAGCAGTTCCTCTTTCGTCTTGAAAAAGTAGTACAGGCTTCCCGCATTTACCCCTGCGTCGCGGAGCACCTCCGCAATCGTGGTGGCCTCATACCCCTTCATCAGGAACAGCCGTTGTGCCGCCTCAACCAACTTTTCCCGCGTCGGTTTTGAATCCGTTTCTCCCAACGCCACCTCCATTAGTTGAATGTTCAACTAATATAATTCATCGGGGAAATCTTGTCAAATCAAAAATCTGCGACTTACAGAAAATTACCGGATCAAATTAGAAACCAAG
>CAZKIN010000523.1:0-2193 GCA_964552515.1 uncultured Phycisphaeraceae bacterium
GGCCAAACGTCCGAAATCCGCGAAGTAACCTGGCCCCTATGTTGTTTTGACTATCCCGCCACCCTCGTCTACTTTGCATGTGAAAGCATCTAACCGACACCTTGGGTCTTCGTCGGCCCACTGTTGCCTGATGCCTGTTGCCTATTACTTGTTGCCTGTTACCCATATGCACCTGCTCATTACCGCCGGCCCGACTCGCGAACACCTCGACTCCGTTCGCTTCCTCTCCAACCCGTCGAGCGGACGCTTCGGGTACGCCATCGCCGGGGAGGCCGCACAGCGCGGCCACCGCGTTCTCCTCGTCTCCGGACCCGTCGATTTGCCCGACCCGCCCGGCGTCGATGTCATCCGCGTCGTCAGCGCTCATGCCATGTACCGCGCCGCCAACGCGCTCTTCGCCGAATGCCAGGCCGCCATCATGGCCGCCGCCGTTTGCGATTTCCGACCCGCCAAGCGCTACGACCACAAGATGCCCAAAGGCAAACGCTCGCGCACCCTCGTCCTGGTCCCCACCGAAGACATCGCCGCACACTTAGGCCGCATCAAGGACGACCGCGTCGTGGTCGGCTTCGCGCTGGAAGATCACGATCATCAGTTGCACGCCGAAGGAAAACTGCGGCGAAAAAACTGCGATGCCATCGTACTGAATTCGCTGAGTAACATCGGCACGGACGAAGGTGAAGTGCAATTCCTTCTTGCGCAAGGCGGCTGGCAACCACCCATTCGCGGAACCAAAAAACAAATGGCCGTAGCGATCGTCGAACTGACCGAAGCACTGGTCAAAGCCCGGGAGCAGAGCGCACCAGCTGAATACCCCTCACCGCGCGCCCCGTCTTAAGTTGTTGGCGCCGACGTCTTCCGCAGGACAATGGCCCCCGCCGCGACCAGCGTCAGCATCAACATCAGCACGCCCCAATCGCTCATCGTCGGCACACTCGTAATCGCCGGCACATTCGCATTCTCGCCGAGAAAGGCCAGCAGCGCGGCATCCGGCGCCAGCGTCTCATTCGTCAGGTCCACCCCCACCAGATTCGCGGGGAGCGTCGGCCGGTAGTACCGCGCATAATCAAACCCCGCGATGATGTCCGGGCTGAACGGTACGAACGGATTCGGGTCCACCACCCCTGGCGGCAGCGGGTTTCGCAGAATATTTCCGTTATGCACCAGCGGGTCGAAAATCGAAACCTTCAGCCAGTCGGTGTAACTCACCAGCCCGACCTGCAGTGTCCCGGGAAAGTCATCACGGTGATAACGCCGGTGCACCTGCCACACGCCGCCCGGCTCCCGCCGCAGCGCAATGACATATTCCCCCAGCCGCGCCAGTTGCAGCGTCGCCGATGCGGCCGGTGCCGGCGAAAGGTTCAGCGTCGAAACGCTGTTCTCCGTCGTCTTCACTTCAAACTGATGTGTCACCGGATTGGCACTGCCATACCCGATCGACAGAAAGACATAATTTTCCCCGCCCGGCGTCCACGTTCCCGGCGTGATGTTCCGCGGCGTCCGCATCATCAGGCCCGCCAGCGCGAACTGCCCATCCACCCCCGGCACGTCCACGCCGTTTCGCGCCGTCGCCGTAATGTCGGCCGTAATGACAAAATCCCCTGTGATCGTTTTGAAATACAGCGGCCCGCGGTAATTCTCATACCACGTCACCGTGTACGGCATCATCACCATCCGACCCGGCTGCGTCGTGTTGATGTCGAAAACTTCCATCGGGTCATTGTTCCAACCCTCCACTTCATGCCCCCGCTGCCAGTTCGACATGCTGGCCGCACTGCCAAATTCATCGGACAGCGGCGAAAGATCGGTTTGCGCGAAGGCGGAACATGATAGGAGTACAACAGCACCGATGGCACTGCGGAACACGCGAAAACATCTTTCATTCCAGTTTCGATGATGCATGACTAACCCTCGCCGACTATTTCGTTCGAATAACGCAGCGCCGCTTCGATATCCTCTGGTTCGATATGGTATGTATCGCAAATCGCTTCTTTCGATTCACCTGCGGCCAAATTGTCGAGCACAACGGAAACCATCACCCGCGTTCCCTTTATGCAGGCTTTTCCATGACAGACTTTGGTATCGATAGAAATCCGGTCATTTCCTGCCATGGCTCACGACTCTCGCGATACTCCGCAATAACCTACTTCGGCACCTTCACCCCGCGCTCTTCTGCCACCTCCACCGCCCGCT
>CAZKIN010000524.1:0-2192 GCA_964552515.1 uncultured Phycisphaeraceae bacterium
CAACGATTTACGGCATTTTCTGCCTTGACGATTCGCAACGACCGATATAAATTAGTGCAAGACTCAGGTAGAGCCACTGCATATCGGGTGGGCCGGAGTTGGGGAAGAAGTTAAGGCTGTATACAAATGAATAAAGGCGCGGGAAGAAATTTATCAACACTCGGTATTTTGAGTGTCGTATTATTGGCACTGTCCAGTGCATCGGCTCAGGCCAACGTCACGCTTAACTTTGAAGGTCTCTGCCACACGCGCTCCATCACCAGCGCCATGAGCACCTACAACGAAGCGGGCTATCAGTTGCACAGCTCCGCATTCGCCGCATGGGGCATGTATAACCAGAACGCCGCCGGAACGGCCGCTCTGTTTACCATGTTCGAAAATGACATGACCACCTTCTCCGCCGTGGACGGCTCCGCGTTTACTTTGCAATCCATGGATTTGAGCGAAGCGTTTCGCAATGGTGCCGCCGCACCGGTGACTTTTGTCGGACACCGTGCCGATGGCTCTTCCGTCACCAACTCGGTCATGCTCGATGGCAAGTTCGGTTTCGAAACCTTCACCTTCTCCGGTTTCGACAATTTGTCCTCGGTAACCTGGTATCAGAACGAAGCCTACCACCAGTTCGATAACATTAACGTGCTCGCCTCTGGCGCGACCCCGGTAGTACCGGTTCCCGGTGCGACGATGCTCGGCTTGGTCGGTCTCGGCCTCTTCGGCATCGCCCGTCGTAAGTTCGCGACCTGATCTCACTGCCGATCACCAAACGAAAATTCGAACGGGTCGATGGGAAACCATCGACCCGTTTCTTTTCCCAGCCGCAGGCTTTAGCCGGCGCGGACACTAGCTTGTCGACGAAATTCCTGGTTGGACGAAATTACCGCATTTCAAAGGCCGGGTGACCCATCACTTCTGCCAGTAGGGTGCGCTTCAACCGACCACCCTTCTGCCGGTAGGGTACGCTTCAGCGGACCACCCTCGATCTCGTGAATTCATCGCCGCGCTTGCTCGCTTCGTCTCTGCGTCACTACGCCAACGGCGTTCTATCCTCTAGCCCAAGGTTGGACCGGCCACGCCGGTCCTACCTTGGGTCATCGTCAAACCACCCGCCCTACGCTGAAAGCGTTGCATCCCAATCCAATGTGCCGAGCGCTTAGGATCGATTCACGATCGCATGCGACCCCACTATTCTCGCTAACACTTTTTTTCCCTTCGTGTTCTTCGTGTCCTTCGTGGTGCAAACAAATGCATTCACTATTCGTCAGCCCCCCAACAAACCCGCCATCCGGTTGTTTCCTTTGCCTATTTCCACTACGCTTTGCCTATCAATGCCCGAAGGTCGCTCTGGAAAATCGGCATGATCTGCCCATCCTGCAAACAGAACAACAACAAGGTGATCGACTCCCGCCTCACCGAGGGCGGCGGCGCAATCCGCCGTCGCCGCGAATGCCTCGAATGCAGCCGCCGTTTCACCACCAAGGAACGCACCGAGCAGGAACTCCGCCTCACCGTCCAGAAGGCCAACGGCCAGCGCGTTCCGTACCAGCGCGAAAACATCCTCGCGGGCATCGAACGCGCCTGCTACAAACTCGAAATGACCGAGGATCAGTTGCAGCGCCTCGTCGATCGTGTCGAGGAAGACCTTTTCGACAACCACGATCGCGAAGTCACCACCGAAGAGATCGGCCGCTACGTCGGACAGCACCTCCGCCGCCTCAACCAGGTCGCCTACGTCCGCTTCATGAGCGTCCACCGCAAGTACCAAACCATCGACGAATTCGTGGAAGAGATCAGCGACGTGCGCCAGCGCCTCGCTCAGGAAATCCCCGACCAGAAATCACTCTTTGAAACCCCGCCCCCCACCGCATGAGCGCCGACCTGCCCGTTTTCGATCGCCTCCGTGACGCGCTCACCGCGGCCGGTGTCCCTTTCAAACACACGCACCACGCCCCCGTCTACACCAGCGCCGAGGCGGCCGCCATTCGCGGCGTTCCCCTGCATTCCGGCGCAAAAGCCCTGATCGTCAAAGTCGGCGACGAATTCCTGATGACCGTCCTGCCCGCCGACCTCTCGCTCGACAGCGCCGCGCTCCGCACCCTCATGGGCACCAAGCGCATGCGCTTCGCCACCAAGGAAGAAGTCCTCGCCATGACCGGCCTGACCCCCGGCTCCATCCCCCCCTTCGGCAGCCTCTT
>CAZKIN010000525.1:0-2192 GCA_964552515.1 uncultured Phycisphaeraceae bacterium
GCAGGATCAGCAGGGCATACAATCCGGTCTCCAGTCCGTTCTGCATGTGCTGCAGGGAAGTCGGACTGATGAACCAAAGCAGGGCGGCGAGAAGTGCCACCATGTTGGCATGGGGTCCGCGATAAAGCAGGCGGCGTGTGCAAAAGTAAAGGGCCATAGCACCGGCGATGCTCCAGAGAACCTGCGCGGCGACCACGGGATAGAGGCCGGTGATGCGGTCGCCGCCGGCGAGTTTGATGCATCCCGCGAAGAGCAGGGTGGTCAGCGGCTGCGTGCCGTTGGTGGCAATTTCGCCGCCCGCGATGGAAAAGCCGTTGCCGAGGGCGACGTTGCGGGCAATGGTGAGCATGAGATAGCCGTCTTCGGTGATGCACTGGTGGCGGAGGCGGTCGCCGCCTTCAAGCAGCGGGGCCGTGCGCACGAAGAGGGCGACGAGCAGGGGAATCGCGAGGAAGAAAGCCCAGCAGATTGTCGATTGTCGATTGTTGATTGGCGAATACATGAGGAAATTGCGAATCACGAATTGCAAATTACGGAAAACGGCCACGAATCTTCGCATGTGATCGGTGCGGCACGTTGATGCTTCAACATACAACGACTGGACGGATCGGACGTGAGTCAATTCCTTTCGGTCGAAGTCTTGTTAGTGCTTTGGGGCGGAAAATCCGCGCAGGCTGAAGCTTGCGGCTTACTCTGCCCCGCGGAATCGTTCGCGTATGACCATGCGGAAGAAGGCCATGTCTTCCACGAGGTATCTTTTCCAGAGGCGGCCGGGTTCCTGTACGAGGCGGTGGAGCCATTCGAGGCCCAGACGCTGCATCCAGCGCGGCGCGCGGACGACGTCTCCGCAGAGAAAGCTGAAGCTTATGCCGACACCGATGCTGAGTTTCGCTCCGGTAAGGTCGCGGTACTTCGCGATCCAGTTTTCCTGCTTGGGTGAACCGACGCCGACAAAGAGGATGTCTGCCCGGGATTCACGGATACGGTCGGCCATGCGGCGGCATTCGTCCGGGTCTTTCTCGAAGCCGAAGTCCGGGCAATAGGTTCCCGCGACGCGGAGTGTCGGATGACGGTCACGCAGGATGGTAGCGGCGCGGTCGGCGGTTCCGGGAGCGCCGCCGAGCAGGTAGATGGACAGATTTTCGGCGGCGGCGCGGGCGGAAAGCGCGGGGAACAGGTCGGAGCCGGCGACGCGCTCGGGCAGGCGCCGTCCGAGGAAGCGGGATGCCCAGATCACCGGCATGCCGTCGGCGACGACGAGGTCGGCAGCGGTATAAAGCGCCCGCACGGAGGGATCTCGCGCGAAGCGAACCAAATGGTCCACGTTGGCCGTGACGACGTAGCTGTTACGCTGGCCGCGCGCGAGCGCGATCATTCGCTCGACGCTTTGCGCGAAGGTCAGCACGTCGAGCGGCATGCCAAGGATGGAGACCCGGGGGATGGGCGAAGGGAGATTGTCGATTGTCGATTTCAAGGGTCTAACGCTCAGGATCGCAAACCCAATCGTCGCAATTGCCAACTATGCAGGTGCGTGCGGAAAGCGCCGTCGTCGTAACGCCGGGCGCCGCGGAGCATCGCCCCGAAGTAGCCACTGAGGATACAAAATCCGCCGAGTATGAACGGACGTTCCCACATGCGATAGCCCGCGATGGCCAGAGCGTAGAGCGGGTGCGTGCCCATGAAATATTGTCCGCGGCCCCAGCGTACGCGGCCGTGAAAGATGCTCTTGAAAGAGGAGCCCATCGGCCGCAGGTGGATGAAGCGCAGCTCCTCGTCGTGGAAACTGCGTGCTTCCCAGCCGAGCATGCGACAGCGGTGGCAGTCGATACCGTCCCACATGACTTCGGTGACGAAGCCGCCGATCTCGCGGAAGCACTGGGTGCGGTAGAGCTTGGTCTGACCCTGCGAAAATTCGTCGCCGGTGCGTTCGGGCACAAGGCGATTTCCCACACGAATCCATGATTTTCCGCTGGCGGTGCCGAGCTTGGGGTTGCCAGCGAATTTTTCGTAGAGACCGGCAAAGTACCTCGGACCGAATTCAAGATCGCCATCGAGCTTGCAGAGGAACTCGTAGTCATGCATGTTGACGAGGGAAAGGCCCTCGTTGAAGGCATCGACGACGCCGCCGCCGACCTTACGCACGCCGCGGTCGGCGCGGATATGAACGCGAATCCAATCGTGCTGTGTGGCGG
>CAZKIN010000526.1:0-2186 GCA_964552515.1 uncultured Phycisphaeraceae bacterium
ACAGGCGGCGGTGGGATTCGAACCCACGAATAACGGATTTGCAATCCGTCCCCTTGGTCCACTTGGGTACGCCGCCGGATGATCACGCTGCCGGTGCTTCGGCAGGTTTCCATTTCGACCAAAGGAAACCACCGCACTCGGCGCGAAGCGATATGTATATCGGAGCCGCCGCCGGTCGGCAAGAGTTGGCCTAAACGGTACTGGTGCGCATAAAATACCGTGAGGATGCCCCAAGCCACCGATATTCCTGCCGTGCCTACAACCCCGGATTTGCATACCGGACCGCCTGGACGTTCCGTCTTTCATCGTTTTTTTTCCGAAGACGCAGATTCCCGGCAACGCTTTACCAATGCCGCTTTATGTGCCATTTGCGGAATCGTGGCTTATGCTCTTAAGGCGACAGGCAATGCCACCTTGATTTCTATACTGGCCGGTTTCGCCATACTTTTTGGCGGCGGTCGTGCGACCGTAAGCGCAGTCCGATCCCTTGCTACGGCCAATCCAGACATCAACTTCCTTATGATTCTCGCCGCCGCCGTCTCCATTGTTGTTGGGCATTGGGATGAAGCGGTCATCCTGCTTTTCCTCTTCTCCGCCAGTGACGCGGTCGAGCATTACGCCGTCCAGCGCACCCGCAGAGGCATTCAATCGCTGATGAAACTGCGCCCCGATTCCGCGGCACGCGTGCAGAACGGCATCGAAGTCGTTGTTCCCCTTGAGCAGCTTGCGGTGGGGGACATGGTACGCATCCGCCCGGGCGATCGCGTTCCGGTGGACGGCCGCATTGCGGATGGGCATAGTGCTGTCAATGAGTCACTCATCACCGGCGAATCCATGCCGGTGGAGAAGAAAATCGGGGACGCCGTATTCGCGGGCACGATGAATGCGAGCGGATCGCTTCTTGTTCGCATGACTCATCCGCCGCAGGAAACCACACTACAACGCATCGTGCACCTCGTTGAACGCGCCCAGGAAAGCCGCGGTGCCATCCAGCGTGTCATCGAAAAATGGCAGACGCCATATGTATATGCTGTCATCGGCATGTCACTGTGCACTTTTCTGATGGGTTGGATTTGGTCGGGATCGGCGGGCGACGCCATCTACCGTGCGATGCTGCTGCTGGTTGCCGCGTCACCTTGCGCGGTAATTCTCGCCACGCCCACCGCGGTATTGGCGACCGTCACCCGCGCGGCCAAGCTGGGGATTCTCTTCAAGGGCGGCATGGCGATAGAGCGCCTGGCTTCGGTCACTACCATTGCCTTTGACAAGACTGGGACGCTGACCCGCGGCGAGCCAGTCCTGGAAAAAATGGACGTTCTCGACGGATTGGCCGAAGACCGGCTTCTTGCGATTGCCGCCGCCGTCGAACGGCATAGTGAACATCCACTCGCCAAAGGCATCGTGCAGGCCGCCGATCAGCGCGGCTTGCCGGTGCTGGAAATCACACAATTCGGCAGCGATCCCGGCGTGGGGGTACATGCCATGGTGAACGGCGAATGGTACGGGATCGGTGCGCCGGAACTTTTCCGCCGACTTGGGGTCAGCGCCAGCGCGGAGACTATTGGGAAACTCAGCCGCCCGCAGGGTGAAACTGCGGTCCTGATGCTGTCGCGCAGCGGCCGCGGCGCGGTGCTGATCCTGCGTGATCAACCGCGACCTGACACCGCCGCGGCACTCGATCGGCTGCGCGCCGCGGGAATTCAGCGCTTCGTCATGCTGACCGGCGATCGCAGCGAGCCCGCCCAATGGGTTGCGGAGCGACTCGGAATTACCGAAGTATTGGCCGGTCTTACGCCGGAGCAGAAACTGGTGGAGATCAAGCGTCTGGCCGCAAGCGGCAGCATTGCCATGGTTGGCGACGGCGTCAATGATGCGCCGGCGCTGGCTACCGCGACGGTTGGTGTGGCGATGGGCGCGGTGGGCAGCGACGTCGCTATCGAGACAGCAGACGTAGTATTGATGCGCGACGAACTCGGCGGACTCGCCGAAGCGCTACGCTTGGCGCGCCATTGCAGTCGCGGCATCCGGCTGAGTCTGACCATTGCACTTGGCATGATTTCCGTGTTGGTCGTATTGACTCTCATCGGGCAACTTCCACTGCCGGTGGCCGTTGTCTGTCACGAAGGAAGCACTCTGCTGGTTGTGCTCAACGGTTTGCGGTTGTTGCGCTGGCCGCGGTGAATCAA
>CAZKIN010000527.1:0-2183 GCA_964552515.1 uncultured Phycisphaeraceae bacterium
ACGATTCGCAGAACACATGGATACTCAGCCGGACGGTGCGCCACGGCGTGTTCACGTCAGGAATGAACGCGTCACGCACACCTGGTTCGTCGCAAATGCCATCCAGAGGACATGTCCCCGACGCCAATGCCGAAACCTGGTCCAATCCCTTGGCACGGTACTTTTCATGCGTGGCGCACCATTGCCCTGCGGGAAGAGATTCCGTCCAAGTAGAGGCCAGTGGACTTGGCACCGTCAGCGCCCTTGGAATCTGCGAGTTCTGGACCGTGGGAAGTTCAACGACCATGTCACCTGCTGGTCTGCCACTCGGTCCATCCCATACCAGCATCGGATTCAGACTGGAGATAACGGCGAGATCGGTCGGAATCGGATTCGATGCGGCGATGGGCGGGATGCTCCCGCTGCAGGTCATTTGCACATGGAGTGCAGCGAAGCCCCCGGGCAGTGTCACCGCACAACCCGCCGCGTCACGGTACACAACGTCATCCGAGAAACCTACTTCCGCAGGCTGACTGTGAAATACGCCGGCGAGCGACGTGCTGAATTGCACCCGAACCCAAACACGCTGGGGTGCCGCTATCGGTGCGGCCGACAGGTCCACGAGCAAATCATGAGCGCCGCTATCTACAAGACTGGTAAATGACTGCTGCGTTCCAGCAATCATCTGCCCGCCCGCACCCGGACAGCCATCCCACAAGCTAAGGTCCGCATCAAATGTGCCGCTGCCGTCGGCTCCACCGCCGACTCGAACTGTGTACGAATCAACGAGACATCCGCACGACCGCACCGTGCGCAGGTCATCGGCGATGGCCACATTCGCGGCACCTGGTGAATAAAAGGTCCCGCCCCCCGTCGAACTGTAGACCGTCTCCGCGCGCGCCGACGAATTAACAATGGCACCCACCAGGAGTATGACCGAAAGGCGAATCGCGAACCGCGCGCGCTTGAGCGCGGATCCTCCTTCTGCCCCAACCGTCCCGTGCCCGTCGACCATCCGCCCCTCCACCTGGGTAGCGCGCAACCTCTCCAGCGCCAATCTCTCATTATAATCCTGCCAACTGGCACCGGACAACGAATTTCCATTGAAAACCAACGCTTTTCGGACGCGATGGGCAACGATGCTCGAATTGCGGCCTGAACTTGGTAACGAACGAAGTGCTTTGCAAAGCCAGGCTGCTAAGCGTCGCGGAAGGCACGCAGCGCAGACAGAAACTCTACCGTTTCCCGGACGTCATGCACGCGCACCATGGCCGCCCCGGACATCATCGCCCGCGCGGCAACCGCCAACGAACTGCTCAGTCGATCCTTCGGATCAGTCGCCGCCGCCGGATTGATTTCCGCCAGTAAACGTCCGAGAAATGCTTTGCGCGATGCGCCGATCAATATGGGAAACCCCAAACGTGAGAATTTCTCAATGTTGCCCACGAGGCGGATATTGTCTTCAAATCGCTTGCCAAACCCGATACCCGGATCGAGGATGATCCGTCGCGCATTCGCGCCGCGCGACTGAGCAAAGGCCGCACGCTCAAGCAAGAACTCCGATACTTCCCGAACTACATCCTGATAGGAAGGCCCGCCGTCCGCCTGCATGGTTCGCGCATCGCCACGGCGATGCATCAAAACCACTCCGGCCCCCGACTGTGCCACCACTTCTACCATGCGGAGATCATCACGCAGTGCGGACACATCGTTGATCAGACACGCACCTGCGGCCTCTGCGACTTCAGCACTGCGCGTATCAATGGAAATTGCCGCCTGCGGAATTGCTTTGCGAATTGCGTGGATGACGGGAACGGCCCTGTCAATCTGGAGCTTGGGCGGCACGTCGTTCGCACCGGGCCGTGTCGACTCGGCGCCGACGTCTATTATTGCGGCTCCCTGCGCAAGCATTTCCAACCCGCGCGTTGTGGCCGCCTCCACGGAACCATAACGCCCCCCGTCGCTGAACGAGTCCGGCGTTACATTCAAGATGCCCATCACCAGCGGATAGCCGGTTCGTTCCTGCAAAGCCTGGAAGAACCGATCAAACATGTGAAATACGTAAGAAGGAAACTACTTGCGATCTTGCTTGATACCGCGGTAGGTAATCCGACCACGGCCTAGATCGTACGGCGAAATCTCAACGGTGACCTTGTCACCGGGAAGAATACGAATGTAGTACTTACGCATCTTACCGGAAATGG
>CAZKIN010000528.1:0-2182 GCA_964552515.1 uncultured Phycisphaeraceae bacterium
CCGGAGTCATGCTCGTCTCGGCCGATGGGATCGAGAAAATTTCCGACTTCGGTTTTGCGCAGGCCATCTCCTCCGTGCTCGGTCCGGAACGTTACCTGAACCTCGCGGTCGCGGTTCCCGCCGACGCCGACAAATCCGCCGCAACGGCCATCTGGGAAGCGCTCCCTGCCGAGGAATATGAACGTCAGGACCGCATCTGTGCCTTTGTGGACCCGGAGAAATATCGCACGCAGTCCATGACCGGCTTTGAAACCGGTTCGGATATCATCGCCGCCGGTTTTCTACTGCACCTCCTCGCAGAGCGCGAACATCCCTATTTGCCTGAACCGGACGCGCACCGCATGGTCGAAATGTCCCAGTTCATGGCCATGTCGCGCTACAACGGATCGCGCCGGCCGGACCTGCGCGGCGCCCACGACCCGGCGGTCAAACTCTGGTGTGACCTGGTAGCCCAGATGCTCGCCACGTTGCCGCAGGAGCGGCCCACCGCGGCCGCGGTCAGCCAGGCGCTCTATGCGTACGTGAAGCCCGCCAGCGCCGGCGACCTGGCCGCACGGCAGTTTCAGGCCCGGCAGGACCGCATCCGCGCCACGCCGCCGGAAAAGGTCGATTGGCGCGCGGAGCGCGCCGCCGTCGCGGATATCGCCGCTAATCCGGATCTCGATGCGGATGCTTCCGCCGCCGCGAAGAAATGGCTCGTTGAATGTGACGCACGACTGGCACTTAGTGAATTGCGCGCCGCTTTGGACGCGGAGAACATTAATGACGCCCGCGCGATCGGCGAAAAACTGCACGCCATGTCGGCCCTGCCCGCCGACGTGCAGCAGCAGGCGCGCGACGCTGACGCCGTGGTCAAGCGCAACGCCGAAGCCCTCCGCGAAATCGCCCGCCTGTCACAGATTCGTGGCGAACTTGATGCCGATCCCGAGGCCGCGCTCGCGCAGATTGCCGCGCTGCGTAACGGCGTGGAAGCGCTGGGATCGCGCGGCGTGCTCTTCCCCGGCGTGCAATCCAAACTCACGGTCTTGCAGGAGGCCGTCGTTCGCGACGAAGCCAAGACCAGGGAGCGGATTCAGGAGCGTGTTCGCGCCGATAAGGAACGCGCCGAAGCCGAACGCAAGCAACGCGCCGAGGATAAAGCAGCCTCCGATCAATGGGTACAGTCGCTGGATGCCGCGCTCCAGTCGGAACAATGGGACGCGCTTCCGCCGCTGCTTAAGAAACGTCCCGTGCTGACCTTCTTCCCGCCCGATGCGGACCGCCGCGCCGAAGAGATTCAGAAAAAGTACAACGCTCACGTCGCTGAAGTGAAGCGCCAGGAGGCTATTAACGCCGACCATGCGAAAGCGGGGGCGTGGATCGCTGACGTGCGCAAGTCAGTCGGTGAAGGCAAGTGGGACGCCGCCGAAAAGCTGCTCGGGAAGAGACCTGCGCTTACCCATTGGCCGAAGGAAGTGGCGCAGGAGGAATCGGCCCTTACGCAGCG
Source organism: uncultured Phycisphaeraceae bacterium (assembly GCA_964552515.1). GTDB lineage: Bacteria > Planctomycetota > Phycisphaerae > UBA1845 > UBA1845 > JACQXM01. The sequence continues at coordinate 1,487 of CAZKIN010000528.1, forward strand.
CATTGCCGATCAACGCCGCCTGGAGCGCGAACTGGCGGAAGCCAGGGCATGGTTCGATCGACTCCGAGCGGCCGTCAAAGGGCAGCGCTGGCCGGAAGCGGGGGGCATACTTGCCGAGCGCTCGCGTCTGGCCCGCATTCCCGACGACTTGGCGGCGGAGATCCCGGCCCTCGAAAAAAGCATTAAAGAGAATCTGCAGGCCATCGAGCTGGAGGAACGTCGCCGCAAGGAGGAACAGCGGCAAGCTGAGGAGTGGCTGCAAAAGGCAACTCAACTTGCGTCCGCTGAGGATTGGGACAAAGCGCTCGCGCTCCTTGCGGACCCGCCGAAACTCAAGGATTTTCCGCCGAAGATTCGTACCGATGCCGACGCCCTCGCCAAGAGCGTCAAGTCGCGCCGGGAGGCCGCCCAGCAGCAGAGAATGCAGCAGCGCCGTGGAGCGGTGTCCGATGCGGTCCGTGCATTCGTTGCGGAAGTCGCCACGCTCCTGAAGGGATTGCTCACCCCGAGCGCCATCCAGCTAAGTGCCATTGATGTGGCATTCGTGGATGAGGCAACTCTTGCCGCCGGCACGGCGAAGTTTGCTATCACCGTGAAGGGGGCCGATGGCCCGTTGCCGAAATCTGAATGGAGCGGTGCGCTGGCATTCACCGCCGACGCCAAAACAGTTCGCATCGCTGACGACAAAAACGCGGT
>CAZKIN010000529.1:0-2182 GCA_964552515.1 uncultured Phycisphaeraceae bacterium
ACAAGTCGATGCCGCCGTCGACGCGGGTGACGGGGAAGAGTTCGCCGCCGTCGCGCGCGACGCGCCAGACCTGTTTTTTTCCATTGTAGGGCGGGTCCGATTCCTCGCCGCGCTGGGCGTTGCTGGTGAAGTAGATGAACTTGCTGTCGGCGCTCCACCGGGGCGAGCCTTCGGTGGATTTGTCGAAGGTGAGGCGGCGGGGCTTACGCGATTCGATGTCGACGACCCACAGGTCGGTGTTGCGCTTGTCGTTCGGCGGTTCCCAGCGCTGGTCGGTGTAGGCGATGTACTTGCCGTCGGGAGAGATCGCGCAGTCGCCCAGTACGGTCAGCGTGAAGTAGTCCTCGACCGTGATGTCGTGATCGCGGACGGTGGTTTCCGCGCGGGCGGAGGCGCCGGCGGCAAGTATCAGGATTGAAAGTAAAAGGTTTCGCTTGCTCATGGTCATGCCCAAATTCTCCACGTGCCGGGGATTGTTTTCGAATTCGCCGTCAACATAACGGTGATATGCGGTTGCGGCAAGAAAGTGGCGGGTTACCACGCGAGCAGGGCGGAGGCGAGCGGCGTCGATTCTTGTATGACGGCGGTGAAGATGTAGCGATCCACCCAGCCGCGTTCCACGCTGAGCAGCAGGAGTGCGTTCTTCGTGATGAGCAGGGCGAGACCGCAGGTCGCGAGGCGCACGGCCCAGCGGTGCGGGCGGAGTGTCTGCCACAAGGCACAGAGTCCGATGATGAGCGCCGGTGCCGTACAGACGTAGCGGCGGGAGGTGCCTTCGATACCGCAGGCGTTGAGGTATAGGCAGGCGAGGAGTCCGGCGATGAGAGCGAGGGCGCTGCGCGGGTACTCCGCATTGCGCAGCCAAGTGAGCAGACCGACCGCCGCAAATAACGTCAATGGAAAGAGTACGAAGAGGCCGCCGGGAAGGAGGAGAAGGTCGCGGAAGAATCGAGGGTGCAGCCAGTCGGGGGTGAATTGTGCGGCACCGCCGGTGGAGGTGCCATGGATGGCGAGGTTAATGAGGATCTGTGGGGTCAGACAAGCGGCCAAGGCGAGGGCGGTCAGTGGGAGGTAGCGGATCTGAGATGGCGCGGTCTTCAATGAGCCAGCCAATTGCGGGAGGAGCAATACGATCGGTGCGATGATCCATGCGGCATCCTGATGGCGAACTGCACACATCATGCCCATGCTGACGCCGAGTGCCAGTGCGCGGCACGCATTCCAACCGGTGCGGTGTATGGTGTCCGCGGTCAGCAGGGTGAGGCTGACGAAGCAGAGGCTTGCGGCGTGTGACATGGTGGGTTCGATGGAGACGAAGTAGCAGACGTTGGTTGCGATCCACACGCTGGCTGTGGCCGCTGCTGCGAGGTCGCGCGAGAAGTTGCGCGCGGCGAGGGTGAATGCGGCAAACAGGCCGACCAGTCCCATCGACAGGTGCCCGAGCGGGACGAGAACGGCGTAGTAGTTGGTGAACCCGTCGCGGGGCAGGGGGTGGGCGGAGAGCAGGTTATGTGTCAAGGTCGCGGCATCGGCGAGGGCCAGAAACGGCAGCGCGGCGATTGACCAGCCGCAGGGGAAAATGTTGATGGGGAGTCCGCCGGGTCCGCGCTGTGCCAGGTAAATGTCACGGGCATCGAAAGTCGGGTCGGCGGCGATGTTGTTGGCGTAGTTGAGATCGCCGTCGAAGTACCACGAATGGGCGTGGATGTAATACAGGTGGGCGTCGACGGTGAAGGCGGTTTGTCCGAAGCGCTGGAGGGTGGCGGCAAAGAGCAGGACGGAGAGTGCGGCGATGGCACCGAGCAGCAGGGTTGCGCGATCGGCACGGGGTGCATGCGCTGCGGCGCACGCGGCGTGCGGGTTGATGGCGAGTGGTGGGATCATTTAAGGGGGCATTCGCAGGTACGTTGGTATCGCCGCAATTCGCAGTGTCTGCGCGTGGCTTCGCGCACCAGTGCGCAATTTCTGCATCGTCCGAAAAGGGGAGTGGCTTTAGCGGCGGTGGCCGCTCCATAAGAAAGCGGGCACGTACGTTATGGCCTGCACATGTACGCGACATCATGAAGGGCGGGAGTGAGATGCCAATTGCGCGTGGCGACGACGGCGGTTCGTGCCTTTGGCGCATTACCGTTATAATGCCGCCCGTTTCATGGAACGCGCATTGATGAAAACTTCCATACGC
>CAZKIN010000530.1:0-2175 GCA_964552515.1 uncultured Phycisphaeraceae bacterium
GCACGCTGGATTGTGTTGATCTTTGTCCGGGAGCGGATGACACCGTATTCGCGCCTGGATGCGTGGACGCCATCCCGGCCGCATCGACTTGGGGGCTGGTGGTGCTTGCGCTGATGCTGTTGGCGGGGGCGAAAGTCGTATTCACGCGGCGCACCACGGTCGACTATACTCCGGGCTGTGCGCTGCGATGATTTCGAATCCGATCAGATATCTGAATTGATCAAGTCTCCGCCCCGTGGTGGTTGGCGAAGAGCGCTATGATGCCGGCGGAAAAACACCCTCGGCAATTAACGACTCCCGCGTGCTAACATACTTGCCATTGTTGATATTCAGCACGGCAATCGTCGTGCGGCCGAGCGGCGTCAAGCCGATGAGTCGGGCACCTTGCCAGTGAAAATGCTCATTCCAGCGGTCTTTCCGCGGGTGGAAGAGTGGTACCAACTGACCGGTGACTGCATCAATGCCGGCGACGTTCGGACCTTTGTAGCGATTGCATGATGGGCAGCAGAGCGCCAAGTTTTCCTCGATCGTCGTTCCGCCGTGTTGTCGGGCGATGACATGATCAATAGGGAAGCGTTGTCGATAAAACGCCTGCGGCATCCGACAGTATTCGCAAATTTCGTTCGCTCGCTGACGAACCTTGTGATCGAGCGCTTGGTCCATCAGGTGTCACCAGGCTTCAGGCGTGCCGGACTGAAAGTCGTGCCTTGGATTGCAGCAAAGCCAGGAAGTGTCCCAGGTTCAAATAGCTGTCGAGTTCCTGTTCTTCTTCTTCAGAAAGACTGCCTTCCTGCGCTTTTTCGGAAAGCTCGTTCATTCGCTCATGGTCGCTTGGCTTGAAGTCGAGCGAGAGGAGGTAGTTGGCAAGTCCGGGGTCGAACGTTGTGGTGCGCGGCTCGATCATGCGCTCGAGAATCGCAGCTTCGGTGTTGTGATGGGTATGTGCAGACATCGTACTTTAAGTGTACCTGAACGGAAGCCCAAGGTCAAGATTTTGTCACTGGTGGATGATAATCCATGACAGCGTTAATGATCGACAAAACCACCGCTTCCGCACCGGCGCGGCTCGGAAAAAAAGCCCCGCACTCCAGCCCGAGAATCAGCCGTTCGCCGGTTCCGCGGAGTAGAAGAATGGCGGAATGGTGAGGGCGCAGACGGAGGAGCCGCCGCTTTTCTCGCGGGCCATGCCGAGGGCGTGGTCCATCGACTTCGCCCAGGTCACGCCGACGCGTTTGGCGGAGCGGTCGTTCGCCGGTCCCACGATGATGACATCGGACAAATAATCGAACGCATAGGTCGCCCAGTTCCAGACGGTGAAGGGGTGAAAGCCGTGGTGGGCGTAGCGATGGCGGTAGCAGTCGATGAGCTGCGGGTCGCGGGCGAAGGATTCCTGGAAGCGCTCCTTCATTTCAAACGGGTCTGTAGTTTGTGACAGCACTTCGTCATAAAAGCGCCGGTAGGCCACGTGGTACTCGGGATGAAAAACCTCGAACAGCGGGTTAAGAATGATGACCACGCCGCCACGCTTGACCAGGGGCTTCTGGTAGAACCAGTTGAAGATGTAGCCGAGTACATCGCTGACCACCAGCACCGGGTTGATCCGCGCGTCGACGGAGTAAGGGCTTAAGTCGGGCAGGCCGAACACCATGGTGTCGTATTGCCGGTGCGTGGTGACGGACATCTGTCGCGTCATGACCTCCAGCGTGCGCTCGTGCACCGGGTCGATGGCGCCCGCGTGAATCGCCACCGGCGCGTAGGCCCCTTTGACCCCGCGCAGGAAAACCTTGCGCACCGGTTCGGGCAGCAGCTTCATGGACAGCGGGGTGGCGACCTTGAGCAGAATCTCCAGTGCGTTGCAGCGGTTGTCCGGTTTGCCGAGATATGAAACGTGCGGCGGATAGGTCGCGTTGTTCATGGCCGCTTCCATGACCATGACGCGGGCTTTTTTCAATATGACGCGGCTGATGCGTTCGATGCTGGCGTGCATATGCGAGCCGCCGGGCTGCATGACGTGCGGACAGTGCTTGGTCATCGATGGGTTGTGGTGCGGAGCGATGGAGTCATACGTGCCGAGGCCCACGGCAACCGACTTATGCCCGCCATTCAGCGGAATCTGGATCGAATCGACGTAAATGACCAGGTCGCATTCGATCACGCGGCGATCGACCTGCACCG
>CAZKIN010000531.1:0-2166 GCA_964552515.1 uncultured Phycisphaeraceae bacterium
CCGTGCCGAAGAGCCTGCCGCTGGCCGTCGGTCACGCGTTCCGCGGCCAGTAGATGAAGTTTGCCGTCCTGCATGAACGTGGCCGCGCGTGGTTCGGAGTCAAACGTGCCGAGTGCGGCCGCGCGTCCCACGTCACGGAAGAAGAGCCCTTTGCGTGAATCCGCGATGCGCAGCGTCCATTTCGTGCGGTCCGCGCGCCCATGGTCAGGCCTGGTGCCTTCGTGGCGCGGGACGCTTTCGGGCCGACGGCCAAAGCGCGCGTAAATCATGCGCAGCGTGCCGTCGGGAAGTGCGGCTACGGTGAGGCTGCCGGGGCTGCGGATACCGCGCTTGCCGATGACCTGTGAACGCTGTGGCGGGGACCAGGTGTGTCCTTCATCGCGCGAGGTGCTCATCTGCAGTTCGGCGGTCGCCGTGGGAATGTCCTCATCGAAGGCACGAAAAATCAGGAGCCAGTCGCCATTGGCGAGGACGATGAGATTCGGGGCGAATCCGCGAAACAGGTCCTTGCGGTCCGGAATGAAGTCGAGTCCGTCGGCAGAGGCGGCGCTGCGGATGACGGCGCGAAAATCGTCCGCGCGGGCGGCAACGCCGCCTAGCGCGGCAACAACGATCGACCCGACATGAAAGGCTAAACGGGGGTTCATATGTTGCACTGCCATTCTCCGTGTAAAAGTGGTTCGGACATCATGATACCGTACCGCAATAAGATGCCGACCGTTTGAAAATGTTAATGGGGGTATTGGGCATCGGCCGTAGTCGCCGGGCCGCTGGTCGGGCGGTATGCTGGGGGCATGTTGGCAGCTACTTCAGGCATTTCGCAGGTCATTCGACAGCGTATTGATGTGGCGGCGCTCATTCCCGAGGGCTACGCGGCTTATCGGGAACTGGTGGTTGCGGGGCTGATCTATTTCCTGGAGCGGCTGCCGGCGCATCGGTTGGGGGCGATCGTGGCGGAACAGGCGGCGCTGCCCGCGACGGCAGTGGCCGCACATCGGCTGGTGGAACTGATGCACCACTGTCCGACGCTGCACAAGCTGGGGCAGGTGCTGGCGCGGGATCGGCGGCTGGACGCGGAGCTGCGGGGCCAACTGCAGCGGCTGGAGTCGATCGTGCCGCGAACGCCGGTGAGTTCGGCGCTGGCAGCGATTCGGCATGATCTTCCGGATCTGGACAACCAGGGAGTGAGGGTGGCCAGCGAGGTGCTGGCGGAGGCAAGCGTGGCGGTGGTGGTGCCCATTGAGTGGCATCAACCGGATACGGGAGCGGTGACGCGCGGGGTGCTGAAGGTTTTGAAGCCGGGCATCGCAGAGCGGCTGAACGATGAGCTGACTATATGGGAAGGGCTCGGCGATTTTCTAGATGAGGGGTCTACGCGGCAGGGATTGCCGGCGCTCAATTTCCGCGAGACGCTGGATAGCGTGCGAGAACTCTTGGCATCGGAGGTGGACCTGCGCGGGGAGCAGCGGAACCTGGTGGCGGCCGCGCGGATGTATGGGAGCGTGGCGGGCATGGCTATTCCGCGGTTGCTGCCGTTCTGTTCGGCGCGAATTACCGCGATGGAGCGGATTGACGGGCGGAAAGTCACTGAGATTGGAGAGCCGGAGGCAAAACTGTGCGAAAGTATTGCGGAGAGAATCGTCCGGGGATTGCTGGCGCAGGTCATCTGGAACCATGAAAGCGAAGCACTGTTTCATGCCGATCCGCACGCGGGGAATCTGTGCGTGACGGAGGATGGTCGGCTGGGGGTTTATGACTGGAGCTTGACAGCGACGCTATCGAAGCGCGGGCGGGTGCTCATTACGCGAATGGTGGTCGGAGCGTTGATGGACAGTGCGGCGATGGTAGCGGCGGCGGTGGAGGATTTGGCGACGGGTGCGGTCAATCGCGAGCGGTTGCGGGCGGTGGTCGAAAAAGCAGTTGGTGAATTGCGGGGACGGTCGCTGCCCACGCTGGCGTGGCTGACGCGGCTGCTGGATCGGTGCGTGGTGGAGGGCGGGGTACGATTTGAGGCGAACCTGCTGCTGTTTCGCAAGGCGCTGCATTGTTTACAGGGTGTGCTGGCGGACGTTGATCCGCAGTTTGATGTGGACCGTGTGCTCTTGCAGGAAGTGATGGCGCGCTATGGGCGGGAGTGGCCGATGCGGGCGTTTGCGCTGCCGTGGG
>CAZKIN010000532.1:0-2165 GCA_964552515.1 uncultured Phycisphaeraceae bacterium
GCATGAAGGAAGAGCATTTGCCGCAGCAGGATTATGAGTGGTATTTGGATTTGCGACGCTTCGGCAGTGTTCCACACGGCGGCTTCGGGCTGGGCGTGGAGCGGACGGTCGCGTGGATCTGCGGGTTGAAGCACATCCGCGAAGCGATTCCTTATGCGCGCATGATGGGGAAGGTGTATCCGTAGACCAGCGTATCAACCCGCGCCGGGCAACGTCTTGATGCCGAGCGATTTGCGCAAGTTTTCAATATCCACCTGGAACTGTTTCAAGGGTGAGAGGTTTTCGCGGGCTCCCGCATTGGAAATGCGCAAGCGCACTTCCGATTTCAAATTGATGAAGAACCAGTAAAGATACTGCTCCTTGTCCAAAGTGCTTGCGGTTGCCTCCGACCATTGGCCACGCGGTTTGCCTTCGCGAAACGCCAACTTGAACGCTTCATCGTGGGCACGCTCCACCGCGGAATCAAACCACTCCTGGTTCGCGGAATATTTCTCGAGTCCGGCAACGATTTTCATGGACTCGTCCAGCGTCTGGCGACCCAGGACGTCCTGTTGCCTGGCGGTATCTTTTGACCACGTCATGAACGTCGCGACGGCTACGCAAAGGCCTGCAATTATGCGGACTTTCATTGTATGGCTCCGGTGCGAGTAGATCACTGACCGAAAAATGTCATTGCATTCTGTTCAAGAACTTATTAAAGAATAGGCATTCTCAATTTGTCCCGCAACTGGTGACGCATCATGGGCATTATGAATCTGGCAAGTCGTGCCATCCTCCTGCTTTTGATGGTACTTTACGTTCCGATCATGCTGGGTCTGGGGGCCGGCATGATCTACGGGGGGTACAAGCTTACGGCGTGGTTCGTGACGCAGCCGTTCCGCGGCGTGGTTTCGATCATTGGGTGCAGCGTCCTGTTTTCGCTGGACCTGGCCATTCTTTCGGCTGCGGCATTGCTGGTCTTTGGCCTGGTTCCATTGCTGTTTCGCGTGGTCGGTGAGCCGGATGCCGGAATAGAACTCGATCATAACAAACATAAGACATTGTTTGAATTGATCGACCGTTTCGCCGCACGGTTGGGCACGAAGGCGCCGACGATGGTATTGCTCACGCCATTCGGTGACACGAGCATCATGGACACGCGATTGGCCAACAATCAAGGCGTGGCGGAGGAAGAGCGTGTGCTGTGTATCGGGGCTGCGCATGTCGTCCGGCTGCAAGCCGACGAGTTAATGGCGGTTATTTGTCACGAAATCGCACATACCGCAGCAGGCGACACGATTGCGGGACAGCGCATTTCCCGTTTCTTTGAGTCGATGACGGCCGCGGTGCGAATGCAGGCAGTGGACGCGGAGGACACCACGGCGGTCGTCGTGCATCATCTGGTACGCTATTTGTTGATTGGATATTACTATGTGTTCGCGCTTTTCTATTGTGCAGAGAGCCGGCGACGCGAATTCCGGGCGGACCGACTTTCGGCCGAGATTTGCGGACCGCAGCGGACCGCGCAGGCACTGAAGAATGTTGTACTGGCTCATGCCATACCGGATTTGTCCATACAGGAATTGTTTCGGGAGTATGCACAGAATGAGCGCCCGATCGAAAACCTGTATGCGGAACATCGACGGCGGTGGGCGGAGCTGCCTGCGGCCAAGATCAACCGTGTTGAAACAGAAATTATGAACCGGCGAACTTCGATTTGGGATACTCACCCGTCACTACGGAATCGAATCGCTGCGGTCGGGAAGGTCGAGGCCAAGGAACTGGTTGTGGATAAGCCCGCCCATCGGCTGTTCGCGGATTGGCCGAAGCTGGAAAAAGAAATCACGGAAGCGTTGGTCCAATGGGGTCGGGCCTATTACGCGGAGTACTTGCGCCGGCTCGACCTGGAATTGCGGCCCTCATTTTAGCAGGCGGGGATGGGACGACCGGGGCACTTCCAGTAGTATTCAGGTCCGTGAACAGGTCAACTTTGTTCCGGATCCAGAATTCGCGAGGTTGGGGGTATCAATGGATTCCATGAGTGGATCGGGAAAACAATCGGCGCAGAATTCCGCACGCACCACGGTCCGCCGTCTGGCCGATCGGGGCAAGTACGATCGCGAAACGATCCACGCCATTCTGGATGAAGCACTCATTTGCCACGTGGGTTTCGTGGATGACGGACA
>CAZKIN010000533.1:0-2162 GCA_964552515.1 uncultured Phycisphaeraceae bacterium
CCGGTCGTCATGTTCGGCGCATCCAGCGCAATCGGCCAGCCTCCCTCGCCATTCGCTTTCACCAGGTCCAGCAGTGCAAGTTGCCGCGGCGACAGGAATTTGGTGGGATCTCGTTTCTCGGATACTGCGTTGTTCACCCGCGTCGCTTGCAGCGGGCTCATGGGAACGTGCTGGTAAGGCGTCCCGCGCAATCGATACTTGGGCTCTTTGTCGGGGTTCGAGCCTTGAATCGTCCGCTGCGCCGCGGTGTTTAATATCTTAGACGCAATCACCTGTTGCGCATCCGATCGCGTCAGAGCGCGGTCAGCGCAATTCATGTTCTTGGCCATCCGCAGCAATTTGCCAAAGTCAATAACCGTGGGATCAAACTCTATTTCCACCAGCTCAAGCGTGGGGAATGTGGCCGGTGTCGTAGAGATGACACCGCGAATGCCGCCCAGCTTGGCCTCACCTTCCCAGAAGCAGTGCATCGCAAATGTAGCCCGCTCAACGCCCCGCACGCGGGCGTCCGCCTCCTCGTGCAGAAGTTGCAGATACTCCGGAACCGGGCGTGCCAGCGTCTTGAGCGCGGTGATCATCGCGCCGGTCAACCCGGGAATCGCATAATTGTCCGCCACGCGCGGTGCCAGCGCTTCACCAGCCGGAGAGAGAATGCGCACCACCGGATTGTTGTTGGCCGGCTCTTCGAAATTCTTCAGCACGCGTGCGTCATCGCCGACTGCGTTATTGACCACCACCACGGGGACAAAGAGCGACTCCGCAGCTTCCACGACGAGTGGATGACTCAGCACGCGATCGCCGTAGTTCGTACACGTACTGCAGCCGGGGATCTCCTGAAACAGGACCAGCAGCGGGCGGTCGACTTTCTTCGCTTCCTCCAACGCTGCGTCATACCCGCGCCGAAAGTTGATGCGTCCCAGCTCGCGGGGCGGTGGCGAATCCTCGGCATACATGCGGCTCGTCGGCAGGATCGCAAGGACGGCAAGTGCCAACATGTGGCACTGAACTTGTCGTGATACGCGGTGCATGCGCAAAACCCCTTCTACACGGCCGCCTCCATGAAACCCTCGACCTCGCTGCGGTTTATGATCCGGGCGGCCCCTCCGGGAATACTGTTACACGTTCCGCCCGGTCGAGCAAGTCCGAAACCGTTACAAATCGGTATCCCTGCACGCGCAACCGGTCAATGATGATTGGAAGTGCGGTAAGCATCGCCCGGCGATTGGGCCTCGGGTTGATATCGCTGCCGTCGTGGCATAGCAGGATCGCACCCGGCCGCGCGGCGCGCAACAGGCTGCGGATGATGGTCGCGGGAACACCCCGGCCGGTATCTGCGGATCGCGCGGTAAAAGTGACCAATGATAGTCCCAAGGCACGCATCGCGATCGGCATGTCCGGACAGCGAAATCCAATCGGCGGACGATACAGCCGCGGCGCGCGACCGGTGATCCGCTGAATGATCCGCTGGGTAAGTCGCGCGTCGCGCAGAATGTTGCGCGCCGACCACGCATAAATATGTCGCGGGTGCAGGTAGCTGTGGTTGGCGATTTCATGTCCCGCTTCGGCAATGTCGCGGACGAGGTCGGGCCGCTTTCGCGCGTGTCGCCCGATCACGAAAAATGTGGCCCGCACATCGTGCGCCTGCAAAATGCGCAGCACTTCCGGAGTGAGGGTTTCACAAGGCCCGTCGTCAAAGGTCAATGCAATGCGCCGGTCCCGGCAATGCCGCGCCCGCGAAATCGTCGGACAAAACAGCGACCCGTGCGGCAGCAGCATGTTCCACAAGAACCAAAGATGCACGCCCACCGCGACGGCAAATCCGCAGCGCCACGGCAATCCGAGCAGCCATGCGGCCAGCAGCGCGACCCCGAGTACGGCCAGGCTCATCAAAGTTACCCGCATACCGCGCTGGTATCGCGGCGCGGCGCAACGTGCAAGTGCGTTGTGCGGAAATGTCGCGCCGGTTCCACAAATGACGGCCACTTATAATGGCTATGGTGCGACGGTCGTGTAACATGTAATGAATTGGCGGCACGGGCGCAGTGGTTACTTAAGCAAACGCGCATGCTCAATGGGAGAGACCGTTACATGATTCTCGACACACTGACCCCTCCGGAAGTTGCTCCGGCAATGACCGATGCCGTGGACGAGCTGGCGCAGAC
>CAZKIN010000534.1:0-2157 GCA_964552515.1 uncultured Phycisphaeraceae bacterium
TCGGCACGCGCAGCGACAATGTCGGCATCATCGCCATGGACGCCCGTCGCAACTACGAGCGCCCCACATTTCTTGAAGTCGCCGCTACTGTGCAGAATTTTCAGCCGACACCAGTTTCCGTCGACGCCGTTCTTTACATTGAAGGTCGCAATGTCGATGTGCAGACGATTCAACTTGCCGGTGCCGCGGCCACGGCCGCGACTTCCGACGAGAACTCGAATGGCGCAGCAATCACCACCGACGTTTCTACCGGAAACATCGCCGTCCTGTCTTTCGACAATGTCGAATTCGAAGGCGGCGGCGTGATCGAAGTTGTGCTTCGCGTCGATGACGCCCTGCCCGCCGACGACCATGCCTGGACCATCATCGAAGAACCCAAAAGCTTGCGCGTGCTGCTCGTCACGCCGTTCAATTGGTTTCTCGAATGGGCGCTCACCAGCATGAATCTCGAACTCACGGTGATGAAACCGGATGAGTACGAGAGCGCGCCGGAAGCATCACTGCTCGAAGGCGCGCGCAGCATTTTCGATGTGGTGATCGTCGATCGTCACTCCACCGCGCGACTCCCGCAGGGCAACTATTTCTTCTGGGGCGGCGTGCCGAAATTCGACGACGCCGCGCTCGGCCCCGTAATTGACAACGAAGTCATTGCCAACTGGGACGAAACGCACCCGCTGCTGCGGCATGTCGCAGTGGAGACACTCGCGGTGCTGCAATGGTTCAAGCTGGATTTGCCGGCGGAATCCAGCTTCATTATCGAAGGCGAATCCGGCCCCGTGCTCGCTTTCTTTACGCGCGGCGGCAGCCAGTTCTTGATTTCCGCTTTCAGCCTCATCACCGAGGATGATCAAGGCCGCATGCTCTCCAACACCGACTGGGCCGCCGGTGTACCCTTCATTCTTTTCATGCAAAACGCCGTGAATTACCTTGCGGGAGAGATGGCCACCACCGGCCGCACCACCATCCGCCCCGGAGAAGCGGTGACGCTGCGCGTACCGGAGGATTCATCCGAATTGAGAATCCGCCGACCTGATGGCCGCGAAGATCGACTGAATGTCGCCGATTCCGAGCTGGCCCACTACGGCGGAACCGACCTGGTTGGTGCCTATGAAGTGTCACCGTCGGCGCCGGAGTCCCGCGCATTCGCAGTCAATCTCTTCGACACCAACGAAAGCGCCGTTTCCCCGGCCGATCAGCTTTCACTCGGCGCGCAGCGCGTGGCCGCCCAGAGTGATTCCGTCGAAGTCAATCAGCCCGCGTGGCGCTATTTGCTGCTGGGACTGCTGGCGATTCTGCTGCTGGAATGGATCATCTACAACCGCCGCATATTTGTCTGATTTCAGGCTTTTTTTCGGGCATTTCCGGAGTGATGGCACGCCAAGCGGCGTGATTTTCCACCACCGCCAGCGCCACCAAAACACAGCCAAACGCCAGCTGGCCGTAGGCTGAAGTTGGGCGCCGAGCGCGGCGCGGTTCGCCATCGCGAGGTCGGCTCTTTTGGGTCCGATAACCGGTGTACCCGTAACCTGCGACTGGGCGGATGGGTGGGTGCCGCTGAGGGAATGTGCCAATTAACTGGCACTCGGCGCCGAAAGAAAAAAGCATCGGAACTCCGGATCGACACCGGTCATCGCAAGGACGGGAAACCAGAGGAATGGAAACTGGCAAGCGATGGATGACTGACAGAGTAATGTCGCCGGCCCCAAGGCCGCGAGCCTTCATCGCTGGTCAGTGCCATATAATTGACATTGTACACCATGGCGGCGCAGCGCCTTTTCCGGCGCTGCGCCGCGTCGGGACACGATCATGCGATTTGGGCTACCACCCCGTGCAGCGCTCGCCTGAACTACGGACACACCGGGCACGCGGCCGGGTTGGCCGTGAAGGGATAGGCATCTCCGGCCACTGCCTTGACGAGGATGAGGACATCGGCCGTATTCACAAACGCATTCAAACAGGGATCGGTGCTGCTGATCGCCTGAAGATTGGCCTGTTGGAACGATGGCTTGGTCGCGGCGTTCGTGATGAAGGCCAAGACCGCGAGAATGTCGTTGACATTCGTAAGCTGGTTCGGCGGGGTCCACTGCGACCCGCTGTTCACGCCCGCCACGTCACCCCATGCCTTGCCATTGAGCGCCGGCAACGGAATGGTCGAGA
>CAZKIN010000535.1:0-2145 GCA_964552515.1 uncultured Phycisphaeraceae bacterium
TCCCGGCGCGGCCGAACCGGTTCTTGCCGCCGCGCTCGGACAAAACCCGGACGACACCGAACTGATGACCCTGCTCGGCGCACTGCGCTTGCAGCAGGGTCGCGCCGCCGAAGGCATCGACCTGCTGCACAAGGTGATCGCGAAGAATCCGCAGGCTGCGGAGGCCCACTATCAATTGGGGATGGCGCTGCTCAGCTCGCGAAGAATCGATGACGCCATTGTGGCACTTCAAAGCGCGGTCAGGCTCGCCCCGCAAACCGCGCTGTACCATTACAACCTCGCCGTCGCCACCTTCATGGCCGGTCGCCCGGCGGAAGCCGAGCCGATCATCCGCGAAGCTATTCGACTGAATCCCGACGATGCGGACGCCAAAGGTTTCCTCGAAGTCGTCCGGCAGAACATCCCGCGGACCAACAACCCATAGTGACTCATCACGGTCCGCATTGCGGGTCGGCGAAAGAAGTCGTCCCGCTGAAGCAGGCCAGAAACTGGGCGTAATCGCGCATATCCACGGACGTGCTGTCGTCAGCGTCAACATGCAGACACTCCGGCAGCACCTCTCCCGTTTCGGGGCCGGTCAGGCAGTAAAGGAAAAACTCGGTGTCGCGGTTCTCGACATATTTGTCGAGGTCGAAGTCTCCATAAGAAAAGGGAATCGGGTCGGACACGTGGAAGTTGCCGCCGCCGACGAAATTGCCCGGCTGCGCGATGATCGGCTCAAGAATGACGTTGCGATTCCAGAAGAAATTCATGCCGAGAATGCCGTCGATCAAACCGCCGCTGGCCGACGGAAGATCAGCCACGACGAAGGGCGCCTGCGAAAATTCCATCGCACCGCCGAGCGCGTCAATGCGCACGTAATCGACGAAATAGCCGGGAATTCCTTCCACCAGCCCGCTCACGCCGCACGCGTCAATTTCAAAATCGGGCTGCAGCGGCAGACCGAGCTGCGCCGCGCGGACCGAACTGATGATCGACGTTTGCGCGCCGGTATCCACCAACATGTTCAAAGTCTGCACCGTGTTGAACGGCCCCGGTGTCCCTTCCAGCATGCGCACCGGCGTGTAGAACGATCCGCCGAAAGGAATCGAAATTCCCAGGGACAGCGCAGTGGGAATGATCGGCGTCTCCAGGTCTTCAAAGTCCGGATAGAAGCTGGCCGTGGTAGCCAGTCCGCTGAAGGTCATGCCGATGAGCCGTGTGCCGAAATTGGGTAGTGGAAGTGATGGTGACTGTATTCGGACATCCGGGCTGTAGGCGAGACGACCGTTGGCATTGACGCGCATTGGAGTGTCCACGCGGATGACCGTATTGTGAAACGCAATGAGCGGCATGCCGACCAGTCCGGAAACGGCTATCGTGCCGCCGCATTCGATGGTCGGCGCGGCCACAATGGACACGTTGGAATGTCCGACCAGCGCGGCCATGTTGAGCAAACCACTGCCCA
Source organism: uncultured Phycisphaeraceae bacterium (assembly GCA_964552515.1). Taxonomy (GTDB): domain Bacteria; phylum Planctomycetota; class Phycisphaerae; order UBA1845; family UBA1845; genus JACQXM01. The sequence goes on from CAZKIN010000535.1 coordinate 1,448, forward strand.
GCACCGCGGAAAGACCCTGCGCGTAAAAACCGATGGGTTCCGAAATGTCCGCATCAACCTGGTCGCCGCCGATGCCGGAGAGTGGCACCAGATTGCCGGTAAGGTAATTTCCATTGACGCCAAGCTCATCGGCGCTCGCGCCGGCCAGCAGGTTGGCATCCGCGCCGCTGTCGAGTACGCCGATGATGTAATTGAAATTCGCCGGAGGAAAAAGCGCGCCGCAGGGAATGGACGATGGTCCGGCCGCGAAGTTGCAGGTGTAGGTACTTTCAAGCTGGTGCTCGTAGGCGTTGTCATCGAAACCCGATCGCCGTTTGCTGGACGTCGCGATGGCCACCTGCGGCGAGAACCCGACCATGCGCGGACGGGGAAAGGGCAGCGGAACGGTTCCGGCAATCTGCGGCGGCGCGTCGGCCGGTGCCACGTAACTGGCACTCGGAACCTTGCGCGTCGCGACGATTGAAAGTCCGTGACCGACACGAATCTGCGGTCGCGCGGGTGGCGTATCCGCACGGGTCGCCGTTACGGCCGACCACGCGATAAGAACCGCCAGGAAATAGAGACGAAGCCCGTTAGTGATCCGAAACCCGGCCATGCGATGCCCCCCAAGCGTTTGAAGTCCAGACCCTCCATTATAGCCCCTTGGAACGGCAAACCGAGCCATTTTTTCAACAATGATGCGGTCCGGAGCGTCGGCG
>CAZKIN010000536.1:0-2143 GCA_964552515.1 uncultured Phycisphaeraceae bacterium
TCGCGCCGAGAGTGTGCGTTAACAGTCACTATCCGTTCACATATCGGACCCTGTGATATCCAAAATTCAGGACCGTCTCCCAGTCCGACAGTGCCATCTATGTGACACTGAAAATCCCGACGCGCCGCAGCTGCGCCCGGGTGGCGTCTGGCCGGCTGGCGGGTGCGCCCCAGGTGGTGGAAATGTCCAACCCAATCGCGCCACGTCGCGTGGCGCGCCGCCGCAACCACCCCTGGTGTCTATAGGGTAGGAAAAGACAGCGATTAAAGCCCTTGAGCCAAGGAGACTGTATGCAACCGCTCGGAGTCTGCTCAATCAAAAACAATCGTTTTGTTCTGACTCACCAGGATCTTATCCTCGACGTGCAGCCGCACCGCGTTCGCCAGCACCACGCGCTCCAGGTCCCGACCCTTGCGCACCAGGTCCGTCACATGGTCGCGATGGCCGATCGGCAGCGTTGCCTGCGCGATGATCGGCCCCTGGTCGAGTTCGTCGGTGATGTAATGACTCGTCGCGCCGATCAACTTCACCCCGCGATCGAAAGCCTGCTGATACGGCCGCGGTCCGGCGAAAGCGGGCAGAAAACTGTGATGAATGTTGATGATCCGCTCGCGATGCCGCGCGACGAAGGGCGACGACAAAACCTGCATGTACCGCGCGAGCACCACAAAGTCTACGCGCGCCTGATCGAGCAGCGATTCAAGCTGTTTTTCCTGTGCCGCGCGGTTGTCAGTGGTCACCGGGAGCACGTGGAACGGAATGCCGTACATTGCGGTCATTTCGCGAAGGTCCTCGTGGTTGCTCGCGACGAAGGGAATGTCCACGGGCAGTTCGTTCATCTTCCAGCGCCACAGCAGATCGCTGAGACAGTGGCTTTCTTTGCTGACCAGGATGGCCATGCGCTTGACTTCGTGTCCCCAGAAAACGCGCCAGCGCATGTTGAATCGCTGCGCCACGGTGGTCCAGGCATCGGAAAAAGTTTCGCGGGTCAGTCGAAAGCCCGCGCGCTCCACTTCCACGCGCATGAAGAATTCCCCGTGCTGCGCATCGGTGTGCTGATCCGCGTCGAGAATATTGCCGTCATGCTGCGCGATGAACGCCGTCACCGCCGCGATGATGCCGCGGCTGTCCGGACAGGTGATCAGCAGTTTGACTGTTTCAAGTGCCATATCGTGACATCAAGGATAAACTACAGCGGCTCCATGCCGATGGTCAGTACGCCGTCTTCCGCGTCGAAGCGCGTGATTCTAAAGGGGCGCTCGCCGTTGGGCCATACGAAGCGGTTGCGAATCGCCAGCTCATGGGCCGACTCACTTGCGCTGCCTTCTCCCGCGGCGCTGTGCAACCCCTCAATGCGCCCGCGACGCACACCGGACACCACGCGCTGCCACAACGATTCGACCACACCCTGCGGCATCGGCAGCGATCCGCCGCGCACGCTGCGCAGCATCACGTTGATCGTCGATTTGTCCAGCGAAACTTCCGCCGCCACCGACGCATTGGCAATCACGCGCCAGCCTTCGCGCTCCACGAACACGCCGACGCGCATCTCGCCATCATCGAAACCGACGGCCGGATCGCGCACACCCGGCGGCATCCACTCGCGCGCTTCCGGCCACAGCACCGGCATCGCGGCCAGCCAGTCGTTGATCATGCGATCGGTGAGTCGAATTTCAAAATCCTTGCGTTCGACGATCTGTCGACTGGTTTCGTCGGCCAGCGCCGCGGACTCGGTCTGCGCGCGCTGGATGGTCGGTTCATCCGCCGCCGCCGGTCGATACCAGCCGGGACGATGCTGGAAGGTCAACCAAATGACACCGATGACCAGCATGACCGACAGCGCGCAGATGCCCATCCAGCGCAGCCATAGTCGGTTCTTTTGCATAACTTGCTTTTCGGTCATCCGCGCGGTTTCGTCAAACGTCGTCGGATCGTTTGACCATCCAAAGTCCGTAACCCTACAATCAGCCGGTCATGCGGGAAAGCCGCCAACCGCGGATTCGTTTTTTTCCAGTGTCCTGCGCGGGCGCAGGACGTGGAAAAGGACGCGGGGTATCGCGGTGCGGCCAGCGCAGCGCTCCTATTGGATCAGTCCATTGTTTACACGCGCCACCGGCTGGATCATCGTACCACTATGGCTGGT
>CAZKIN010000537.1:0-2141 GCA_964552515.1 uncultured Phycisphaeraceae bacterium
TGCTCACCGCGCAGGACCGCGCGATCGCCCTGGAGCAGCGACTCTTTGAAGACATTCGTCAGCAGGTGGCGGTACATGCAAAGGACCTGCTCCGCGCGGCCGAGGCGATTGGCCAATTGGATGTACTGGCCGGCTTTGCGGAACTCGCGGTACAGCGGCGCTACGTGCGACCCACTATTGTTGATGAGCCGACGCTGGACATCCGCGACGGGCGGCATCCGGTGCTGGACCAGACGCTGGGCGACCGCTTCGTCCCGAATGACACGCTCATGGCAGAGACGGCCGCGCGGCTGTTCGTGATTACCGGTCCGAACATGGCCGGCAAAAGCACTTACATTCGCCAAGTTGCGCTGCTCACCCTCATGGCGCAGATCGGCTGCTTTGTGCCCGCGAAGAGCATGACGCTGGGCCTGGCGGATCGGCTCTTCGCCCGCGTCGGATCGGCCGATGAGATCATGCGCAACCAGTCCACCTTCATGGTGGAAATGACCGAGGCGGCCAACATTCTGCACAATGCCACTAATCGTTCAGTCGTCGTGCTCGACGAACTGGGCCGCGGCACCAGCACCTTTGACGGCCTGTCGCTGGCCTGGGCGATCACCGAGCATCTGGCCAAGGTCACCCGCTGCCGCACGCTGGTGGCTACGCATTACCATGAACTCACCGAACTGGCGGAACTGTTTGCAGGCGTCAAGAACTACCACGTGGCCGTGCGGGAACTGCGCTCGGCCGCGCAGGACGAAGGGCTGGTCTTCCTGCACCGCATCGTGGAAGGCGGCACCAGCAAGAGTTACGGCATTCACGTCGCGCGGCTGGCCGGTATCCCCAAGACCGTGGTCGCCCGGGCGCGGGAAGTGCTCGACGAATTGCAGCGGAATTTCGCCCGCGAATCCCACACCCCGCAGCTCGCCGGTGGAAAAAACAAACCCGCTGCCAACCAACTGGCACTTTTCCGCGACCCCGGCGCGGATATGCTCGACGAACTCCGCGCCATCAATCCGGACGCCCTGACGCCGATTGAGGCGTTGCAACGCTTGCAGCAATGGAGGGAGCGGTTTGCATGATTAATTCTTGCATCCGCACGTTGAAAGGTTGCAAGTCTCGTTGGTGGTTCTGTGAATGGGTTCGAGTCGACAGTTGCTTAACAAGCCGATGCAGCGGACGGCGCTCCGCGCCGCCGCGGAAGCTATATGTTAGCCGGACTCGTTGCTAAGGAAGGTCCATGTACGAGGATCGTTATTCGAGGTGGTGCCGTTGGAATCTGAGAAGTGAGCTGCTCGGGCTCGCAAGCCCCGGAGTCTATGCGGTCGCCCATTCAGCGAAGAACTTGGCCGACGCCGCGTTTTCTTGGCTTGAAGACATTATCTATATCGGAATGACGAACGCCCGGGCAGGTCTGAGAGGACGATTAAAACAATTCGACAACACCATTAAGGGGAAGAGCGGGCATGGGGGCGCGGATCGAGTGTTGTACAAGCACCGTGACTATTCTGCTCTTTGCGCTCAGCTCTATGTTTCGGTTGCGCCGTTCGAGTGCGATGTAACTTCTCAGCTTCCCTTAGACCTTCGCACGATGGGTGACGTAGCTTATTTCGAGTATTTGTGCTTTGCCCATTTCGTTGAGTGCTTCGGAAAGCTACCAGAGTTCAACGACAAGATAGCATCGCAGAAGTACAGTCTGACAGTCGCCCGTAAGGGCTCTGGGCTTGCCGGCATTGTCCCGGTCGACCGGCTAACACGGCTTTCATCCGACGGCGCTAGCGGGCACGCCGCCACTGATCCGGAGCATTAACCGAATGTCCGTCTTCACTCTTCACATTTGATTTGCAAATTTCGAACTCCTCGGTGGTAGGCAGTTGAGGAGGCCGCTGTTAACGCGCAGCGCCAACGATTTCCATCGCGAGGCGAGCGCCTGCGATCAGTCCAGAAGCTGATGCAGTAGTGACGGGCGATGCGTCGGCGAGCCGGTGCGTCGTCGCCGTTGGAGCTAACCTCCGGCCGCAGAGGCACTTACAAAAATTCCGCGAATTTCATTTGACTTTCCGTCTAATGTTTGGTATAAGTTAACTAGCGGCTCGCGGTCCTCCGTGGCTTCGTGGCTTCGTGGCTTCGTGGCTTCGTGGCTTCGTGGCTTCGTGGCT
>CAZKIN010000538.1:0-2133 GCA_964552515.1 uncultured Phycisphaeraceae bacterium
GGTTTGCGCTGGGGACGTTTCCGGTGGTGCATGATTTACAGGGACAACGGGTGGCGCCGCTGCCGCTACAATCGCGTTGGGGGCTTTTTTTGCCGCTTTTTCTAGATCCACTGGGTGCCTTTGCTTTTTCGCCAATCAGTCCTGCCTTTCCCAATCCGAGGCCGGAGTTGCTTTTTGCACAATGGGTCATTCCCAATTCGTCGCGCGCGTACATTACAAGCCGTGATTTCGTGCAGGCGCATCTAGACAGTCGGTCGGCACCGTCGGGACATGGGTTTGAGGCGAGCGCGCCCGATCAAACATGGTACAGTGGGTCCCCGGTTCCGGGCTTACGATTGATCGCGCTGAATTCGTCGACGCCGGCATTTGAGCAGCCGACATACATTTATGCGGAAGGCGCGATTTCCAAAGAGCAAGTTGTATTCCTTAGTCAAGAATTGGAGCGTGCGGAAACGAATGACGAACTGGTTATTTTGTTGACTCACCACCCGGCATCTGCATTGCAATTGCAACTGGGGACCGCGCTGACCGCCGCAAACCTGATTCCGTTATTGCAACGTCATCCAAGCGTGAAATTGCATCTCGCCGGCCACTGGCATGTGAATGCGGTACTGGATCGCAGCTCTTATTTGGAAATTGTTACCGGTTCGACACTGGATGCTCCCCAACTGTCTCGAGTGGTCGAAATCTGGCGGGATGGCAGCCAAACCGAGGTTCGATATCGGTATTTGTCGCATTTGGAAGAGATCGTTGCACCTGGTCCGGACCAATTGCTGCTCTTTGAAGATCCCCTGTTACCGCTGCGCAGGGTAGCCAATGAGCTCGCTATCCCCAACCCGCCGTAGTGCGTTGCCAATTCAATAATTAAATTGTGGAATGCGGCGATTTGCATAACGAAGCTGGTCCGATGGACTACGGCATTATGCAATTAGGATGCGAAATGCAATGCGTGCGGCGCGGAAGATGCGGGCCTGGCACCATTGAGAATTGACCATTTGACAAGGTCGGAGGGGTCCGTATACTCGCACGGCTCTGGCTACGGACGCACGGAACGCGTGGTCGTATTTGGTCGGTCTAAGGTCGCTTTTCAGCGAAGGCCCATCGAATTCCAACCGTTCTACTTGGTTCGGGTTTTTCGACGGCGTGGCCGATCGGCGGTATTCGGAGCGGTCGGGCGGCGTAAGCCCCGGCCATTTTTGGGAGTGGGAATAGCACCCGTTGCTGCTGTAGCTCAGCTGGTAGAGTGCGTCCTTGGTAAGGACGAGGTCACGGGTTCGATTCCCGTCAGCAGCTTGGCGTGATTCGCAGCGCGGCCGATGACGAATGGTTGTCATCGACGCCTTACCCTGTGTGGAGTGTGGTCCGTCCGTACATTGTGCCGCCATCGCGGCAGCGTGCGGGAATCGGAAAAAGTGGAACCGTAACAAGCGCATCAGGCGCAAGTTGTCGCGAGTGGAGGTAGATGCTGGATGGCCAAGGGAACATTTGAACGGACGAAACCGCACGTGAACGTGGGCACCATCGGCCACGTCGATCACGGCAAGACGACACTGACCGCCGCAATCACCGCGGTGCAGGGAGCCAAGGGCCTGAGCAAGCCGATTTCCTACGACGAGGTGGCGAAGGCCTCCGAGTCGCAGGGTCGCCGCGATCCGACCAAGATTCTGACTATTGCCACTTCGCACGTGGAATACGAAAGCGAAACGCGGCACTATGCGCATATCGACTGCCCCGGCCACGCGGACTACGTGAAGAACATGATCACGGGCGCGGCGCAAATGGACGGCGGCATTCTGGTGGTTTCGGCGGCGGATGGTCCGATGCCCCAGACGCGCGAACACATTCTGCTCGCCCGCCAGGTGAACGTGCCGTTCCTCGTGGTCTTCCTGAATAAGATTGACCTCGTGGACGACGCGGAACTTCTGGATCTGGTTGAAATGGAAGTGCGCGAACTGCTGACCAAGTACGATTTTCCGGGCGATGAAATTCCGGTGATTCGCGGCTCGTCGCTTCCCGCGCTGCAAAACCCCGCCGACCCGGTGAAGAACAAGTGCATTGGCGAACTGGTCGCGGCACTTGATTCCTACATTCCGCTTCCGAAGCGCGATGTGGATCAGGCGTTCCTCATGTCCG
>CAZKIN010000539.1:0-2130 GCA_964552515.1 uncultured Phycisphaeraceae bacterium
CCCGACGATCACCAAGGGTCTAAACGTAAGGAAAGCGCGTAGCGCTCAACCCGCGTGATTATTTTTTTGGATGATGCCGTTGTACCATCTATGAAAGTGCCATGTATGTGACACTGTAAAACGCGGATATGACTTTCGCCGGAGCTTATCCTGGAGGGATATTGGATATGAGCCGGAGGTCGTGTGTGGCCGCGCACTTCATCAACACTCGTCCCCTTCTTTATCCCGGAGGGATATTGGATATGAGCCGGGGGTACCACCCTCGCATTTTCAGCCCGCAGGGCTGACAGACCATAGCCGTGGGCCAGCGCAGCGCCGCCCCCGGATACGTCCCCCACGATCATCAAGCCCTGAAAGGGCTGAACAAATGGCTCGTTTCACGCCGTTGTGGGTGGCGTTCGGCACCAATGTCATCGTCCTGGCACTAATGCCCTTTGCGCCGTGCATCCCCGCTGCGGCACCCAGTCCCCGGAGCTTATCCCGGAGGGATATTGGATATGAGCCGGGGGTAGCACCCCCGGAAATCCGCGCCCGCAATCAACCGCACCCCGGCAGGGGTGCTGGAACTGGCATTAGGGTCAGCTCTCCCGATATGGCAACGGCGTAAACTCAAGCGGTTTTCGCGTGTCCGGCGTGATGATTCCCGCGGATATCCCACAGTCGGTTGATAGGCGTCGCTTTAATGGATGGTGACTTGCCCTGCCGCTCATTCGGAAGGAACTTCCCAGGGATTGCGCAGCACGGACCAGCGCAAGATGTCGGTCCGTAGCGCCAGGTTCGGGCGCGGAGGCGGAGGACTGGCCACCGGAAGTGCAACCGGCGCGGGCGGCTGCGTTTCAAGCACGGACCGCACCAGTTCGGCAATGCTCTTCACCTGCATCTTCTGCATGATCTGACGCCGATGTGTCTCCACCGTTTTGGGACTCATGTTCAAATGCTCGGCAATGCGCTTGTTCGGATAACCCAGGAGCAGCAGGTCCAGCACCTGGCGCTGTTTCGCCGTCAGCGTGCTCAGGCAGTCCAGAACGGTTTGACGCTTCGCCGCCTCCCGGTAGTCGCTCTCACAGCGATCGAGTGCCCCATTGATGGCACTCATCACCCCGTGGTGCCTGATCGGATCAATCAGGATATCATGCAGGCCCATGCGCATCGCGCGCACCACCTCCGGAATGGAAATTCTGCGCAGGAACAGGATCACCGCCATATGCGCGCGTTCGCCGCGCAGCGTCGTCAGCCGGCTCCACAGCGCATCGTCGGGCGCATCGCCGATCAGGCAGATGACCGTCGGACCGTCCGGAAAATCCGGCAGCAGGATGTCCTGCGCCTGCTCCACGGTAACGACCGGGCAGGCGGAATGCAGAAAGGCTTCGATCCGCTTGGAAAAAAATGAATCCGCGCGTACCAGGGCCACGGTGGCGGGCGGTACGTCGGGATGTTTGTAGCCGTTTTGCAAGGCATTCGCGTGCATGTGACCTGGTAATCCTTTCATTCCATAGTGTGTTAAACGTAGGTTACGGACCCAGCGCTCGCGCTTTTCAAAATTTTCTTCAAAAAATTTGTCCACCGGCCTCCACCACTGCCTTTCCGGTGGTGGTGCGCCCAATATTGACGAACCGTTTCGTAGGAAGTTATGCAGTTTTCTCGATCGTGGTCGCGGAAAAAGCGGCCGCCGGTCGCTGAGCGAACGCTCGTCGCCGCCGCATGGCAAAATTCCCCCACCCCGGGCGCACCTCCGGCGCCGCCGTCCCCGGTCCCGGTTGCCACAAGCGCGCGGAACTCATCTGGGTGCCAAGGTTTTGTCACACCGCGACATCGTGAAATATTTCACGAATCGCCGCCTCTAGTTATCGGACGACAATGCAGGCAATCTGGGGTGCTGGGGAAATCCAAAGATCTGTCGGCGCTGCCGTGACTCTGATACGTTTCTTCAGTTGTCGGCCGGGTGCGCCAGCGCGGCGCCAGGGTGGCGCTGGGGCGGCGCCCGGGTGGCGCTGGGGCGGCGCCCGGGGTGGTGGAATTTTGGCGCATCGCGCGCCACGATCTGGCAAAAAACTGCGCTTTTTCAGCGGCCGCTTAGCCGAACGACTCGACCCGCGCGACCTCTTCCTTGCTGCCGATGATCAGCGGCGT
>CAZKIN010000540.1:0-2111 GCA_964552515.1 uncultured Phycisphaeraceae bacterium
TTGTTTTCATGGGACTCGGCGAGCCGCTGGCCAACTATGCGGCCACCGTGCAGGCCCTGCGGATCATCAACGCGCCGTGGGGCGTGGGCATCGGCGCGCGAAAGATTACGGTGAGCACGGTGGGTTTGCCGTCGCAGATGAAGCGGCTGGCAGACGAGAAGATGCAGATCACGCTGGCGCTGTCGCTGCACGCGCCCAACGATGAACTGCGGAAGCGCATCATTCCATGGGCCGAGCTCGTAAGCATTGATGCGCTGGTCGATGCATGCAAATACTATTTTGAGCGCACGGGCCGCGAGGTGACGCTCGAATACATTCTGCTTGGCGGACTCAACGACGGCGAAATGCAGGCGAGGGAGCTGGTGACTGTTGCACGTCGCATGCGCAGCAACGTGAATCTGATTCAATATAACCCGGTGGGGGGGCTGCCCTATGCGCGGCCTACCGACCGCAATGCCCATCACTTTCTGAATGTACTCCGCGACGCCGGCGTGAACGTCCACCTCCGCCGCAGCCGGGGACTGGACATCGACGCCGCGTGCGGGCAGTTGCGGAAGCGGCAGACGGAGGCGCAGAAAGTGACTCTCATGGGGCAGCAAAGCGGGGCCGGGCCTTCCGCGACCAAGGTGTGACAGCCACATGTCAGTCAATCCACCGACTTCCAGCATCGAGCTTTTCCTTCCCGTAGCGCGGGGACGAATGCTCCTGCGCGGTCTGGTCTGGGGCGCGGCTGGGCTGCTCTTGGGGATTTTAGCGAGAGAGATATTTTCAAAGCTTGACTTTACGCGGACCGGGGTGCACTCGCGGCTCGTGGAGGCGAGCCTTGCGGTCGTCGCGCTGCCGATTGCGGTGGGGGCCGCAGGGTGCGTTTGGCATGGTTTCAGGCATCTTTTGGTGGCGCTGTGGGTGGGGGAATTGGGCATCACTTTGCGTGCCAATTCCTTGGCATTGCGGCTCGGGCCGTTCGGTTCCCGCGATTACCCGACCGGCGAATTGGCCATCAAATATCCCTTCGAGCTGAGCGGCGATGAAGAGTCCTTCGAGGCGTTCCTGCCCGATGAATTGCAGCGCTCGACCATGCTTCCGCGCATCACCCACCCCTCGGAAAAAGTGCCGATTTCCCGACAAATATTGCGATTTGCGCAGGGGACCGAACCGCAGATTGCTCAGCGCATCCGCCCCTGGGTGGAGCGCGTAACTGGCATCTCGATAGGTCCGCAATAGCGGGTCTTACTGCGGCGCGACGAGGTTGTCCTCGCTCAAATCTTCGGACTTGGTGGCCTCGCTGCCGGAGCTGAATGCCACGATGTTGGCACCCGGCGGCACCAGGAACAAAAGCACGAGTTCGTGGTCTTTTTCCAGGTGCGCATTCTGCACACGGCTGAACGGACCTAGCCCGCCGATCGAGCCCACCGCCTCTGGAATGTACTGTATTTCCAGCACTTGCTTGTCATCAATCGTCGCGATGACGTACTTGCCCACTAGTGTATAAGGATTGCCCTTGTCGTCCTTCACCGTGTAGTTCTGCGCGACGGCCGCCGCGCGGCTCAGCGCCTTGCCGAGTCCGCTGCGCGCGTGCAACTTGGTGACACTCAAATGCAGCAATCGCTTGTCCGACGGAACATCGAAGCTCTTGAGCGGCGGTTGTGTTCCCGCTTCCTGATCGGGAAGCCAGGCAATGAGCTTGCCGGAGACGATGCGTCCGCCGCGCCCGGTCTCGAGGTTTTCGCCTTGAAAAGCCTTTAATTCCAGGGGTAAATTTTCGCCGAAGAAGGACTGGCCCGCGTTGGTTCCGACGCCGCGCGCTCCGCCGCGACCCGCGGCCGCATCTGCTTCACCGGTACCGCCGCGTCGCGTGCGCCCGGAGGATGCTTCTTCGCCGCCGGTGGAGCGTGTCGGTCTACTGTCACCTTCCGGTTTGGCTGCTCCTTCCGCAGGCGCCGGTTGTCCGTCAGTTGATTCAGCCGGTTTCTCCTCGGCTGGCGCGCTCTTGGCAGAGAAATCCACCGGAATTCGCGCGCCGCGTTTGAAGGTGAGATACATGGGCTCCAGGTCGGTCGGCACTTCGAACACCACTTCAATCTGCCCGTCGTTGCCTTCACGCGGAGTCA
>CAZKIN010000541.1:0-2108 GCA_964552515.1 uncultured Phycisphaeraceae bacterium
AGTGACCCATAAATGGCACTGGCATGTTTGTGAAATCGTTCACAAGGTAGTGCGCGATTCGGCGCAGCAGTTATCGGACGGAAAGATGGGGCGAATGGGAAGAGGGGGATGAGGGGCGGCGAGCGACTGAAGAAAGGCAACAGGCAACAGGAATACTACCCGTGTGACCGATGAATGGCACCCGCGCTATGGCGCGACAGTGGTGTCGCATCATACGGACAGAATCTTACATCTCTTTATTTGATTTATTGCACAAAATAGAATAAGCTGCGGTAATGTCACGAGGCTCCAGGTCCACCACCCATGTCGTCAGGGGGCAGCGCCAACGCGCAGCACTCGCTTCGCCGCTTCGCATGGAGATCATCGGGTTGTTCGAATATGGCCGCGCACTGTCGGTGCGGGACATGGCCGATCGACTGGGGCGGCCCGTCGCGTCGCTTTATTTTCACGTCCACAAACTGGTTGGGGCCGGGCTGCTGGTCGAGGGGGACCAGCGCGGCAGCGGGCCCGCCGCGGAAGTGCTTTATCGCGCGGTGGCCGATCGCATCGCACTGCTGGTCAATCCGCGTTCGCCGGACTCCGTCGACGCCGTGGTCAAATCGGTGCGCGCCCTGCTGCGGCAGGTGGGCCGCGAGTTTGAAAACGCCTGTCGCTCCGCCTCACACCATGCGACGATGCCCGCTCAGGACGCCGCGGCGCGTCGCCAACGGGTATGGCTCACTCCGCAAGATGCAGCCGAGGCCCGCCGCATGCTTGACAGCGTCGAACGCTTCCTGGTACGCAAGAGCCGAAAATCCGGCGGTACCGAGCACACCTGGACATCTCTGTTGTTGCCGGTTGCGGCGCCGCGGCGACCGGGCGGAAGGAATAGTCATGCTGAGAAAAAATGAGTGGGTCATCGCTGGCCGACCGAATTTGTGCCGGGTTCCTCGTCGTATCGTTTGCGAATCAAGGCACTGTCTGGAGAGGATAAAATGAAACCAGCCTATCAGCGGGGCACCACCAGTATCCGGCTGCAGTCCAATCTGACCATCGTTGACGTCGAAGTGAACGGCCACCCGGCGGAGTTCCTGCTCGATACGGGCGCGAGCAGTTCCGTGCTAACGCAGGAGTTCGCCGATCGCCTGGGCCTGCAGGAGGCGGATCGCGGGGCCGGCGCGGGCGCCGGCGGCACCGTGCGCATGTCCATCGTGCGCGTGGAGGCGCTTACCGTCGCGGGCATTACGCAGCGCGACATCGCGTGCCCGGTCATGGACATCAGCGAAGTCCGCAACCACGTCGGACAAAACGTCGTCGGCATCCTGGGTTTTGACTTCTTCGGAACCGGGTCGCTGCACATCGACTACGTCGGTCGCGAGGTGACATTTGAGCAACCCTGCGGTCCGGATGCGCCGCTCCGGGCCGTGATTGCCGGCCGCACGGTGCGCCTTCCCCGGTTCGACATGGAGTTCACCCTGCCGCCTGCGGACTGGCATGCGACCGTCGACACGCCGCTGCCCAGCATACCGGTCATTTTGAATGGTCCGCTGGATGCGAAGATCACCGCGAGTGAGATTCCGGCCCAGGGGATGCTGCTCGCCACGGTGCGCGCGTCCATGGATGCCTCGGTGGCCGCCCAGGTGGAAGACTTTGAGCGTTTGGCGTCTCATGAAACCCGGCGCGCGGGTCAGGACGCCTATACCATCGAATATCTGGGGACCGCAAGCGGCACGCGCCGGAAATTCGTCACCACCGCGATACTGTTTGATGCCGGATTACTGGTCGTAACGTGCGAAGCGCCGCTGGATTCGTTCTCCCGCGTCGCGCCGGCCATGGAGGCCCTGCTGGGGAGCTTTAGGAGGCGTAAGGCGAGTGAAGAATAGGCAACAGGCAACAGGCAGCAGGCAACAGCAATACTACCAGTGGTGACCGATTAAAGGCACAAAACATTCAAGAAACTGCAGGCGTCTGCTCACGATCAACGGCATTCGCGGCAACCTGCCTTATTTTTCTTTCTCCGTGTGGGTGCTTTTTCATCTAACTTAAGGCCTTGCTCTATCTGAACAAGCTTGGCGCCGAATGCGTTATTGGTAGCTTCAAGCCCCTTCCTTAGTCGTCGCTTCTCCTCC
>CAZKIN010000542.1:0-2102 GCA_964552515.1 uncultured Phycisphaeraceae bacterium
GCTCGCTTTCGGAGGAGCGTGCGGTCATCGTGCAGTTTCTTTCCATTCTGGAGCGGTATTAAGCCGGTGCGTTCGCACCCGGGAGATAGTCGGAAAGGCCCATCGTCCACCTGTTTTTTATCGGTCTCAACGCTTTAATCATATGTCGTCTTGAAGCCGCCTCCAGGCACCTGGAAATGGCGCGCGCCGGAGGTCTCGCCGCACAGGGTTGACAAAATCGGCGCCACATATTCTACTACTAGAATATGAAGGCGCTGACCGATGCCGAACTGCTGCTGCTGGGGCTTGCCGCGGAGATGCCGCGCCACGGTTACGAGTTCGACCAGGTAATTCAGCAGCGCGGTATGCGCGAATGGACTCAGATTGGGTTCTCCTCGATTTACTTCGTGCTCGGCAAACTCCAGAAGCATGGGCTGGTCAGGTCGAAAAAACCGGCGGGCGCCGAAGCCGGAGCAAAGTCCCGTCGGGTCTATTCCATCACACCGGCCGGTCGGCGGGAACTGGTCGCACAAACGCTCATTGCCCTGCGCGAAGTTCGACCCGCCTTTCCGTCCATCCTGTTGGGGATGATCAACTGGTCCGTGCTTCAGCGCACGGAGGCGCTGCAGGCGCTGGAAGCACGGCGTCAGGCGGTCGAATTGGAACTGACGCGGCTGGGCGCGATTCAGGTTGCGCAGCAGCCGCTGCCGGACCATGTGGAAGCGCTGTTTGAGTACTCGCTCGGCCAGTTGCGTGCGGAGGCGGAGTGGGTCTCGCGGACGCTGGCGTATATGGCCAGCAAACATTGGCTGGAATAAGGAGGCCGAAGATGAATGAGGTTGACATGAGCGCGCGGCTGAAGGAGTTGTATCTGCCGCCGGCGGAAGACTTTGTGCTGGTGGACGTACCGGACATGCGCTATGTCATGGTCGATGGTCGCGGTGCGGCGGATCGATCGGCGCTCGACCACGCCGTGAAGTGGCTGTTCGCCGCGATCTATCCGGTGAAGCGCGTCGCCCGTGAGCGTATGGGCCGGAGATTTGTGGAACCGCCGCTCGAGGGTCTGTGGTGGGCCGACGACATGCAGGACTTTGTCCGTGGCAACAAGGAGAAGTTGAACTGGCGGATGATGATCGTCTTCGAGCCGGACTGGTTGACGGCGGAGATGTTTGCGGACGGCGTGGCCGCGGCGCGAGCGCGGCTGGGTGAACCGCCCGCCGGCTTGCGTCTCGAAACGTATCAGGAGGGACGCAGCGTGCAGATCATGTATGTCGGGAAGCCCAGTGCGGAGGGACCGACCATCGCTCGGATGCACCGCGAGTTTCTGCCCGCGCACAACCTGGTTGCCTGCGGGTATCATCACGAAATTTACTTGACCGATCCGAATCGCGTCGCGCCGGAAAAGCAAAAGACGGTGCTGCGCCAGCCCGTGCGGTCATCGCGTGAGTAGGGGGCTTACCGCCCGATCCGCTCCCGACCGCCCATGTACACGCGCAGCGCAGCCGGAATCGTAATGGAGCCATCAGCGTTCTGATTCAATTCCAAAATTGGAATCAAGATGCGCGGCGAAGCGATCACCGTGTTGTTGAGCGTGTGACAGATGTGCACTTTCTTCGCGCCGTCGCGATAGCGCAGTTTCAAGCGCCGGGCCTGGAATTCGTAGAAGCGCGAAGCGGAGTGCGTTTCGCCGTAGCTCTTGCGCGATGGCATCCACGTTTCAATGTCGAATTTCTGCACCTGCCCCATGCCCAGGTCGCCGGTGCAGACGTTGACCACGCGGTACGGCAGTCCCAGTGCCTGCAAAATGTCTTCCGCGTTCTGTACGATATCCGCATGAAAACGCTTGCTCTCGGCCACATCATTGCGGCAGATGATCACCTGCTCGACTTTTTCAAACAGGTGGATGCGGTAGAGTCCATGCGTGTCCTTGCCGGCCGCTCCGGCTTCACGGCGGAAGCAGGTGGACATCGCGCAATACTTCAGCGGCAGCTCGGCTTCCGTGAGAATTTCGTCGGAGTGATATGCGGTCAGCGGCACTTCCGCGGTGCCCACCAGTGACATCACATCGCGCTCGCAGAGGTAGGCCTGATCACGCCCGCCGGGAAAATATCCCGTGCCGTACA
>CAZKIN010000543.1:0-2100 GCA_964552515.1 uncultured Phycisphaeraceae bacterium
CGCTCGGTCAGTGTTTCAGTTCCCGAAGGCACGCCGCTCCATCACCAACTGACGCATGCGGAAGAGGCCAAGTTCGCTTTGGAAGAGAAGAGGGCGGACGGCATGCACACGTTTCGATGGTCGGCGACGAACGTGGCCGGTCAGCGCGATGAACAGCAGGCGCTTTCCTGGATGGAGCGATCTGCCGGACTGAAGTTTACGACGTGTGGGAACCCGACGGCGTGGGCGGCGACGCTGCTGTCGGCCGTGGATCGTGCTGCGGCGGCGAACGCGAATGTCGAAGCATTTGCCCGGGCGGCGGTGGAGAAAGAGAACGTGCCGGTGGAGCAGGTGCGCAAGATCGCGGCGAAACTGCGTGAGACGTTCAATGTTGTGGAATCACCGAAGGCCTTGCGGCGATTGGCTTGCCGGGATGCGCAGGAGGTTTTGCAGTCCAATTATGGAAATGAACTTGAGGCCGGAGCGCTATTGCTTGCGGCGCTGCGCGCCCATGGAAGCAAGGCGATGGCATTGGTGGCGGTGAAACCGGACGAATGGACGGCAAGTGATGAGAGTGCGCCGGCGCTGGCTTCGTTCGACGGGGTGGTAGTGCAGGTAACGCTGCCCAGGGAGACCCTCTATTTCCATCCGCGACACGGAGAATTCAAGAAACCCGGCAGCTGGGGGCGGCGATCATTGCTGGGAGTAAGCGACGGGCGTTTGGAAACAGAGTATGTGGCGACACGAGGTGAGAAGTCCGGCAGCAACCTGGAAGTGACGGGCAAACTGGCGCTCGCCAATGATGGGACGGCGCGTGGGGAATTGCGGTTAGTGGCCAGCGGCGCCTACTTTGATCCCGCCAAGCTGCAGACCAGCGATGAGCAGAAGGCCTGGGCGGCCGTTGTGGCAGGCCAGATTTTCAGCGGTGTCGAAGTCAGCACGGTTACGATCGGAACTTTGTCGGATGATCAATTCCACATAACGGTGCAAGTTGCGTCGGCGGGGTCGCTTCCGAAAGTCGGTGACAGGGTTGTGCTACGGTTTGGCGATGGGCCGAATCTACCGACATCCGTGGCATTACCGCTGGAACGATCGGAGCGCGCGGGCGACATACGGGTGGGCTCACGTCTGAGCGAGTTGGTTGATGTGACGGTGGAGATTCCGAGCGAATTCAAGAGGGTGACGCCGCCGATGACCTTCGAACCGGTTGGTGGTTCGTGGGGCAGCGCGGCGCAGCGTGCGCAGGTGCAGGATGGGAGCTTGCGCTTCACCCGCAGCATCACCATTGAGAAGTCGACACTTTCGGCCAGCGAATTTCTCGCGATGCGGGAGGCGGTGAATACGCTCCGCGCTACACGATATCTGACGATGTCGGTGGTACCGTGAGCGAGGTTCGACCAAGCCCCGCTGAAGCCGGTTGGCGCGGAGTTGATCGAATGGGGGCGCTCCGGGAAGGGATTCCCGGGTGGAGTGGTGCGAGAAGGGATTCGCGCACCAGTTGACATGACGATTTGCGGAGGCAAATGAATCCGAATATCCGCGCAGGCTAAAGCCTGCGATTCGCCAGCGGATCGGGTGGCGTCGGCGCTTCGAGTCCCATCTCCTCCAATACGCGGTGAGTGGCGGCGACGACTTCGGGCGCGGTGGCGTTGCGGGGGCGGGGCAGGTCTATGTGAACTTCGCAGCGGATGCGGCCGGGGCGTTCGGTGAGGACGATGATGCGGTCGGCAAGCTGCGCCGCCTCGCCAATGTCGTGTGTCACCAATATGACAGTTCGGCGGTGATCCGCAAGGAGCCGGGCGAGTTCGTTGCGCATGCGCAGGCGCACCAGGTAGTCCAGCGCCGAGAATGGCTCGTCCATAAGCAGGATGTCGGTGTCGCCGGCGAGTGCGCGGGCGAGTTCGGCGAGTTGACGCATGCCGCCGGAAAGCTGGTGAGGATAGTGCTGCGCGAAGGCACTCAGTCCGACAAGAGCAAGCAGTTCGTCGCGGCGCAGCGCACGGCGGGCAGGGTCAGAATCCTTGCGCAGCCCGAGGTCGATATTTTCGCTGACGGTGAGCCAAGGAAAGAGGCCGTCCTGCTGGTAAATGGTGCGCAGGTTTCCGTGACGCTCGACGGTTC
>CAZKIN010000544.1:0-2093 GCA_964552515.1 uncultured Phycisphaeraceae bacterium
CGTCTCCACGGGACCCGTAACGGTCAGCGTGCCCGGTTGTTGAAACGGCGTGGGACTGATGAGCGCGCCCGGCAGGTTGCTCCCTGAATTGGCGTAATAGTTGATGCGAAACGTGTCGGATGCCGGCGGACTGTCGCTGCCATATGAGCCCCACCAGCAAATGTCCGTGATGGTGCCGCTGGATGTCGGCTCGAAATTGTCGGCCACTAACGAGTTTGTGCGATCGCTCAACGAACCGGCGTTGGCCTTGATGCTTTGGCAATTTTCGGCCGGTTGTGTGCACGGCGGATGCAAGCAAGTGATCGAAAAAGTGCCGACGCCTCCTGATGCCGGCGGAAGGTCGTCATTGGGATTGTTGGGATCGCCGTCGTCGCCGGGATAGGTTCCCAGGCGCAGCAAATAGTGATGGGTCATGTCCGCCAAAAACGTGCGCCGCGACTGGAGAAAGCTGCCCGTGCCACAGCCATCGTCGTTGCATCCCAACAAATTGGCGCTAGTCGCGGGGCAGCCGCAGCCGTCATACACCGCGAGCTTGGAATCTACAATGGTTTGGTTACAAGTTTGAATCACAACCGGTCCACTGCACGTGGATGTCCAACAATACCAAACGTCGTGGTCCATAGTCCCTTGTGGATCCAGGGGGTCGGAACAGGCCGGATGCGCCCCGCCGTCGAGTGTGGCCATGGCATTGTCGAAACTGAATGTACCTTCGCCGACTATCGAGTCTGCGTTAGTGCACAGATCGTTTGCGGGCGCCGCCGCTATCGCGACTACGATGTCATCGGACTCAATCTGAT
The DNA here is from genome assembly GCA_964552515.1 of uncultured Phycisphaeraceae bacterium. Lineage (GTDB taxonomy): Bacteria > Planctomycetota > Phycisphaerae > UBA1845 > UBA1845 > JACQXM01. The sequence goes on from CAZKIN010000544.1 coordinate 798, forward strand.
TGAGCAATTTACTTTGCGCGCGGTGGGCCAGGTCTGCAGTGGATAAGGCCATGGCATCTTGTGACTGATTAGCGTCGCGACCGGGGTTGACCAATCTGAAAGCGCCGTCATCGCGTTGGTACGGCCCCCGGGATGGGTCAATATCGATTCCCGAAGCCGCGATCTGCCAAACAACGAAATATCCAATAAGCCCGATGATCAACTTCTTCATATGATTTCCGCCCCTCCACCGTCTGTTCCCTGAATTGATTCTTTCGGAGAAAGGCAACTTTCCAACGACCCGAATAGCATTGCCAAGACCCCCAAGGACCTTCAACTATACAGGTAGTTGCTGTGACATCCTAGGAAAATCAGGGTGGAATGAGCCAATCCTTGACGTACCGCCAACCGCACCCCTACCCTATCCGCTGGGGTGGTGCGACAATCCGGCGACACGACGGTCGGAACTCTTGGGTCCACCGGCACTTACGAACGAACAGGAATACCTTGTGGCTTGTGAAAATACGATGGCCCGTATCGTGAACGTACGCCTGCCGGGCGTCCTCGTCCTGGCACTGACACTCGCTGCCGGCTGCGCCACCCCCGACACCACCAAACGGCCCGACCGCGGCGTCGCCATCCAGGACGCCGCCATCGCCAAGTCCGCCGCCTACCGTGACACCATCGGGGCACTCACCTATTACGAAGGCCTCGCCGCCATGCGCGTCCGCGGCTACGGCGTGGTCGTCGGACTGGGCAAGAATGGTTCGCGCCAATGCCCCAAGCATATTTACGACGAACTGGTGCAGAACCTCTACAAACAGCACGACTTCGCCGCCGACGAAATCGGCGACCAGAGCATCAAGCCGGAGGAACTTCTCGACAGCCTCGATTCCGCCGTGGTCGGCGTGGAAGCCGACATTCCCGGTGCGGCCGTCGAGGGCACTTCCTTCGATGTCACCATCACGGCACTGCCCGGCACCGAAACCAAGTCGCTTTACGGCGGGCGGCTATTCACGACCGAACTGCGCGTGCACAGCAAGTCAACCACCGGCGGATCACTGTCCGGACAGGTGCTGGCCAAGGCCGCCGGCCCGCTCTTCCTGAATCCCTTCGTCACCAAGTTCTCCGCGACGCGCACCAGCGAACTCAATGCCGCCATCCTGGGCGGAGGCCGCGCGACGCAGGATCGCCGCATCCGACTCGTATTGGTCAGCCCCTCCCATGCCATGGCGGGACGCATTCAGGATCGCATCAACAGTGCCTTCCCGGCGGGGCGGCGTGTGGCCGATGCCACTTCCCCGTCATTCGTGCAGC
>CAZKIN010000545.1:0-2088 GCA_964552515.1 uncultured Phycisphaeraceae bacterium
GGCGGCCAACCCCAGGGTGAAGATCGAAACATCGCTCGGCAATATCGTGGTCGAGCTGGACAAGGAAAAAGCGCCCATCAGTACGGAAAATTTTCTCTCGTACACGCGCGATAAGTTTTACGACGGCACGGTGTTTCACCGGGTCGCGCCGACGTTCATGATCCAGGGCGGCGGATATGATCCGGAGATCAATGAGAAAATGAGCGGGCTGCATCCGCCGATCAAGAATGAATGGCAGAATGGATTGAAGAACACGCGCGGCACCATCGCGATGGCGCGAACGACAGCGCCGGATTCGGCGACCGCGCAGTTCTTCATTAACGTGGTGGACAATGCGAATCTCGATCAACCCATTTCGGGCGGCGCGGGTTACGCGGTGTTCGGCAAGGTTGTCGAAGGGATGGACGTCGTCGACAAAATCAAGGACACGCCCACGCAAAACCATCCGAAGTACCCGGGCGGCAAGGTCGTGCCGGTCACCACGGTGCTCATCAAGTCGGTGACCCTCGTGGGCGGCGATGCTCCGGCCGAAGGCAAGGACAAGCCCGCGACCAAGGAAACCAAGGAATCGAAAAAGGAATAAGGCCGCACATGGTGACCGTTAACGGTCAATGTGTGGGCCATTCCGCCAGGGCGAAATTCACATGCGTTTGTCATTCACCACCGCTGCTCTGCTCGCATTGTCCGCGCTGAACCGGCCTGTACCGGTCAGCGCCGGGCCGGATGATTCCCTTCCCGGCTTGCATCCGCAGGTCCGATTTGAAACGTCCATGGGGACGTTTACGGCGGAACTGGACGCGGTGAACATCCCGGTCGGCGTGACGCACTTCATGGATCACGTCGAGCGGGGGCACTACAAGGGTCTGGTGTTTCACCGCGTGCTCAAGGGCGGGCTCATCCAGGGCGGCAGCTATTTGCCAACGATGGACAAGCGCCTCGGCACCAAGTCGCCCGAAGGCATGGAGTATTCGACGGAACTCAGCAACCAGCGCGGCACGATCGCACTGATTCAAGTGGTGGGTCGTGACGATGTTCCGCAGGCCGAATTTTTCGTCAACATCTCCAGCAACACGGGGCTGGACGATCAGTCCGGCATCGTCGCTTACATCCCCATCGGGAAGATCACGGAAGGGCAGGAAGTGGTCGACCGCATCGGGACAGTGCCCGTCGCGGCGAATCCAAAGTATGCGGCCGGACTCAGTGCCGTCGTACCGGTCAAGCCGGTGACCATCGACGACGTCAAAGTCTTGCGAACGCTGGATCGCGCGGAAGCAAAGCGGGTGGTTGATGAGCGCACCCGTCGCGCGGAACAGGCCGCCGCCGATGCAGTCACTTCCGCCGAGCAAAACCACATTCGCGCGGAGCAGGCGCTGGAAAGTGCCGCCAAGGAGTCGGGAACCAAAGTTGTCGTCACGCCATCCGGATTGAAGCATGTGGACCTGCGCGTGGGCAAAGGCGCACAGCCTTTGCTGCAGGATCGCGTGGTCATGAACTTTCGGGGAGCACTGCTCAACGGGGCCGTGCTGAATGACACGTTTGTAGAAGAAAAGCCCCCCACCAAGACAATGTCCGGATTGATTGCCGGGCTGCGCGAAGGAGTAAGTACGATGGCGGAAGGTGGACGGCGACTTCTGCTCGTCCCGCCGGACCTGGCATTTGGAAACACCGGTATCCCGGGTCGCGTCCCGCCGAACGTTTGGATTTTCTACGAAGTCGAACTGTTGGAAGTCCTGCCGCCGGAATGATGGCCCATTGACCTGCGGAGGTGTGGAAACGGCGCACGGCAGATCTGGTTTGCTGTTCGCCTGTTCCCGGACAGACCAATCCGAGCGATATGCGCATCGCCTTTCTGGTAAACGGACATGATCCGCAAGCTTTCCGAACTTGAAGTGGTTGCCGCACGCGAGCGGCAGGGTGCCGAACCAACCGGCGACGTGGTGCGCATTTCGCGTGAGTTTACGTTTGAGGCCGCGCACCGCTTGCCCCATGTTCCGCCGGGTCACAAGTGCGCGCGCCTGCATGGCCACAGTTTTCGCGTCGAACTCATCTGCGAGGGAGCGATTGATCCGGTTCGTGGCTGGTTGCTCG
>CAZKIN010000546.1:0-2088 GCA_964552515.1 uncultured Phycisphaeraceae bacterium
GGCCAGCTTCGTCAACCTTTCGACATTACTCTCAGTGAATTGTTCTTCGGGGTTTTCATGATTGGCACAGGACGGCTCAGCCATGGTTTGATCTTACGCGCTCAACAACCGGCGCAACTCTTCGCGCAGCGGTCCGAGCTTGCTGGCAATGACATTCCAGACGGTACGCGGATCAAGATTGTCGTATCCATGTACCAGGACGTGCCGAAATCCAATGATGTTCTGTTTTTCCGGAATGCGCGCGGCCACTTGGGGATGGACGCGATCAAGCTGCATCAGCGCTTCGCCAATGATCTGCAACTCTCGTTCGACGGCAGACCGAAACGCCCGATCCTTGCGTAAATCTTCGATGCTGCGATCTGATGTGAAGTCGATCAAAAACTCGCAGGCACCCAGCATGTCGTGCAAATATTTTTGAGCGTCATGCGGCATAAACGATCCGACGGCTTTCGTTCAAACGGCGAATGAAGAATGGATTTCGAGGCGCGCCCGCTTCCACCAGATCGACATGGCGGTCGAAGAGATCTTCCAGGGCGTGCAGTAACCCAAAATAAGCGTCGAATCGCTGGTCATCCGCAACGTCACCAAATTCGACGAGAAAATCAAAGTCGCTCCGCGCGGGATCAAAGGTGCCATCCGCGGCGGAACCGAAAATCTCCAAACGCGCGACGCCATATTGACGACAAATCGCGGCAAGCTCCGTACCAAGTTGTTTGATCAGATCAATCATGATTCGTCCCGGTAATCATCGGACGTTGTGACTCCATTTTCAAGGGCTTACCTCGATCAAGCTTCCACTCTGCCTCGACCGCCTGTGAATCACCGCAACTCGATTTTCCCATCGCGAGCGGTTATCCCTTGTCGCTCTTCGCCTTTCGCTATTGTAAGCACCGCTCGTTCGAAAACGAATGAGCTTCCGTTTTCTTACCATCCCCCTGAACCCGGCCTCTAATCCGCATACAACACATACTCCGTTCGCCGCGCGAGTTCCTGGGCCACGACGTAGAAGTAATCCGCCGACCGCGACACTTCGCCCGAGCTCGTGATCTGCGCACGTTCCAATCCGCGCTGCGCGACATTCACCTTCGCCTGGGCCAGATCCCGTTCCTGTCGGAGTACTTCCAGCTCTTCATCGATCCGCCGCTCCACCGGTTCCAGGCAACCGCCGCCCGGCGCGTCGCACTGTTGATGCAGACGGTACAAATCGTCCCAGTATTCTTCGATGTTTTCGAGGTCCACGCGGAATCGTTCCAGCCGCTCCGCATAGAACAGCACGTTGGTGTCCTGCCGCAGGCACCCCTCGCGCAGCACGTAATAAAGCACCGGCTCCAGGTCGACCGGCTTGTCGAACGAATCGAGGCTGGACACGAACCGCATCCAGTGATTGTAACCCTCGTCGCGGCGGTTCTCGCGGAAACTGGCGATGGTCACTTCGATCTCGCGGCGGCGATCGGCATCGAAATAGTCCAGCGAGAAGCCGAAGTTTCGCGTGCTTCGCGTCATCAGGCCGTGATAGTCGATTTCGTTGCGTTCATCCGTGGGCAGGGACAGGCGGATGTGCCGGCGCACCTGCTTGCGCGGCACGATCACCTTCTGGCGTGGTGCCGCCGTTGTCGCTCGCGCGGTAGGCCGCACCTGCTCCTTGTCCGTCTCCACCTTTTTCTTCTGGATGATGTCTTTGGACGATTTGGACTCCGGCGCCTTCGCGGGCCGTGGTTCCTGTGCCAACACTGCCCCCCCACCACCCATGCCCAGCGCCAATACGCACAACATCATGCTTCGTGCAAAAATCGCATCCATGAAATTCTCCTTCGTTTCATCCGTATCGTTTTTGTCCGCATCCTGCCCGCCCCGCTTGGCCAATCCGACCCGTGCGGCGGGAATGCGGCATTCTTACCCGCGCCGCTGCTGCAAGTGTAGAAGGAAGCCCCGAATTGTCACACTCGCGGCCCGGCGTCCGCGCTATGTCGAAGGGCCGCGCTGCTCCCACGACTTGGGGCGCACGCTCCGAGGATTAAACATACTCCTAACTTAAGCTGCGGCAAGGACTTACGATTTTCCGACATCGATCGCTTGACTTCGCGCCAG
>CAZKIN010000547.1:0-2068 GCA_964552515.1 uncultured Phycisphaeraceae bacterium
ATAAAGCCCGCAGCAGCCCGTCGATGAACGGCGCGGACCTCGTCGCCAAAGTCGCCCCGAAAGAATCCTCCGTCTGGACCGCCGGGCTGGACCGCTCCTTCGAAGCCTCGCGCCCCGTGCCGACTCAGGCCCGCCGCGTCGTCGCCATCGACTGCGGCATGAAACGCAACATCCTCCGTCACCTCGTCGATTGCGGCTGCCACGTCGACGTAGTGCCACCAACGTGGCACAATAAGCAAGTGCTGGACCTCCGCCCCGACGGCGTCTTCCTAAGCAACGGCCCCGGCGATCCCGCCGCCGTCACCTACGCCGTGGACCTGGCGAAATCGCTGCTCGGCAAAGTGCCCATCTTCGGCATCTGCCTCGGCCATCAGATTCTCGGCCTCGCCCTCGGCGCCAAAACCTTCAAACTCAAGTTCGGCCACCGCGGCGGCAACCAGCCCGTGCGGAACGAATCCACCGGCCGCGTTGAAATCACCTCGCAGAACCACGGCTTCGCTGTCGACGTCGCGTCACTCCGCGCCGCCGGCGGAATCCCCACCCATATCAATCTAAATGACCAGACGCTCGAAGGATTTGTCCACCAGGATATGCCGCTGCTCGCTGTGCAGTATCACCCCGAAGCCAGCCCCGGCCCGCACGACGCCAGTTACTTGTTCGATTGTTTCATGACCATGATGCACACCGGCCGCGCGCCCACCGGCGCGGACATGGCCGCTGCTCAGGCCCTGCATGCCTAGCCCGAGTGCCACGGGTAACTTCCCAGCCAGCGCCCATGGCTATTTCGCCATTCGTTATTCGTCAGTCCTAGCACAGCGCCGCGTACGTGATCGCCGCCAGGCACATGATGCGAAGCTTCCGCCCAAAAAATTCGAAAATTCGTACCTTCATAGCCCCCTCCGATTCACCAGTCTCGCGTGACCCCGGCGACGAACTACGTCATTATAGGCAGGACAAATCCGATATCACCGCCGATTGGTCAAGCAATCGCCATACCAGACCTTGCCCGCCGCGTCCGTTTTTTTGCCGCGCTGCTCATGCCGTTCCGCTTCGCTATTCGCCCCCATTTTCGGACGCGCCGCGCCGTTACTCCCCTCCGCCCGATCCCCTGTTGCGTCCCCGCATCATTCGTTGATGATTCTGCGGTACACTATGGGTCCGTGGCTCGGGGATCGCTCCCCGACCCGCGGCCGCCATCCAATGTGAAAGGAGCAGCAACATGCCCACGCCGTGCAACTTGTTCGTCACCGACATCCCCGGTTCTTCCGAAAAGGAAGGCCGCGAGGACTCCAGCGATATTTTCGAAATCGAACACGAAGTCCACCAGCCGCTCGACTTCCACACCGGGCAGGCCTCCGGCGTGCGCGTGCACAATCCCCTGCGCGTGGTCAAGCAGATCGACAAAGCGACTCCCGGCTTCTTCAAGGCCCTTTGCCAGGGTATGAATCTACCCGAAGTGCGCCTGGAGTATTACCGCATCGATCCTGCCTCGCGCGCCGAGGTGAAGTACTACGTCGTCAAACTGACCAACGCGCGCATCATTAACATCAAACCCTATATGCCGGTGAGTTTCCTCCCCGCCAACGAACCCTACCGTCACATGGAACAGGTCAGCTTCGCCTACGAGCAGATTGAATGGAGCTGGCTGCCCGACAACATGGTCGAAATGGACGAATGGCGCCGACCGGGCACCGAAGCATAACCACTATTCAGGAGAAGCAATCGATGTTCGCGAAAATGTCCTGGTCGCAGGCATATCCGTGTTTGATTTGCGTACTGATCGTCGTCCTCGGACCGACTTCATGCAGCCCTCCGGTCAACACAACAGCACCGGATGATCCCTGCGCGATGGGCGCGGACTGCGACCAGCAGGCGTTCGGCGAAGTGGAAGTCTCGACCGCTGCTTCGGAGGGTGGATATCGCTCGGTCATCACTGGGCCGGTGGGCACTGCGGAGGTCTCGTGGTCGATTTCCGGTGATACAACAACATTTCGCTACCAGCCGGCCGACGGAGTGCTCGGTCCCGAGGTCACCATCGACGGCACGCCGACCGACCCAGCCGGGGCGG
>CAZKIN010000548.1:0-2052 GCA_964552515.1 uncultured Phycisphaeraceae bacterium
CAGGGCGAGCCGGTGAATCTGTGGTCGTGGCTCCGCGAGATCCTGAGCCGACTCGAACTTCCTCCCCCGCGCGGACCGATCTCCGCGCGATCGGCACACCTCCTCGGCGCGGCCTTCGAAACCATCTACGGCCTCCTGCGCATCAAATCCGAACCGCGGCTTACCCGCTTCCTCGCGAGCCAACTTGCGACGTCGCATTACTTTGACATCTCGGCCGCACGGCGCGACTTTGGTTACACGCCACTCGTTTCGACGACCGAAGCCACCGACCGCCTCGTGGAGTGGCTGCGGAATCGGCCGGACTCCGCTCTGTGAAAACCCGTGACCGCCGGGTCGACGCCGACGCAAATTCCATTACACTATTCCGGCTGCGCCGAAGGTGCGCCACAGGTATCGGGTGGCGGCGTTTGGCGGTGTTGTGAGTGGTACGCTTACGGATGGTCGAAAAAGAACGTATCGTCATTACTGGCATAGGGTTAACGTCGCCAAACGGCGACAACCTGGCCGACTTTCGCCGCAATCTGCTGCGCGGAGTTTCCGGCGTCACGCAATACGAAACTCGTTTCATGGGTCCGGTGCTGGCCGGCGTTTGCCATTACGACGAACGCAAATACCAGGATCGCAAGGAGCGCCGGCGTGGGACGCGGGCCGGTTCCGTCTCCATTTATTGCGCGCATGAAGCGCTGCGAAACGCGGGTCTCGACCCTGAAAAGCTGGATAAATCGCGCATTGGAACCTTTGTCGGCATCACCGAGCATGGCACCGTCGAAACCGAGAATGAGATTGACGTCATCCGGCAATACGACTATGACACCAAGTTCTGGTCGCACCATCACAACCCCCGAACGGTAGCGAACAATCCGGCGGGGGAGGTGACGCTGAATCTGCGGTTGCGCGGCCCGCATTATACCATCGGGGCGGCCTGTGCGGCCGGAAACGCGGGTTTGATCCAGGGCGTGCAGATGCTTCGCCTGGGTGAAGTCGATCTGGCCATCGCCGGCGGAGTATCCGAGGCGATTCACAGTTTCGGCATCTTCGCCAGTTTTGCCGCGGAGCATGCCCTGGCGACGCACGAAGACCCGACCAAGGCGTGCCGGCCATTTGATAAGGCACGCAACGGAATTGTCGTTTCCGAAGGTGGTTGCCTGTATATTCTTGAGCGCCTGCGCGATGCGAAACGCCGCGGGGCACCGATCATCGCGGAAATCGCCGGGTATGCGATGAATTCCGACGGTTCGGACGCGGTTTTGCCCGAGCCGGATGGACTGGCCGACTGCATGCGTACGGCGATCGGCCGGGCGGGCATCGAACCTAAGGACGTGAACATCGTAAGTACCCATGCGACGGCGACGGAGCTGGGCGACGAGCAGGAAGCGAAAGGGTTGCGGCAGGTTTTCAGCGACTGCGCGACGACTTATGTGAATAATACCAAGAGCTTCATCGGGCACGCGATGGGTGCGGCCGGTGCGCTGGAGCTGGCGGGGAACCTGGGATCGCTGGAAGATGGCGTGGTCCATCCGACGATCAACCTGACCGATCCGGACCCGAAGTGTGCGGTGCGGAACCTGGTGGCGAACGAAGCGAAGTCGATCGGCGAAGTCGAGTATATTTTGAATAACTCGTTCGGCATGCTGGGGATTAACTCGGCGGTGGTGGTGAAGAAATATCGGGGAGCCTGAGCGGCGGGATCGTACTCGCGCGCAGGTGTGACAGTAAGTAGTCAGTTGGAGTAGCGGTCGGGCGGGCAAGTGGCCGCGGCCGGGCATAGTGAGGACAACGAAAGACTCATGGGTAAAGAGGACATCAAGAAAATCATTCTGGGTATCATCGCCACGGTTGCGCCGGACGCGGATCTGTCCAGCGTCAAGCCGGAAGTGCGGCTCCGCGATCAACTCGACATGGACTCGATGGACTTTCTCGACATCGTGATGGAGCTGCGCAAACGCTACAAGATCGAAGTTCCCAAAGAGGATTATCCGCACCTCGCGTCGCTGGACAGCTGCGTGACCTATCTGTTCCCGAAGTTTCAGGCCGTGGCGGTGTAACGATTTC
>CAZKIN010000549.1:0-2052 GCA_964552515.1 uncultured Phycisphaeraceae bacterium
CCACCTGCGCGGCCGCGCCTTTCGCCGGATCAGCGGGAACGGATTGTATCGTCACCGCCGGGCCACCGGTCGAAACTACCGGCGGGGCCGCCGGTGCCGCGGTATGTTTGGCCGCTGCGGGTGCCACTGCTTTGACACCAACCATCGCCGGCTCTTCCTTGACCTCGATTGGCGTAACCGGTGAACCAACCACGCCCAGCTTCGGCGGATTGCGACTCGCGATCGGCGGCGTCAGCGCGTTGGTGTGTCCCAATCCGCTCGCGCTCTCCGGTTTCGTGAACTCGGACATGAAGTCCGGAACCGCCGGCGGCGTTTCTGACGCCACTGATTCCGCGCCCGAAGACGCCTGTGTAGTTGGGGGTGCGGGTGGCGGCGCCGCGGCGGTTGTTGGCGGCGCTGGCGCTGGTGGGTGTTGCGGGGCAGTTTGCTCCACATCCATGAATTCGGACATGAAGTCCGGCACGGGCAATGCGCCCGTATCGCCGCTGGCGTTGGACGTTGCCGCTCCAATTTCATTGGCCGTGCGATCGAGAATCTGGTCCAGGTCGTCGAGCTTTTGCTGGATGTCGGTGGCGTCACCCTCGAGTGAGTCGATGGGCACGTTTTCAAAAGTTGTACGCACCGGCAATGTGCCGACTTCGGCCGTCACTTCGGCGGCAAGATCCGCCGCTTCGGAAAGCAGCCGATCCAGGTCCGCACCGCTGGGCGCAGGCTCACCGGGCAGATGCGACGACGCGCCATCGGGATTGAGTTCATCAGTCATGCGGCGATTCAGGTTCCTGGTGACAGTAAGTGGCACGCAACACGCCGCGCACCGCCATCATTCTTATCGGTCCCCCCGTGGCACATCTGAAACAGGCAGTTACAGCGACACTTTTCACGGCCCTTTGCGGATTTTCTTCAGACGATGGATAATTCCGCGTATGACTTCGCGCCGCCTTTTCTGTGCTGAGCTGCATCCCGGTCAATTACTTCTCGATGATGCCGAAGCCCATCACGCGCGCAGTGTGTTGCGGCTGAAGGAAGGCGACGCGGTGACGCTGCTGGACGGAAAGGGCGGCACGGCCACAGCACACATCGAGCGCATTGCCCGGCGTGAAGTGGTGGTTACGGCGAGTCCGGCCGAGCGGCACCCGTTCGATGCGCCGCGCCGCGTAACGGTCGCCGTCGCATTGCCGCGCCGCCACCGGCAGAGTTACCTGGTGGAAAAATGCACCGAACTCGGTGCGGCGGGGATCTGGCTCATTGATGTGGAGCGTCAGGTAAGCAAGCCGGATGACGAAACCGCCGGACGTTTCATTCGCCGCGCGGCCGAAGCGCTCAAGCAGTGCGGACGCTGCTGGATGCCCGACATCGTCGGACCTCTTACTCTGGTTCAGGCCCTGCAACCCCGGCACAAATTTGACGCGATTGGAATTCTGCACCCTGCCGCAAACGCCATGCGCATGAGTGACTTTCTTGCGCAACCGGCCGGGAGGTTTCTGTTCCTCATCGGGCCGGAAGGCGGCTGGTCGGATGTCGACGTGCAATGCGCGACCGGTTCCGGCGCGACGGCGATCAGCATGGGGCCGATCATCCTCCGCACCGAAACGGCGGCGGTGGCGGCCTGCGCGCTGGCGACGCTGAGTTGATGACTGTTATTTGGCACAAAAAAAACGTGCGTGACTCGCTCGCAGTCACGCACGCCTGTTGGTCCCCACACGGACCGCGTTTCAATATGTATTGGCCGGTCAATCGGTCAGCGCATCCTGGATCGCCTGCACACCGCGATCTTGCGCTGACTGTATGGCGACCTTTGCCGCCTCGGCCGCCCGGTTGACCAGATCGATGCCCGCCTGTGGCGCTTCGATGCGCGCGAGAATCGTAAGACAGCCCTCCAGCGCGCGATCGACCAGCTCTCCGGCGTTCTTACCGACGGTGTCGATATGTGCCGTTCCACGCTCCGCCGCGGCGACCGCTTCCTCAACCATGCCTTCGCCTTGCAGGTGATTCACCAGGCGAACGCCGCGCATCGCCTGATGCGCGATGATCTGCACGGAGCGCTCGGCAATA
>CAZKIN010000550.1:0-2051 GCA_964552515.1 uncultured Phycisphaeraceae bacterium
CCGTGGCCGGAGAGGTTTATCCGTTCACCACCACCCCCGCGAATTGTCCGGTTTGCCCATAACTGAAGCCTAGACGGACCCAACGATGGACTCGGGCGCGCGAACAGTGATCCCTTGATAGCGGCGGAAGTGTTGATGATTAAATGTGAGTACGTCCGTCAGGCCGTGTACCGTCATGGCAGCGATGAGCCGTGCGTCATGGGCTGATTTTCCCTGGACTTGGTAAGATGCCGCCAGCTCTTCCCATACAGTGACGATCCCGGGCACATCATCAAGGAAGTGCAGTGCTTGCTTCAAGTCCCTGATTCGTTCACGGACAATGTTGGTATTCATCCCCAGTCCGTTTTCACTCACTGGACGTGTGCATACCACCCAGAACTCATACAAATTCTGTGGAACGATACATGGCACATCATCGCGTGCCGAAATGATTTTCATCGCCGCAAGGGCAACGGGATGATGTGGGTGCGCGACGTCGGCAGTGCGCGTCAGCACATTCGTATCCACGAGAATTCTCATTCGCCCCGGCCGTTGTAAATCGAATCGCGGTCATCGTCCATGCGGCGGTCTTCCCGAAGATCGCGCGTCCATTCGTTCATCCCTTGTACGAATCGGTCCCACGCCGCCGCGCGGGCTCCATCCGCTGTGTCACCGTCCACCATCGCCATGGCAAGTTTCTCTTCGACCAGATCTAACACCAGGCGGCTGGGATCGGTCCCGCACGCTGCAGCGAAGGCGCGCAGCTTGGCTTCATTTTCAGGTGAAAGTGGGATGTTCAATGTCATCGGTGCTCTTCCTAACTTCTTGCTGGAATTCCATGCAATTATAACACACGCCAGCCAGCTGGTCATGATGATAACCCGTGAGCCAAAATCCATCTTTCCCTGCGGCCAATTGGGAAATAGGCACAGGTCCACGCGTACGCTACACTGGCGAAATAGGTCCAATAACCGATTCGAGGCTTCGCAATATGAAATCCATTCTCCAGGAACTTACCCGCCGCGTGCAGGCCGGCGTCGACGCCGTCGCCGGCGGCGGAGACCCCTTCGTTCGCCCCGCGCAGGACGATCAATTCGGCGACTTCCAATCCAACTGCGCCATGGCCCTCGCAAAGAAACTCGGCAAGAAACCGCGCGACGTCGCTGCCGCCATCATCGCCAAAATCGACGTCGCCGACCTCTGTGAACCGCTCGACGAAAAATCCATCGCCGGTCCCGGTTTCATCAATTTCCGCATCAAACCGGACTACCTGGCGGGCGTGCTCGCCAAAGTGCCCCACGGCCCCACGCTCGACGGCGCGCGGCTCGGCCTGCCCCGCGCCGCCCAGCCCGAAATTGCCGTGGTCGATCTGTCCAGCCCCAACCTGGCCAAGGAAATGCACGTCGGCCACCTCCGCAGCACCGTCATCGGTGACTGCGTCGCCCGCGTCCTCGCCTTCGACGGCCACACCGTCATCCGCGAAAACCACGTCGGCGACTGGGGCACCCAGTTCGGCATGCTTGTCGCCTACATCCGCCGCGTGAAGCCGCAGGTGATTGACAATCCCAAGTCATTGGAAATCAACGACCTCGAGTCGTTCTACGTGCAGGCCAAAGCCCTTTTCGACGCTGATGATGCGTTCAAGACCGAAGCGCGTGACGCCGTCGTGGCACTTCAGCGCGGCGAGCCGGTCACCCGCCTCATCTGGAAGGCCTTTTGCGACGAATCCCTGCGCCATTGCCACGCCATCCTCCGCCGCCTCGGCGTCGAAGTGATCGACCGCGGCGAAAGCTTTTACCAGGATTTGATGGACGAGGTCATCCGCCGGCTGGAAGTCATGCGCGCCGCCGCGCCCGCCGGACCCGTGCGTGACAGCGAAGGGGCACTCTGCATCTTCAGCGACGGCTTCACCAGCCGCGAAGGCGAACCGCTCCCCCTCATGGTCCGCAAGTCCGACGGCGGTTTCAATTACGCCACCTCCGACCTCGCCACCATCCTGCACCGCGTAGAAATGCTCCACGCCACGCGCATCGTCTACGTCGTCGGCATCACGCAGAAGCAGCATTTCGAAA
>CAZKIN010000551.1:0-2034 GCA_964552515.1 uncultured Phycisphaeraceae bacterium
TCTTATCGGTCGATAAGCCAAGCAGGTAAGCGCCGCCGGGCGATGTGCGCCCAAGGTATGTGCAGCGCCGATGGCAGGATCGACCGCCAGTGAAAACAACAGGCAAGAAGTTAAAGATCACCTGCGTCTGCGGCGCGCGGCCGAACTTCATGAAGGTCGCGCCGATTTTGCGCGCACTCCGCAAGAGCCCCAACGTCGAATCGATGCTCGTGCACACCGGTCAGCATTATGACCAGCGCATGAGCCGGCTCTTCTTTGACGAATTGGCAATCCCTCATCCGGACGCCAACCTGGAAGTCGGGTCCGGTTCGCACACGGAGCAGACGGCTGACGTGATGAAACGGTTCGAACCGATCTGCGCGCAGTTTCAACCGGACTGTGTGTTGGTGGTCGGCGATGTGAACAGCACGCTCGCGACCGCCTTGACCGCGGTGAAAATGGGCATTGCGGTGGCTCACGTGGAAGCGGGCCTGCGGAGTTTCGATCGCACCATGCCGGAAGAAATCAACCGCGTACTGGTGGACGCGATCAGTGAACTGCATTTCGTGACCGAGCAAAGCGCTGTTGAAAATCTGCGCCGTGAGGGTGTGGCCGAAGAGAGAATTCATTTCGTCGGCAATGTCATGATTGATACCCTGCTTGCGCATCGCGAACGTGCCGCGCAATCGGTCATCCTGGAAACATGCCGGGTGCAACCGAAGCAGTATGCGGTCGTTACCCTGCACCGTCCTTCCAATGTGGACGACGCCGAAACGCTAAGTGAGATTCTGGCGGCGCTGAAGGTGATTCGTAAAGATATTCCGGTGATATTCCCGGTGCATCCGCGGTCACAGGCCCGCATGCGCGACCAGGGATTGTGGGAAGTCGCGCTCCATGCCGACATCACGCTCATTGAACCGCAGGGCTATCTCGATTTTCTCAAACTGATGTCCGAAGCCGCGGTGGTCCTCACCGACTCCGGCGGGATTCAGGAAGAAACGACCATCCTTTCCGTGCCGTGCCTGACTCTGCGCGAAAACACCGAACGCCCCGCGACGATCACGCATGGCACGAACCAGCTGGTGGGGCCGCGAACGGACGCGATTCTCGCGGCGTACGACGATGTTCGCCGAAATCCCGTGGCGAGCGGACGTCGTCCCCACCTCTGGGATGGACAGGCCGCCGAGCGGATTGTGGATGTGCTTCGCGGTTGGGCAGCGGATAGAATCAAGGGTGCGGAAGAAGCGATGCGTCGGGAACCGCGCCGCATGGCCCTGGGGAATATCGCATGAAAATGGCCGTCGTTGGTACTGGATACGTCGGACTCGTGGCGGGAACGTGCTTCGCTGAAAGCGGCAACCACGTGACCTGTGTCGATGTGGACGCGCGCAAGATCGAAAAGCTGCAGCGCGGCGAAATCCCCATCTATGAGCCGGGATTGCAGGAGCTGGTGGTCAGCAATTCCAAAGCGGGGCGGCTCCGCTTTTCCACAGACCTCGAAGCGGCGGTCAAAGGCGCGAGGATCATTGTGCTCGCCGTCGGTACGCCGCCCGCCCCGGACGGCTCCGCTGATCTCACCGCGATCCTGAGCGTTGCCAAGACCATTGGTCGCATCATGGATGGCTACCGCATCGTCGTGATGAAAAGCACGGTGCCGGTGGGCACCTACCAGAAAGTATCTGAAGCGATCGCGTCGCAAACCGATCACCCCTTCGATTATGTCAGCAACCCGGAATTCATGAAGGAAGGCGCGGCGATCGAAGACTTCACCAAGCCCGACCGCGTGGTTATCGGCGCGACCAATCATGCCGTGGTAGAAATCATGCGCGAGCTGTACGGCCCGTTCATGCGGCGCACCGAACGCATCATGGTCATGGACCCGGCGAGCGCGGAGATGACCAAGTACGCGGCCAATGCGATGCTGGCCTGTCGCATTTCCTTTATGAACGAAATCGCGGGGCTTTGCGAAAAATTCGGCGCCAATGTGGAATCAGTTCGTCATGGTGTGGGTTCTGATTCACGCATCGGCAGCGCGTTTCTCTTCCCCGGCGTGGG
>CAZKIN010000552.1:0-2031 GCA_964552515.1 uncultured Phycisphaeraceae bacterium
GGAGGGGTCGCTGGGGGTATATCTGGCGGCGCTGGGGGTGGTGGATGCCGGCGTCACCGCGCACGGGTGCCGACCGGTAGAGATGCTGGATTTGTACGATTTCCCGCGGAATTCCAGCCTTTTCGCACATGTCAATTATGTGTCACGCGCGGACCTGGAAATCCTTGCCGGGCACCCGTTTTCCGTCGTCTATTGCCCGCGCACGCACGCGGCTTTCGGGCATCCGCCGCATCCATTTCGGGACATGCTGGCTGCGGGAATCAATGTCTGCCTGGGCACCGACAGCCTGGCTTCCAATCCCTCTCTTTCGATCCTGGACGAAGTGCGATTCCTGCACGCGCGGCATCCTGAATTCGCACCGGAGCTGCTGATGCGCATGGCGACCATCCACGGAGCGCGGGCCCTAAATTTGACTGACTCTGTTGGGTCACTTGCCCACGGAAAATCCGCGGATTTTGTTGCTTTCCCCTTGGTTTCTCAGCATTTGTGGGAATCCGTGCTATCAGAAAGCGCTGCGCCAATCGACGTTTTTTCGGAAGGCCGCAGCGTCACATCCGGGTCAGCCAGTTTCGACCCCCTGAATTGAGGTCGCTGACGACGCCCAGCGCCGAACGCAAGGGCATGGCATTGCTGCAAGTCCTTTATTTGCAATGACTTACCGAAGTCGTCCACAAAATATCACAGGGTGCAGTGGCTCGGGAAAAAGATGGTTTTCCACGTTTGTCCCCGGGAGCGCCACAGGGACGCAAACTGACTGCAACGTGACACTCTCTGCGCGCCGGCCGAGCGCAAAATGTGCATAGCGTCAGATGAGTGACACCATCGCGCGGCAGGCTTAAAGAACCCGCAACTACGCGGTTACGGGACGCGGGAGGGTGAGGCCGCTGGTGTAGGCGGTGGGTTCCGCGACGCGCTCCTCGCCAAAACGGACGAGGCGGGCGCTGTTGAAGATGACCAGCGCGGTGGCGATGGTGTGCGAGATCGCCGCGGTGATCGGGGTGAGCGGTCCCCAGATCGCCAGCGTCATGGTGATGATGATGAACGCAACGCCGAACAGGATGTTCTGCCAGACGACCTTGGTGGTCGCGCGGGAAAGGCGGACCAGGAAGGGAAGCCGGCTGAGGTCGCTGTTCATCAGCGCGATTGAAGCCGAGTTGATGGCGACGTCGCTGCCGGCAGCGCCCATCGCGATGCCGAGATCGCTGGCCGCGAGCATCGGCGCGTCATTGACGCCGTCGCCCACGACGGCGACGCGGTGCCCGCGCTTTTTCAGATCGTCGACGAGGCGCAGCTTTTCTTCGGGCAGCACTTCGGCCTGCACTTCGGTACAACCCATTTCCGCTCCGACACGGCGCGCGACCGACCATTTGTCACCAGTGACCATCGAAATGTTCTTGATGCGCAGCTTGCGGAGTTCATCGATGGCGGCGCGGGCTTCGGGGCGGGTGCGGTCTTCCAAACCGATCCAACCGAGGCAGCGGCCATTGCGCGCGACGTACAGGAGACTGACGCCTTCCGGTTCAGCATAATCGGGATTCGAAGTGACGCTCATGTCCACACCACGTTCCGTAAGCCAAGTGCTGCGTCCGACGAGAATCTGATCGGCACCGACTTTGCCGCTGACGCCGCGGCCGGGCGTTTCAACGAAGCCTTCGGGGCGGGCGAGGTCAAGCTTGGCGCGGCGCGCGACTTCGACGAGGGCGAGAGCGGCCGGGTGCTTGCTGAGTTGTTCCGTCGAAGCGGCCACGTGCAGCAGATCGGCGCCATCGACTCCGGGTGCGGGCTTTAGCTGGGTCACGGACAGTTCACCGGTGGTGAGCGTGCCGGTCTTGTCGAAAATAACGGCGGTCAACGTGCGGGCAAATTCCAACTGCACGACGTTCTTGATGAGGATGCCCAGTCGCGCGGCACAGCTGAGCGCAGCGACCATGGCCGTCGGCGTGGCGAGCACGAGTGCGCAGGGGCAGGCGATGATAAGCATGGTGATCGCCTTATGGACGCCGACCTGCTTGTCTTCCGAAAAGAACCAGA
>CAZKIN010000553.1:0-2023 GCA_964552515.1 uncultured Phycisphaeraceae bacterium
ACGCGCGCAACCCCTTGATTTGGAATATGTTAGGATTTAGACGAGAGGCAGGAAAGAAGGGTGCTGCATCGCAGCGCAGCAGAACCTAGGCCGCCGCAATGAACAACCAGCGAAGGGATGTCCGGTGGATAAAATGCGCACCAAAGGTGCGCGCCACAGCAGACCGCCGCACCACAACTATCTCTTCATCTTCGCGCCGCGCTCCATCTTGTCGAGCCGCGTGTAATAATCAGGAAACTCGTTCAGGTGAGCGAGCGCAATCTTGCCGGTGAGTATTGGATCATTGCCGGTGACATCGGTGGCCGCATCGCGCAGACCATGTTCCAGTTCAACGTCCAGTCCCATGCGGAACTGCTCCACGTCAAATCGCTTCCAGTCAATCTTCAGCTTGTTGCCAATGTCGCGGGCCTGCTTGGTCGTAAAATGTGAGCTGGTTTCCATGTGATTCTCCTCAAGTCGCAAAGGTATGTGTTTCACTCTTGATTATAGATGGCCCGCACCCGACGACGAGGGATTGGCATTCACCGGCCAATGCAGCGGCATCTCCACTCGAGAATCGGCTTTTACGAAACCGTTAAACATCAACGCACATCCGGATTGCCTGTGGTTTGTTGGTCCGCTGGGGCCTCCGCCGCAGCCGATTCCGCCGCACGGCGAATACCGCGCAGCATGCCGCGGAACACGATGCCATGCAGTGGCACGACGGCATACCAATAGGCCAATCCGAAGAGCCCGCGCGGCTTGAACCGCGCCGTCTGTACCAATTCGCTCCCCGTGCCGCCGCCTTCCGCCGCAGGCACTTCAAACGTAAGCGTCGCCTCTCCCGGCAGACGCATCTCCGCGCGCAGCTCCAAACGGCGGTTCTCCTCGACGCCCGTCACGCGCCAGAAATCCAGCGCCTCACCATAGGCCAGCTTCTGCGGGTCGCGCCGCCCGCGCCGCAAACCCGGCCCACCAATCAACCGGTCGAGCACACCGCGTAACCGCCATAACCAGTCCGCCGCATAATAGCCGTTCTCCCCGCCGAGTCGGCAAAATGCCTGAAAAACATGCACCGCCGGTGCGGCCACCTGCGCCATCCGCCGATCCACGAACACCTTGCCCCCCGCCCAGTCGGGATCGCCGGCAATCGGCCCCGCATCGGACCAGGCCGTCTCCACCCGCGCCGTCGCTACCCGGCCCAGTGCCTCGACGATTGCCTCGCGCACGGTAAGCAGAGGCTGCGGCATCAGCCGTGCGGCCTCATCATTGCGACAGACCACGCGATTCCGCAGCCCCTCGGCGAGGGGACGAGCGATATGGTGACTGATAGGCGTCACCAAGTGAATCCAGAGAGAACTAAGCCGCGGTGTCAGCACCGGTACCGGGACAATGATCCGCCGCCGTACCCCCAGCGCCTCGGCCATCACCTGCATGATTTCGCGATAGGTGAGCACATCCGCCCCGCCGATGTCGAGAGTTCTCCCCGTCGTCTCCGGCACCGCAAGGCAGCGCACCAGATATTCGAGCACGTTGCGCACGGCGATCGGCTGCGATTGCGTCGTCACCCAGCGCGGCGTCACCATGATGGGCAACCGCTCCACCAGATAACGTAGAATCTCAAAGGAGGCCGAACCGGAGCCGATGATCATCGCGGCGCGCAGCACCGTCACCGGCACGCCCGCCGCTTGCAGCGCAACCTCCACCTCCCGCCGCGAGGCAAGATGCTCACTAAGTCCCGTGCCTGTTTCTCCCAACCCGCCGAGATAGATGATGCGCGACACGCCCGCCTCTTTCGCAGCGCGTGCGAAGCCCTCGGCCAGCAGCCGATCGTGCTGCCGATATTCAACTCCCGCACTCATCATGGAGTGAATCAGGTAATAGGCGGCGAAACATCCACGCATCGCCTGCGCCAGCGCGGCCTCATCCTCGGCAGTCCCTTCGACGATCTCAACCGCTCGATCGGTCGCCCACGGACGACTGTCCAGCTTCCCGCGCGAGCGCGCCATACACCGCACATGGTATCCCGCCTCCAGCAGCCGCG
>CAZKIN010000554.1:0-2006 GCA_964552515.1 uncultured Phycisphaeraceae bacterium
GCCCACCGCGTCCGGGCGGACCTGCTGCGGACTGATGAACCCCACGTACCCTTTGGTTCCCTTCAAATGGTGCCGACCATGTGTCGCCAGGCCCACCGAGGCAATCGCCCCGAAGGAAGGCTTCTTGATGCACAAGGCGCGAGGATAGGGTTGAACGTGCATCGTCGCCGGGTCAATAATCGCAAATTCATCGCAGAGATAGTGCCACCCGCAGGACAGCAATCCGGCGGTCAACGTGGATTTGCCACTGCCCGAAGCGCCGGGCAGGATGACGCCCATGCCGTCGATCGACAGCGCAGATGCGTGCAGATGCAGGCAATGCGGCAGCAGTCGCGGCACTTCCCAGTTGATCGCCCATTCCACATACGGCAGCAATTCCGCACGCCGCGCGGGCTGAAACTGTACGCGGTTATTCACGGTCACGTCGTAACGACGGCGATGTCGCCAGGAGAACGGCTGCGCCGCCACCCGCACTTGAATTTCCTGTCCGTCGGGCGCGGCCACTTCATACGGTGCGTACAGGCTGCGATGCTCTGCCAGCAAAGCGCTCACCCGGCTGGTGACGGCCGCTCGTACCACGCCGATGCGGTAATGACGAACGGTCTCATTCGCGGCAATCGGCGCAGCAGGTTCGACCATTCGTAATACCGGTGAGGGGTTTGCGGTGGGCGGCGCGACTTTATCGAGTTGCATGTTGCTTCCCTGCTTCCATGTCCCCAGCGCTACAGCGCTGGACCACCCGTCCCGCTTCGAGGCTCGACCAGCCGCGACTCCTTCAACCGCTGCAGCGCAGCCTGAACATGCGGAATGGCCGCGGGGGCGGTAATGTCGAACGTATTCGCAACTGACTCGGCGATGGCACCGTTTGCGTGACGTCCATCGCAGCACTGCCAGATGAACAGCGCGGTTTGGTTTAAGCGGTGCGTGTCGGCGGAGACGGGATCGTAAATCAGTCCTTCGCCGTCGAGCACATGGACGATGAGGTCGTCGCGGCGGCGTGGTCGATTGGGCGTCGGGATGTCCGTTTCCACTTCCTGCATAACCGCGATCCATTTTTTCTCGCGTCGCCGGCCCGTATCCTTACGGCCGGCATTCGTAGACGTCATCCTCCGGTTGCGGACCCATGAGGTCCGTCAACTGGCAGGTCAGTCCGTCGCAACAGGGTTCGGCATTGCCTAGCGTGCTGCATGCATGACCTTCGGGATAACACGAATGATTGCTCCCTGCGGCCACTGCATCGCGGGCGAAAAACGTGGTTACCACCGGCGCGACGAACGCGACTTTCAGCCCCTCGCGGATGATATCGCGGCGGGTCACGCCCTCCGCGCGCGGCCGTGACGACGTAGCGTCACTGGTCGAATGCGGATGGCTCGGCACTTCGTCGGATAACTGCGGATCACCCATGGCGCGCGCTCCCTATGGATGTTCCTATCGGACGAAACGCGGCGCGGGTGAAATGGAACGCGGACCCGGCCAGGAAGGGCAGACCGGCCGTCGATCTTCGCGAGGCGGAGGAAACTACGACTGCATTTCGGGCGGATCGGCGTCCGGCGGCCGCTGTTCCGGGAAGCGCAGCAGCGTCAGCATGAGTCGTGCTTCGCGCAATAGCTGCGGCCCGGCGTAAATCTGCACGCGGTACTCGCCAGGTGCCGGAAAGGTGAGGCCGTGAAATTGCAGGGAGAGGTTGGCGATGGCCCGGGGGTCTTTGAAAACGACCTTGCCGCGTCCCTCGACGATCGGCGGGCGCGAATCATTGGAATCGACGATGCGGATGGTCAGGTCGGTCTCGCCGTGGCCGTCGGTGAGCGCTACGAACACGCAAAGCTGCGGATGCGTCGCCGGGAAGCCCCGGGCGTGGATGTTGCTGAACATGCCGATGAGCGACTGCTTGCCGGTGAGCCGGTCGCTGATGATCTGGTCACAGACCAAAAGGGCGATGATGTCAGGCACGGGGCGATGATCGGGCATAACCAAAACCTTTCGTAATCGTCAGATGGGGTATGATA
>CAZKIN010000555.1:0-2004 GCA_964552515.1 uncultured Phycisphaeraceae bacterium
TTCCAACCGCCAACCTCATCGGTGAACCGGTCGGTCGCGACACCGCCAACGCCGTCGGAACCGCCACCGCCATCCTCGCCGAGCAGGACCCCGATGCCGTCGTGGGGATCTTCACGGCCGACCATTTGATCACCCCGGTCGATCGTTTTGTCACTGCGGTGGATCACGCCTACCGCGCTGCTGAAGAGCACGCCGACGCACTGATTACCATCGGCATCCGCCCCGTCCGAGCCGACACCAACTTCGGCTACATCCAGCGCGGCGAGCGTATCTCCGAAGGCCTCTTCACCGTCCGCGAGTTCACCGAGAAACCCAACATGGCCGAAGCCATGAAGTATCTCGCCAGCGGCGAATACTTCTGGAACAGCGGCATGTTCGCCTGGCGCGCGTCCACCATCATGGACCAGATCAAGAAGCACCTGCCGCAGTCCCACGAATCCTTCCTGGAACTGGGCCGCGCCTGGCGCTCTGCGGATCGTCAGCTCAAGATGCAGACGATCTATCCCAAGCTGCTCAAGATCAGCATCGACTTCGCGGTCATGGAACACGCCGACAAAGTCCTCGCGGTGACCATGGACTGCCAGTGGATTGACGTGGGCTCCTGGCCCGCTTTGGAGGCGGTCATTGAGGCCGATACCGACCACAACGTCTCCGCCTGCAAGAACGTGCTGCACTTAGGCTCGCGCGGAAACATCGTTGTCTCGGAAGATGACCACCTCATCGCCACCATCGGCGTGGATGACCTGGTCATCGTCCATTCGCCCGACGCCACGCTCATCTGCACCAAGCGCGACGCCCTCGGCATGAAGGAACTGGTCGACAACATCGGCAAAAACTTCGGCGAAACGTACCGTTGACCACCCAATGCAACGCCAACGATGACTGGAAATTCCGAATTACAAATTACGAATTACGGAAAACGTGCTTGAATTTCCCACCTGTCGCCGATATTCGTGACGGCGATGTGTTTTGCGTTGAAGTTCATGGTCGGCGCAATACTCCTCGCCGTTTTGTGTAATTTGTAATTCGTAATTTGTAATTCGCAGTTGTTGTTCCCATGCCCGAACTAGCTTACGTCAACGGTGAATTTCTCCCCCTCGCCCGCGCAACCGTCTCCGTCGAGGATCGCGGCTTCCAATTTGGCGATGCGGTCTACGAAGTCATCGTCTCCTACAACGGTCGCCTCTTCCTGCCCGACGAACACATGAAACGTCTCCGCCAAAGCACGGCCGGCATCGGTCTGGACTATCCATACGACCGCAAACCGCTCATTCCCATCATGCAGGAAGGCCTGCGCCGCAGCGAACTCGCCGACGCCATGATCTACATTCAGCTCACCCGCGGCGTCGCCCCGCGCAACATTGTTATCCCGCCGCATATCGAACCCACCACCGTCATGACTTTCCGCCCGCGACCCATCGTTGCCGACGAAACCCGCCGTCGCGGCCTGCGCATTCTCACCGTTCCCGATATCCGCTGGGCCAACTGCTTCATCAAGGCCGTCACCCTGCTGCCCAACATGCTCGCCCGCAACGAAGCCATCCGCCAGGGCCACGACGACGCCCTTTTTGTGACCCACGACGGTCACGTTCGCGAGTGTTCCGCCTCCAACTTCTACATCATCAAGGGCGGCCGCGTCCTCACCCCCCGGCGCAACCTCTCCATCCTCCACGGCGTCACTCAACTCTTCGTCATGCGCTGCGCCGAAAGCCTGCGCATCCCACTCGAAGAGTGCGATATTCCACTTGCCGCGCTCCAGGATGCTGACGAAGCCTTCCTCTCCAGCACGACTTCTGAAATCCTCGGTATTACTTCCATCGACGGCAAACCCATCGCCAAGAGTACCGTCGGCCCCCTCACCCGCCGCCTGCACGAAGAATTCGTCCGGCAGGCGCAAACCGTTTAGTCCGCAGTCCCGTCATTATCGGTCCGCAACAGTGGCATGTTTCCCCCCACGCGGTCTATAATGACTACCGCCGCAATGGGCTCCGCGCGCCGGCGGTT
>CAZKIN010000556.1:0-1987 GCA_964552515.1 uncultured Phycisphaeraceae bacterium
ATGGTGAAGCGAATGGCGGGGGAGAGACTGAAAAGATCGCCGCAGCCGGGGAGGGTGAACAGGAGTACCAGCAGAGCTTTCGTGACGGGTCGGCTGAAGATCGAAGAACATCGGTGCTTCATGGGTCCCCTCCGCGCGCTACCAAGACCGCTTCCCCGAGGCAAAGTTAGCCCGGACCGGGTGTCCGGCAAGATCATGAGCCCAGGCATGAGTATGGTTCGGTTCAATAACCGGCCCGCTTGAACTCTACGCGTGCTGCAATGCGCTGATTCTTGCAACTACTGGGCCAAAGCCACCACTCAGTGGAGGTCCCGCTTCTTTGCAATCCGTTTGCGCAGGGCGGCCGGCGTAAGGCAGTTGGCGATGTCCTTAACCAGCGCGAAGCCGCGGCGGGCGGTGAGGACGCCGTAGCGGATTTTGGCGAAATCATCGGCGCGGTGTGCGTCGGTGTTGATGGTCAGCGTGACGCCGGCGGCAAGGGCCTGGCGGACGTGGAGGTCTTTAAGGTCCAGACGCTGACGGCTGGCGTTGATCTCCAGCATGGTGTGGTTCTTTGCGGCTGCGGCGACGACGGCGGCCATGTCGAGGTCCATGGGCGGGCGCTTGTTGATCAGCCGCCCCGTGGGGTGACCGATGCATGACACCCAGCGGTTCCCGATGGCCGCCAGCGTGCGCTCGGTGGGACTGAGCTTGTTGGAACCGCCCTTGCCCTGCGCGCTGTGGATGCTGGCCATCACCCAGTCGCATTGCGCGAGCAGATCATCGGGATAGTCCATCGATCCGTCGGGCAGGATGTCGCATTCGCAGCCGACGAGGATGTCGATGCCCTTGATGCGTTTGCGTGCGGCGTGAATGTCTTTGATCTGCTGCTCCATGCGTTCGATGGTGAGTCCGTTGGCGATGGTGCTGCTCTTGGAATGGTCACAGATGGCGATGAATTCATATCTGCGAGCCCTGGCGGCCACCGCCATTTCGTCGAGCGTGTTTACGCCGTCGCTGGCGGTGGTGTGCATGTGCAGGTCGCCGCGGATGTCCTCCACGGTGACCAGTTTTTCAAAGGCCCTGGCGTCGGTGATATCGAACTCGCCGCGATCCTCGCGCAGCTCGGGCGGATAACAGGGCAGGCCAAAGTACTTGTAGATGTCCTCTTCATTTGCGCCGGCCAGCTGCTTGTCGCCGTCGAAGAGGCCGTATTCGTTGAGCTTGAGTTTGCGTTTGACGGCCATTTCGCGGAGGCGCACGTTGTGCGCCTTGGAGCCGGTGAAGTACTGCAGGGCGGCGCCGAAAGATTCCTTCGGCACGACGCGCAGGTCCACCTGGATTTCGTGGCCACCGTCGGCGGTAACGGTGACTGACCCTTTGGTGTCACCGGAGGCCAGCACGCGCCGGACGCCGTCGAACGCGACGAATTTTGAGACAACGGCCGCGCCGTCGGGGGCGTCGCAGAGGATGTCGATATCGCCCACCGTTTCCGCGCCGCGGCGCAGCGATCCGCCGATGGATACCTGTTTGACGCCGGGCAGCTTGCGCACGCGTTCGACCCATTCCTCCGCGATAGGCAGCGCGATGCCCATCATGGTGCGCTGTCCGCTGCTTTCGAGAAAGGCGATGCCATCGGCAATCTTCTGCACACTCGCCGCGCCCATGCCCTTAAGTTTGGCGAGTTCCCCGGATGCAATGACGCGCTTCAGGTCGTCCATGCCGCCGACGGCGAGTTCGCGGTAGGCAAGTGCGACCTTCTTGGGGCCGAGGCCCTGAATTTCGAGCAGGTCCGGAAGACCCTTGGGAAACTTCGCTTCCAGTTCGGCGAGCAGATCAATGGTTCCGATCTTGATGAACTGGTCGATTTTCTCAGCGGTGCTCTTGCCGATTCCCGGGAGTTCCTTGAGGCGATCTTCCCGAGCCATGACCGCGATGTCGTCGGTGGCATCTGAAATGGCGCGGGCGGCGCGGCGATAGGAATTCACGCGGAAGCCGTCGGCCCCGT
>CAZKIN010000557.1:0-1986 GCA_964552515.1 uncultured Phycisphaeraceae bacterium
CTCGCCGACCAGGACATTCGCGATCTGGTGCAGTTCATTCGCGATCTGACCATCGATACCGACGCATTCGTTGCTGCCAATGGCACGTTCCTTGGCAACCCCGCTGTCGGACAAACCAACTACACCAGCGGCGGTTCCATCGCCTGCATCACTTGTCACGGTGCGGAAGGGGCGAACATCAACTTCGGCACGCCGCTGAATCCGGAATGGGTCGGCACCGTCGCGGTGAACAACCCCTGGGAACTGCTGCACAAGGTGCGCTTTGGCAATCCCGGCTCGGCCATGCCGAGTTGGCTGCTGGCCGGCGGAACCAATCAGGGCGCGGCCGACATCGGTCGCTATGCCCAGTTGAACCTGCGCGTGGTTTGTTCCGCGGACGCACATTGCAACGATACGAAATATTGCAACGGCGTGGAAACGTGCTCCGGCGGGTTCTGTGTCGCGGGCGTGTCACCCTGCCCGAATCAGCCGTGCGACGAATTCGGCGATGTATGCGGCGTGGCCGACGCGTTTCGCGGGGGACTGCTGTATGACAATTGGCTGGCGGAGCTGGAAATCACTCCTCCACCCGGCGATCACCCGCTCTACCCTCCGGCGGGTCAGCAGTCCGGTGCGGACACCTTCCGCTGTGTCGAGTGTCATGGTTGGGATTACAAAGGAGCCGATGGCGCCTACGCCTCCGGCCCGCACGCCACCGGCATCAGCGGTGTCTATGGTACGTCACTAACGGCCGGTCAGATGTTCACGCTGCTCAAGGAATCCACGCCGCCCGATGGCCACGGCTTCGGCGCGATGGGTCTGTCCGACAATGATATCTGGGACCTTGCGGCATTTGTCGAACAACTGGTCATCGACACCGATCCATACATCGATGCCAACGCGGATTTCGTCGGCAACGAGACGCTGGGTCAACAGAATTTCGAATCAGGCGGCAGCATTGCCTGCATGGTCTGCCACGGGGCAAACGGAACCGATTTGAACTTCGGAACTTCCATGGACCCGGAGTGGATCGGAACCGTAGCGGTGAATGACCCTTGGCGACTGCTGCACAAGATTCGCATCGGCAACGCGGGCGGTCCGATGCCCAGTTGGGCATTTAACGGCGGTGCGGATCAGGGAGCCGCCGACATCGGCAGATATGCGCAGCTCAGCCTTCCCGTCGAGTGCTTCAACGACGCGCATTGCGACGACGGCCTGTTCTGCACCGGCGTCGAAACCTGCGTCAATGGATTCTGCGTCGCTGGTTCGGACCCCTGCCCCGGCGGAGTGTGTGACGAGACAACCTCATCCTGCCTGTCCGGTCTTTGTGCGCCGCCCGTTGTAATCGGTGACGGTCCGCGCAATTTCAAACTTATCCCGGCCGCGGACTCGACGCCCATTGCATTTCTGGTGAACGGATTGCCCACTGACGGGATCGTGTCATGCATTTCGTTGTATGTGCAGCTGGACGGCTCATTGGGCGTCAGTCCGGTTTTCCAGACGCCGACCCAATGGGGAACCGTCTACATCGCTGATGAAGCGATTCGTCCCTCCGCCGATTATCGCATTCGCGGCGATTGCGGCTCACCTGGAAATCCGGACATTACTCTTCCCGCCGATGCGCGCACATGGAAATGGGGCGACGTCAACAACAACACGTTTGTGAACGTCTCAGATATCCAATTGATCGTGAAGGCCGTGCAGCAGGATTACTCGTTGGTGACTTTGGAACGTGCGGACTTGCTCCCGTGTCAGCCCAATCGACTGGTCAATGTTTCGGACGTTCAAGCCGGTGTTCTGGCGTTCCAGCACATCCCCTTGGCCGCGGTTAACTGTCCGGATCCGTGCCCGTAAGCACCTGTAACCGACAGCACAGGCCTCCGCTGGGGCGCCAGTGGCGTTGCCTCGCCTATTTTTTCGGACCTATAATTCACAGCCAGCCGCGAAGCCCGGGGGTGGGAATCGTGGATTCTTGGTGGTAAAATACGAAGCCTGTGAATTGTTGAA
>CAZKIN010000558.1:0-1977 GCA_964552515.1 uncultured Phycisphaeraceae bacterium
GTCCCCTCCCGACCTTCATCATGCGCCTGGTTCGCCGCCAGAAGCTGCGAAGCAAGCGCAGTGCCAAGCAGTGGCACGTTATGTTCGCGCGCCTCGTCCAGCGTGATCCGCAAATCCTTCTGCTGTAAATCAATCATGAACATCGGGTCGAAGTCGCGGGCCAGCATGCGCGTGCCGAGATTATCGAGCGCCCACGAAGCGGCCGCCCCGGACGAAACCGCCTGCAGCATCACCGCCGGGTCCAGCCCGACCTTCCGGGCAAAAACAATCGCTTCGCTCACCCCCAGCAGATTGATCGCGCACAAAATCTGATTGCACAACTTGGTGAGTTGCCCATTGCCCACCGGGCCGCAATGCACCACTTTTTTGCCCATCGCCCGAAACAGCGGATCGGCCAGTTGCACATCCTCCGCCGCCCCGCCCACCATCATGGTCAGCGTCGCCGCATGCGCCCCGGTCTTGCCGCCGGTCACCGGCGCGTCGAGAAAATATCCCCCCTTGGCCGCGACTTCCTCCCCAACCGCCTGCGCGATGTTCGGCGAAACGGTTGACATATCAATGCACAGCGTACCCGGCTTCAGCGCCGAGCAGACCCCCCGCTCACTCAGGTAGACCGCATACACATCGGGCGTGTCGCTGACGACGCTGATGACCGCATCGACCTGTCGCGCCACCTCCGCGGGAGTTTCGCACCACGTCGCGCCTTCGCGGAGCAACCCGTCCGCTTTCTTCCGCGTTCGCGAGTGGACAAACAGGGAAAACCCCGCCTTCATCAGGTTGCGCGCCATGGGCTCCCCCATGATGCCGATGCCGATCACGCCGACGTTCTTGATGTTCATGCACGGCAGTTTACCGCGCCCCAGGCGGTTGGACACGTTTCCGCCCCCGTGCGATACTCCGGACGAAGGCGTAAAGCCGGTAGCGCGAGGGGTCGGGCAGAAGGCAAACGTCAGGCGGTCGAGCTTATGCCTTGTGCCTTAGGCCTTACGCCTCGCTCGAGCACGCAATAAGGATTGTGAACCAGAAAGGGCTTCGATAACCAATGAGCATCCTCATCAACAAAAAGACGCGCGTCATCTGTCAGGGCATCACCGGCAAGGCGGGTGCCTTCCACACCAAAGGGTGTCTGGAGTATGGCACCAAGATGGTCGGCGGCGTTTCGCCCGGCAAGGGCGGCACCAAATCCGAACATGGTCTGCCGGTGTTCAACACCTGTCACGAAGCCGTCGCCGCCACCGGCGCGGACGCGACGATGATCTTCGTCCCCGCGGGCTTCGCGGCCGAGGCGGCCATGGAAGCGGCCGACGCGGGCATCAAGCTCGTCGTGCTCATCACCGAAGGCATCCCGACGCTCGACATGGTCCGCGTACGCGAATATCTCGATGACAAGGGCGTGCGGCTCATCGGCCCGAACTGTCCGGGCATTATCACGCCGGGCGAATGCAAGATCGGCATCATGCCGGGCTACATCCACACACCGGCGGGCAAGAAGACGAAAAACGTCGGCATCATTTCGCGCAGCGGCACGCTGACCTATGAGGCCGTCTGGCAGTGCAGCACGCGCGGCATGTCGCAGTCCACCTGCGTGGGTATCGGCGGCGATCCGGTAAAGGGGCTCAACTTCATCGAGCTGCTCGACCTGTTCGAGGCGGATGACGACACCGACGCGATCGTGATGATCGGCGAAATCGGCGGCACGGACGAAGAAGCGGCCGCCATGCACATCAAGAAGAACATCAAGAAACCCGTGGTGGCGTTCATCGCCGGACGCACCGCGCCGCCGGGCAAGCGCATGGGCCACGCGGGCGCGATCATCAGCGGCGGCGAAGGCACGGCCGACTCCAAGCTGGCGGCGCTGAAGAAGGCCGGCGTGAAAGTGGCCGAATCTCCCGCGACGATCGGCGAAGCGGTGGCGAAGCTGCTGGGCGTGAAAGCACCCAAGCCCGCAAAGAAGAGTGCCAAGAAGGTGGCAGCGAA
>CAZKIN010000559.1:0-1977 GCA_964552515.1 uncultured Phycisphaeraceae bacterium
CGGCGCGTGGATCGAGCGCAAACCGAAGGTCTGCTGACGCGTATTCGCGAGCGCATCCCCGGTGTGTCGATTCGCACGACGATGATCGCGGGATTTCCCGGTGAAACCGATGCGGAATTCGAGGAACTGGTGTCGTTTGTGCGCGGGGCGGAGTTTGATGCTCTCGGCGTGTTCCCCTATTCGCTGGAGGCGGAAACGCCGTCGGGTCGCATGAAGGGGCAGATCCCGCAAGCAGTCAAGGAAGAGCGGGTCGAAGCGTTGATGCTCGCCCAGCAGGACGTCGCCTTTGCGATGGCGGAGCGGCGGGTCGGGTCGACGTTTGAGGTGCTGATCGACGGCGTGGAAAAAAGCGGTCGGGCGCGGGCGCGGCATCAGGGACAGGCGCCATCGGTCGATAGTCTTACCTATGTGGAGCGGTGTCATGCGTCACCGGGTGATTTTGTCAGCGTGCGCTGCACGCGCCGCGACGCGTATGATCTGATCGCCAAACCTGTACACGTGGCACTGCCGGTCATGGGCAAATGAGCAAGACCCTGAACGTTCCCAACCAGATCACCCTCAGCCGGCTCGGACTGGCCATTCTTTTCGTCGCGCTCTTGGCGCAATATTCGCAGCGCAATCCGCAGCCGCTGCTGCTCGACATCGCCAACGCCCTGTTCATCATCGCGGCCATCACCGACATATTGGATGGATACCTCGCGCGCAAGTGGGGCATGGAAACCTCGCTCGGTCGGGTGCTTGATCCGTTCGTGGACAAGGTATTGATCTGCGGTGCGTTCATACTGTTTGTCGGACCGGGATTTGTAGACGAAACCGGCAAGAACGTCACGGGCGTAAAGACCTGGATGGTGGTGCTGATCGTCGGGCGGGAACTGCTGGTCACGGGTCTGCGCGGATTCAGCGAGGCGCAAGGAGTGGCGTTCGGCGCGTCGATGTGGGGCAAGATCAAGATGTGGATGCAGAGCGTGGCCGCGCCGGTGCTCATGCTGCTGGTGGCGCATGAACGCGACTGGGGAACGCCGGGCTGGGCGGACGATATCAAAGTGGTAATCGTGTGGATGACGGTTCTCGCCACGTTGTTTTCGTGCGGGCATTACCTCTTCCAATCGCGGCAACTGCTTGAGCAAGGTGACAGTCCTTGAGTGAACTTGGTTACGGCAGCGCGGTCATCCTGGGCATCGTGCAGGGACTGACCGAGTTTCTGCCGGTCAGCAGCAGCGCACACCTGGCACTTTTCCAACACTGGTTCAAACTCGATCCGAGCAGTCCGACCATTCTGCTGTTCGACGCGCTGACGCATATCGGTACGGTGGTTTCCATTGTCATAGTGTTTGCCGCGCCACTTCGGAAATACGCGGTGCGGCTGCTCGCGGAGACGAGCGCGCGGTGGCACAGGCCGCGATATGCGTGGCGGATTGCACTGCTGGGCATCGCCGCGAGCATTCCGACGGCGGCCATTGGCCTGGCATTCAAAGATTCCTTTACCGAGGGTTTTGCCGATTCGCCGCGCGTGGGAATCGGACTGTTGGTCACCGCCCTGCTGCTGCTCATCACGTCGTACATGCCGCGCGGGCGACGCGGATGGCGGGAGTTTGCCTGGTGGCAGGCGGTGCTGGTGGGGATCGCGCAAGGAATTGCCATTGAGCCGGGGATTTCGCGGAGCGGATCGACCATCTGCACGGCCACCTTCTGCGGGCTGCGGCGGAGGTGGGCGGCGCAGTTCAGCTTCTTTATCGCCATGCCGGCCATCCTCGGCGCGACGGCGATACAGCTTGATGACACGCTGGAGGCAGTGCAGGTCGCGGGCGGCACATTGCCGTGGGGGCCGCTGGCGGCGGGGAGCCCCGTGGCGCTGGTGGTCGGGGTGGTCGCGCTATATTGGCTGCTGGCGGCAGTGCGGCGGGCGAAGCTGCTGCCGTTTGCCGGGTACTGCGCGGTGGTCGGCGGCTTGATGGCGCTGCGCGTCATTTAACTACC
>CAZKIN010000560.1:0-1975 GCA_964552515.1 uncultured Phycisphaeraceae bacterium
GCGACGTTCTTGCAGGATTGACTGCCCGAACCGACCGCATCTCCCGACCCCGAAGGCGATGGCGGAGGAGGGAGCGTGCCGCTGCTGGGACTCTGGCCGCTCATGTCCGTGTCCCCGTCTTGGCATGGCTCTCCCACAGCGCGCCGATCTGGTCAAGTTTCGCGCGCGCGGGCAGCCGCCGGTCCGCCAGGATCGGCTGGGCCCAGGGTGTCTGTTTACTGGCATCGAAATCCGGAGCTATCGCAAACATGAACTGTATATATCGTGCGACGTCTTCTTCCAGCAGAATGTAGTAGGACTTCGCCTTGGCGATGCCCCGCGCAATCTGCTCCCGCGCCGCCGGTTCACCGAGCGTAGCCAGCTTTCCGGGATAAAACTTCTTCAAATAGGCAATCATTTCGTCTGTAAAGCGCTCCTGTTGTTGCGCGCTGAAGGCCTGCATGTGTGCGTCGGACATGGTGAATGTGCGCGGCATGGCAACGAAAATCCTCGTTTACTTTGACTCGTACGGAAAGCGCGAAGGAGTAATCGTCATGGGGTCCTTCGCCTTGCCAACGAACTGCCCGAACAGCACGGCCGTCGCTTTCCGCCCGGAAACATACTCATCCATCATATGCTTCCACTCGGCGGCCAGTTCCTGTTTGCGCGGCGCGAAGTCCGCCTTGGGCAGCAAAGCCGCCGCCTGATTCAACGCAGCGCCGCCGCGCGGATGCACCAGGCACTCGGCATAAAGATCCGCAATGCGGCGGTATTTCGCTTCGTCGGGCTGCGGAATTGTCGCCTGTATTTTTCCGACCATCATCTCCTGCAGTATCTCCCTGGCGGCACCCGATTGCCTGGGCGCGGAGGCAGTCGCCATCAGCACCGCCTGGACAGCCCAATTCGTCTTGCGGATGGATGACTCCAGACGTGCAACCGTAAGCCAGTGTTCGGCCGCACCGACTGACATCCATGAGTCATCGCCAGGTGTGGGGAATTGCGGGAGCGTGAATCCGCAGTACAGCGCTTCCCGATAGGCGTTGGCCGCATCTTCGGGTATGCGCATCTCGGCGAAAAGCCGCGCAATGTCCAGCAGCGCCCCGCGTTCGATTTTCGGCAGAATGGGCCAATCGGGATTGTCCTTCATCGCTACGCCGAGCTTCTGGGCCGTCTCTTCTTCCAGCCGACCGTCATGCAGACGTCCCCACACGCTCAGCGGCAGCGCGCTACCCAGGATTCCCTCCAGTTGCCAGCGCCGGCGATTGCTGGCCTCATTGCCTTCTTCATACGTAAGTTGCGAGAGCAGCAGAACGCTTTCCGGCAGGACCGGCGTGGACTTCACCGAGGCTTCCATCAGTTTCACGGCGGCGGTTTTGTCACCCGCCAGGGCCAGCATGCGCGCCTGATGGTAGCGCACCGGTGCCTGCTGCGCCGGTGGAAGGTCACCAGCGATGGCATCGAGGCGTGCGGCACCGTCGCTCCAATGCGACTTTTCCTGTCCCTTTTTCGGCGCGATATGATACGTCGCGTCCAGGACCGACACGGCCTCTTGCAGGCGAAGGTTCGCGTTATCTGCGCCCATGCAGCATGCTCCCCACAGTGACGCCAACCAGGCGCCCAATATCATTACTTGCATAGCCGTTTGTCCCGATGAAGTCCATTACGTTGGTGCCCGCAATGAAAAGTCGTATCCCGTCCGCTTCATCTCCAGGAAGGGGATGCTCTGGTAAATCTGCTGCAGCAATTGACGCGCAGCGGTCTTGGTCCCACCGGCCGGAATCGTTCCCATCACCGTGATGGCGTTTCCATAGCGCGTATGAAACTGCGTAAGATCATTCTGGACTTCCGGCAGAAAATGGCGCCACGAAACCTTATTATCCAAATGTTCGGAAAAATGCCCTTCGCATTCCCGAAAGTCGCGATAGCCGGCACTGCCGCCAAAATGGTTGTCCAGCAAACGCCACACGTTATTCGCGGGAACATTATCGCGGACGGA
>CAZKIN010000561.1:0-1969 GCA_964552515.1 uncultured Phycisphaeraceae bacterium
CCAACAACCCTATCACCAGCACGGGAAAGGAAATGATGAATAATCCGGGTTAGGCCAAAAGGCAAACTCGATGTACAGCGGGTCAATGACCCCAGCAACGGCGAGGGCGGTTGTAGCGCTAATCATGACAATCGATATTACGATTCCCACTAATTGGACGGTGATTCCCAGTCGGACTCTCCGTAACCAATCCGGATTCGCAAACCGCAGCAACTCCCCGCGCAGTGACTCTTCAATGGCATGTCCGCATTCCGGACACATCCCGCCTGCTGCCAGTCCGCGCAGGTTGTACCCGCAGTGGATGCAGGGTGTGTCCCGCGTCAGCGGCTCAGCAGGGGATACGGATTCCATGTGGAGAATTCCGAAGATCGATAATGTCCGGGTCTGCGGAGATGGTCGTCGATTGCGCGGATTATCGCAATTGGTCAACGGTCACGGCGTCGGGGGTGCCGAAGGTGTGGCACTGAGGATCACGGCCACCGCCGCATACGCCTGCACATCCCGGCCGCGCTCGCGGGCGATTTCCACGAAGCGCTGCGCGGTTTCCGGCGGCAAACCCCTCTCCAGCGCCGCCAGCAGATGCCCGGCCGCGCCGGAGTCGTCACCCTGCAGGAAATGCACATTGGCCAAGGACAGCCGCACACCCGCACTGCTTTCATCCAGCGCCAGCGCACGGGTCAGCCAAGCTTGAACGAGTGACAGCAGCTGCGGCGCGACCGAAGTAACACCCGGCGACAAGCGGCTGCGCAGGATCGCGTCCGAAAGACGGCGGTATCGATCCGCCATTTCGCCGGTCAGTTGTTCATCCGTCACCGCACCCACCGCCGTCTGCACCAGCAACTCCCGCGCAGCGTCCTCGCGGTTGGCGGCGAGCAGATAATCGATGCGGCGGTTGTTGATCGCGGTGCGGAGTTCGCGTCCGGGCCGTGAATCGGGAAGCCGGGCCAGCGCGCTTTCCGCCTGGGCCAGTGACGGCACAGCGTCATCCGGATGGGCGAAGAACAGCACATCGGCCAGTTCCGCATAAGCCGAGGCCGCACCAATCAGCGGCGCCGCGCCCATCTCCGCGTACAGCTTCGTCGCCGCCTGCAGCGCAGCGATTGCGTCGTCGTACTTCCCGGTGGAAAACCAATGAGCCGCCGCCAGCCGCAACTCCTCCGGTCGCCACTTCGCCGGCGCATCTGCTTTCCCGTTTGCGCCGACTTCGCCCGCGCTTCCCTCCATGAGCTCACGCAGCAGGGGTTCAAACTCCGGGCGCTCGGCAATCGGTGCCAGTACCGTGACATCATCTCCGGAAACGCCGTTGTGCCGCAGCGGCCGGGCGAGCGCCGCGAGCAGCGCGTCCAGTTCGCCCAACGGATGCCACGCCCGCACATAATCGCGCGCGATATGCGTATCGAACGGCTGGCGGCGCATTTCGCGCTCAATGGCCCGCGCCGCATTCTGCGTGGAGAGCAGTCGCTGCTGATTGTCACCCTTGGCGACCGCGTGGTCGGCCGCGATCAGGTTGAGAATGAACTCGACATAACCGTGGTTGATAAAGCCCGGCGACCGCGTGACCAGTTCCTTGAGTACCCGGTTCGCCTCCGCCGCCTGCAGTTCACTTTCCGCCCGATCCGCCGCCGCCAGTTGCTGCAAGGCGCGGTCCGGCACTTCACTCGCCCGGGCGCGGGCCTCGCGATCGTTCGCCCGCGACAGCAGATTCCGCGAAATCTGCATCCGCGCCTCGGAAAGTCGGTAAAGATTAGTCAGTGCGCGCTGCGGGCTGAGCTGATTGGTCGCCTGCAGAGCGCCAGCCAATGCCGCTTCATAGTCACCCGCAACAATCGCGGAATCCACCTCAAACGCCCGTCGCGCCGCGCGAAAATCCTGCTGCGTGAGGATCAACGCCAGAATCCCCGCAGCGCCGACCAACGATCCGACGACCAGTCGCGCGGTCCGCCGATGTCCGATACGCGTCACCAGATTG
>CAZKIN010000562.1:0-1962 GCA_964552515.1 uncultured Phycisphaeraceae bacterium
TGGTCACGGACGCTTCCGGTAATCGAGGTTCCACCACCGTCGATGTCACTGTCGCACCGGACAAAGCGCTGACCGTGGCCGATGCCGCTCCGCAAAGTCCGCTGGTCGAGCCGGGACGTTGTGTCACCGTGCAGGCAACTGGTCAAGGTGGCATTGGTTCTTATGTCGCTGATTTTACCGTATCCGCCAATCAGACGGACGGTCGATTGATTCCCGGTCCCTGTGCCGCGACGTTGGATGTTTCGCGCTTGAGCACCGCGGTTCGCGGCATCGCCCGCGCCGATGGTGTCTTCGAAGCGGCCTTCTGGGCCGTCCGGGCCACTGGTCTGCCGGGTCGTGGTTCCGTATTGGTCACGGCGACGATTAGCGATCAGGTCTCCGCGGCCGCGGCCACCAGCTTCCCGATCGAAATGCGTGCTTCCGAAACGCTCGCGGTTTCAGCGACTTTTGAAGTGCCCGCCATCGACTTGAACCGCACGCGTACGTTGTCCGCCCGTGTTTCCGGCGGTACCGCGCCTTACACGGTCTGCTTCAGCAATCCCAATGGTGCGGGCGGTATTCTGCAGGCCATCGCGCCGGCCGTTTTCACCACCGGCAACGGTTTGGTGAACTGTCTGACTGCCGCCACTGCCGGCAATGTCGTTGTCAATTATACGTCACCAGGTGTTCCGGGTGCCGCCAACGTGACCGTTACGGTTCGTGATGTGTTTGATACGCTTACCGCCACCACTGGCATCACCATCACTCCCGCCGGTGCCGGCAATGGCGGCGGCGGTGCTCCGCCCGCCTGCCCCGGTGGTTTCGTCGCCACCTCCGCGACGGCCGCCAAGCCCGTGGTGTGCTTCAATGATGCCATCGCTATCGATGCATCCACCACCAACGGGTCCGGTCCGTTTAACTACACATTCGAAATTCTCGGGTTGGCCGGTAATCCGCTGCAACCGGGTGAAGGTCTCGGTCTGACCTTGGCGGGCGGCATCAGCCCGACGACGCCGGACAAACTCTCCCCGCCGCCCGTGGGTTGTGGTGGTGCTCCAACCACTTCGACTCAGCAGTTGTTTTACTTCTCGCCCGATGCGTCGCCGGTCGCCCGTACGATTCAAGTACGCGTGACCGATGCGGCCAACACGACCTCGACTTCAACGGTGACTATCAACACCACGACGCTCGTCGCCAACGCCGGACCGGACCTCTTTCAGTGCGGCCCTGGCGCGGCAATCAGCATCGGCGGAGCGCCCACCGCATCGGGTGGTTTGCCTCCATTCACCTTTGCATGGAACGATCAGGACCCGATGAATTGCCTGACCGCCGCCGATTGCCTTTTGCAACCGGGCGGCGTCTGCGCACCCACCGATGTCGTTTGCGGTTTGCCGTTCCTCGGTCAGCCGACGGCATCAAACACGTTGTTTGATTACACCGCGGCCGGAGTGGGAACGTATAACCTCTGTGTCGTCGTCGCAGACGGCAACGGTTGCACCACCACTGCCGATTGCATGACCGTCGCGGTCGACCTGGCCGCATGTGACGACAACAACGAATGCACCTTCGATTTCTGCTCGGGCGGCGGTTGTCAGCACACCAACGTCGGCAACGGCATTCCGTGTAGCGACGACGGCAACCAGTGCACCAATGACATTTGCCAGGCCGGCGTATGTGCCCATCCCTTCCGGCCGGTCAACACGCCATGCAACGTCTCGGCGACACCGAATGCGGACACCGACTGCACTGATCCGGACACCTGCAATGGTTCCGGCACTTGTTTGAGCAACGACGCGTCGGACGGCACCGCGTGCACGGATACCGGTTTGTGTACGCAAAACTCACTGTGTTCCAGCGGCGTTTGCACGGGCGGCAATCCGATCAGTTGCAACGACAGTGTCGCATGCACGACCGACAGCTGCAACCCAGGCACCGGCTTGTGCGTGAACCAGTTGCAGCCCAACACCTGCCAGATCGGGAACA
>CAZKIN010000563.1:0-1956 GCA_964552515.1 uncultured Phycisphaeraceae bacterium
CCACTGAGCCCGCCATCGACGCGATCAACAGATAATAAATCCACAACTCCCGACGTCGCGACCAGGTCGCCAAAACACCCATGAAGGCCAGCGGCCCCAGCATGCCGAAGTGCCAGATATTGGTCAGCACGCCCCATAGATAAGCATAGGCCGCATAGACGTACAGGCTCTCCGCATCCGCAATCTCGTAGCGATTCACGGTCAGCAGAAACTTGTATCCGAGAAGTTTCACCCAGCGCGCCGGACTTTCGGCAATGTCCTCCCCCGCCCGCGACCACCAGTGGCGCGACACTTCCCGCGCCGACAGCTTCCGACCGACCGCTTCCTCCGCCAGCCTCTGCGCATCGCCCCGCTCAAACTGCGGCGTCTCATGCCCGCGCACGAGCGGCCGATATCGACCGTCAGCCTCGGCGCTGTTGCCGATGTAAAAGTTCGCACCCGATTGGAACGTGGTGAGTGACCACTCGCCGCTGACCAATCCGTTCCGCACCGCCACCGGCCCCAGCACCAGCACGCACCCGATGATGAACGCGCCTACAGGCTTCGCCGCGCCGACCGGTCTCTCGATTTCCGTAGCGTCACTTTTCCGGCATGGGGAATGAACCCACCACACATAGATGCCGCACAGTGGCACCCAAAGCAGCGCATTCTCCCGGGTCAGGGACAGCAGCGCGCAGACGATCCCCAGGGCCAGGGCGCGTCGCGCAGAAATTGCGCGACGGACTCGCAGACTCCCCGCCAGCAGAGTGACCAGCGATCCGGTGAGCAGAAGATCCAGGGCGCTTTTTTGAATGATGATTGCCGCGAACACCGCGGGCGGATAGGTCGCGAGCATGATTCCAGCGATCAGCCCGGCCGTTCGCCCGAACATGCGCCCTGTTGCAAATGACAACAGTCCGACAGCCGCCCCGCTCATCAGCGCCTGAACAACAATCCAGTGCCACGTCGTGGCACCGCCTAGTTTCATGACGATGGCGAGCAGGTAGGGATACAGCGGCGCCTGGTAGAAACCTTCGCGCCCCACCCAATCACCGGCCGCTATGTTTTCCGCCCATTTCACGTATCCCGCGGCATCGCCCACCAAGTGCCACGCCGTTGGCACACCTCTGGATAGGTATGCCGCCACCACCGCCAGCGCCGCTGCCACCAGCCCCAGCGCCGCCGCGGCGCCGACGCTAACATATGCCGTACTTAGCGTCACGGCCGGGAGCTGATCGTTCGGCAGCAACTTCTTGGATTCTGAGGAAGACCGCGCCATGAGCGCATGGTACCAGCCTGGCGAAGGGTTGGGACGGCGCATGCCGAAGAATCGATCCGCTGCAGAAATACGGCCGAAGCGTCGCATCGCTTTTTCAAACGTGGACAATGGAGCGGCGCGCCGCCGAGCCGCCAAGAGTATGGGTGGGAGGCCTCATTAAGCCCGAGGAATCGAAGCTGACTTCGATTGCATACAATCGGAACCGGCGCAAATGGAATGTGTTGCCTTGTTTCACGTGAAACGGCGGTGGTTTACACCGGAAAGTTCGAGTTGTTTAGCAATTGGCTGTGGTCAGCGAGAGATTATGCTCATTTCGCTCGGGCGGGTAGGACTTCGCAGTTCACATCTACAATTCCCAAACATATTTCGATTCACGCGCGCTTGCTCCATCATCACCGATTGTCCTTAGCAAGTTAGTTGACAAAACCTGTTTCACGTGAAACACGGAATGGCTACAGCGAGCTCTCAGGACTCAGTCCGCGTACCTGAAGACTCCGACACAGCGTACACCAGGACTCAGGCCAGAGTCCCCTGCGCCGGTCCATTCGTTCTCGATCGGCCCACCAATCCCTGCTACCCAAGCACCGTTTCACGTGAAACAGGCTCCGTAAACGCGATTGACGCCAAATAAGCACCACTTCTTCACGCAATTGACCCTTTTTTGTTGGCAGGACGACTCAAACTTGGTATACCCACGG
>CAZKIN010000564.1:0-1945 GCA_964552515.1 uncultured Phycisphaeraceae bacterium
AGATGGTGCGTGGTTTGTTTACGGCCTATCGTGCGGATCCGGGAAGAATGCCCGCCCGTTTTGCAAGTAGGGTGAAAGAACAGGGCGTGGAACGGGTGGTCTGCGACTTTATTTCCGGTATGACGGATCGGTATTGCAAGGCGGAGTATGAGCGGTTGTGACAGTCGTCGGTCAGTGTTCCTGAGGATGTGACCGATGTGGGACATGCGGGTATAGTCGCGGGATATGCTCCGTCCGCATACTTGGCAAGGGTTTGAAGAAACAGGCGAACATGGCGCAAGAGGACAGAGTAGCAGTGGTCGGTCGTGGGAAGCTGTTGTCCGGCAAGATGGCATGGCGCACGCATTGGCGGCTGTTTACGGGGACGTTTTTCGCGTTTGCCACGATCGGGGTGCTGCTGGACATTTGCCTGGTAGCGCGTCGTCCGTGGTATGGTGTTGCGTTTACGTGCATTTTTGCGGGATTGATATCCGCGGGCTGGGCGTACGCGTGGCAGGCGCGGCGCGGCCTGCTGATTTTTCTCGTTCCCCTCACGGCGTTCTATCAACCGATATTCGATTTCGTCGCGCCGACGGCAAGCCTGGCGCGGGCGATCGGTATGGGCGGGTTTGATCCGGCGAGGGTGCTGGAAGCGGCGGCATGCCTGGCGTTCCTGGTTGCGGCGTATGTGCTGTTCGTGACCTACGTGCGCGTGGAGGAAGCACGCAACCAGCGTTTGCGTACGGAGATTGCGCTGGCGCAGCGCATCCACGAAACGCTAGTACCGGCAATTGCGTTTTCCCATCCACGGTGCGAAGTACACGGCGTTTCATTGCCGAGCAGCGAGATGGGTGGGGATCTGCTCGATTTGTGTCAGAATGGTGACACTGCAACGATGATTGTGGCGGATGTCTCGGGACATGGCGTGGCGGCCGGCGTCATCATGGCGATGGTGAAGAGTGCGGTGCGAACGGTGGTGCGGCGGCATGCGGACCTGGCCGGACTCGTGGCAGACTTGAACCGGGTGATCTACGAGGTGAGCGAACCGGGGCGATTCGTCACGTTTGCGTGCCTGCGCATGGGTGCGGGGCGGCAGGTGGAA
This sequence comes from uncultured Phycisphaeraceae bacterium, assembly GCA_964552515.1. Classification (GTDB taxonomy): domain Bacteria; phylum Planctomycetota; class Phycisphaerae; order UBA1845; family UBA1845; genus JACQXM01. The sequence continues at coordinate 1,082 of CAZKIN010000564.1, forward strand.
TATGCCCTCGCGGGTCATCTTTCGATTCTCTGGCACCAGGCACGCGAAAACCAACTGGTCGAGCTGCCCAACGAGCATCTGCCGCTGGGTGTGGTGGAGACGAGCGATTTTTCGGCGCAGGCAGTGGAGAGCCATCCCAGCGACCTCTTTGTCCTGTACACCGACGGGTTGGTGGAAGCCATGAACGCCGCCGGTGAACTGTTCGGGGAAGTACGTTTGCGGGCTATCATCGAGTCGCGTTCTGCAGAGCCATTGGAGAAGATTCACCAGGCGGTTTTTTCAGACGTGGATGCCCATGGGGCGAGGGCGGATGATCAGACTCTGCTGCTGGTACGCACGCGATAGGGAATTTGAAAGCCGCTGACGGTCGTGTTCGGCGATCGGTTTAACCGATGACAACGAGCGGCCTATACTTGGGTGATGGCGGGGTCAGGAATTCATCGGCGTAGCTTTATGCATCAAGGACGATCATGCATCTGTTAACCATCGCGGCATTTGCGGGTTTGTTCTGGCAGTCGGAAGAGCCGGGACTGTGGGTGCTGCTTTCGCGTGAGCATGTCGGTTGGATTTGGCTGGCGGCGGTCGGGCCATTGCCAGTCGTCGGGCTGGTGTCATGGTGGGCAGCGCGGCGCGGTGTCCATCTCATGAAGAAGCGGCCGGATTTGCCCCATGCCGGTCCGCAATTCCACCATCGATTCATGGGCTTCGTTCGCTTATTGGTCCTGGCACATTTTGCGGGAATTTTGTTCCTGACAGACTGGCCGGCGCTGTTCGCAACGACTCGGTATCCCGCGCTGCAGATACTTGCGGACCTCGCGACGCTGAGTCCATTTGTTGTTGGGTTGTTTCTTACATGGCTGGCGT
>CAZKIN010000565.1:0-1943 GCA_964552515.1 uncultured Phycisphaeraceae bacterium
ATGGTATTGGGCTCGCCCCCATGGCGATGCTGTTGTCATTTGCGCAAACGTCATTACCCGGAACCAATTCGCAGTTTGCAACCGCCCGATTCACACATGCGCTGTCCCACGCGACAAGACAACAAAAGGTGTCCACTGGACACACTTCGGCGCAACAGGCAGTGTCATTACATCCGCCTCGATTACTACAGACGCCGAATTGCGTCTGACACTTAGTGCCGAAAGGGCATAGATTGGGGTTACAATTGATGTTTGGAGCCGAACAGCAAAGGATCTCTTCCTCGGTGTCGAAACAACTCCCCAGCGCAAATTGACATTCATAGAAGGGACACTCGACACGTACATCAATTGGAATTTCCGGATCACAAAACTCGCCAACCTTCCACACCCCGGTGCGCGGCGAACAAAATCCATCCGGCTGACAGATTCGCCCGGGGCAATGCGCATCGTTGGCGCAGCGCAATCCGAAAGATGTCGGATCAATAAAGCTGACGCAAGCGTCATAGGTCGTGTCCGTGCAATTATTCGGGGTGCAACAGCCATGCATTCCGCACGGCGGATCAAAGGCATTCTGGGCGCACGTACGATCCTTCAGCCACCGTGCGTCGCTGTGCCCGCCCTGCAATGGATCCTTGCATTGAGAAACACTGACATCATCCAGGCATTGAACGCTCTGCGCAGGGGCGGCAATCTGATTGCCGCAGCACGCCCCGCGCGGTTCCTCCCCGCGACAATAAACCACGATGGAAATGGCCGCGCGAGGAAAGCTCAATTGCGGAGCAAAGAACGGCGGGCCTGGCAACAGAAATCGGACAAAGAACTCATCCTGCGAAAAGCCGATGATGGACTCTACGTTATTAACCAGCCCCGTCTGGCCCTTATCCGCTTGCCACGAAATCCATCTCACGCCGGTTAATGCGATGTTGACGCTCTGCGAAATCACCAGTCGCGCGACTTCCAAACCCCCGTCGCCTTTGCCGAAATATGTAAAGGCGGTGCCCGCTATCGGCGTGTCCGTAAACGGAATGCGCAGGTCCAGTTGCATCACATAGGGCCCGCTCGTCCCGCGCATGTACACATCGTACCCCGCAAGCACGCACGACTCGCCGGTTGGTGCCAGCACCGTCGTAAAATCGTCGGCTGCGCGTTGTCCGGCCGCGAATGACAGGGTCTGAGATGTTGCCCCCGCCGCCGAATAGGCTACGAAACCACTGTCGCAAGAATTCCCCGGGGAATCATCCACGAAAAGCTCGACATGGAACGCGGCGTAGGCCGGTGGCGGAACGCTGGTCGCGCAAGCGTTTTCTAAGGCGAAGTATCGATTGTCCGATTGCCCGATGGTCGGCGCGGTTCCATACACCACGCCTGCCTCGCTGCTGTCACAGGAAACGCTGATCCACACACCCGCCGGAATCGCCACCGGCGCTGCGGACACATCAACCACCAGGTCGTGCATTAGCGCTGCATCGTCATCCAGCCCGGCGAAGTGCCCCGCAGTGCCGGCTATCGGCACTCCCCCGCTTCCCGGACAGCCATCCAGAAGTTCGACATCGCACCCAAACGTCCCCCCGCCGCCCGCGACACCGCCATTGACCCTGACTTGATAGCGCGTCAGTTGACATCCCGAAAAGGCGTTCGTGTTCAAATCGTCCGCCAGCGTCTGATGAGCGGCACCAAACCGCACCACCTGGTCCGCCGCGGCGTTTTGATACACCACCTTCTCAGCAACCGGACCCGCATTCGCATCCGGCGGCCTGCCGCCTTGTTGCACGTGCCTCTGCGTGCTCACCCGCTCGGGTCCGGGCGCACTGTTCGGTTCCTCATGCGCTGCGCTCTTCTGCCCAAGTGCCACTGCCTGGCACCAAATCGCAAAAACTCCGGCGACCAACAACGTCAATTGCGCCGCGCCTGATCCAAACCATCTTTGATTCATTCGTCCCTCC
>CAZKIN010000566.1:0-1940 GCA_964552515.1 uncultured Phycisphaeraceae bacterium
AGTACAACGTGCGGCACGGCATCACGCCGGAAACGATCGTCAAGGAAATCCGCAACTCGCTGGAGAAACTGGTCAGCGCGCACAAGGTGGCCGCCGATGCGATAGCCGCGAGCGAAGATGAACTGGATCGTGGCGAGTTTATCGCCGCGCTGGAAAAGGACATGCTGGAGGCCGCGGAGGCGTTGGAATTTGAGAAAGCGGCCAAGCTCCGCGACCGCATCAAGGAACTCAAGCAGATGCCCGAGATGACGCGACCGGGGCGCGCTGCGGCAAATAGCGGCCACTCGAAAACTGAAAACGAACCATCGGGCGAAGAGTTGGGCGCAGCGCCACGACATTCAAAAGGGAGCCGGGAATCCAAACCGAAGCGCGGGACGAAGAAATAGAATGAAGAAACCAGGAAATCAATGGCGACCACTCGATAGCGACCGAAACAACAACGCGAAGTCTGCAATGCTTGACGATGGAATTTACCGGCCACACAATGGATAGTTAACTATGAAATTTCTAGTCAATCTCGATCGTGATGAATCCGGCATGATTGTGGCCGAATGCCCCGCCATTCCGGGTTGCGTTTCTCAAGGTAAGACCGAACAGGAGGCGCTGCAGAATATTTCGGAAGCGATTCAGGCATGTCTCGAATCCCGCGCCGCCAACGGCATGCCGCTGACGGTATCCGTTCGGGAGCTTGAGGTTACGATCTGATGCCCAAGTTGCCCGTCGTTTCCGGAGAAAAGGCCGTTCGGGCCTTTGAAAGAGCCGGATGGCAGCGCGACCGACAGCGCGGCAGTCATGTCGTGCTACTCAAGGTAGAACTCAATATCAGTTTGTCCGTTCCTCTACATCGCGAGCTTTCACCCGGCACGCTCCGGGCACTCATACGATTGTCCGGAATGACCGTGGAGCAGTTCATCGAACTCATATAGGGCCCGCTGATGATCAAGATTTCGCGCTACTCTGGCAGGTTGGTCGGAAGGGGTAAACATGCCCGATGACCCACACAGCAAGCTGACTTCCGCCGAATGGTACGACCGCTCGATCGACTGGGACGCGCGGGTGCGCCGTGAAATTCCCGTGCTGAAGGATGTATTCGGGCCGCCGGGCACGCTGGGCATTCTCGACGCCGGATGCGGCACCGGACATCAGGCCTCCGCTCTCGCGCTCGCCGGTTATCGCGTGACCGGACTGGACGTCAGCGCCGACATGCTCGCGGTTGCACATAGAGTCGCCGCACGACAAAAGACCAACGTGGAGTTCGTAACCGCCGCCTACGCCGACATCCCAAGAGCCATCGGCCGCAACTTCGACGGCGTCTACTGCTTGGCCAATTCGCTCGCGGCCGCCGCGTCGCGCGACACCGTGCGGGACGCCGTGCACCAATTCGCGCGCTGCCTGCGCCCGGGCGGACGGATGTTCATTCAAGTCCTAAACTTTGCGCCGATGCGCCGCGAAGAGCCGTGCATCCGCGGCCCGAGGGTGACCAACGTCGACGGCGTGGAATATGTCTCCACGCGGCACTTCTGCTTCCATGACGATTGCGCGATCGTGTCCAACATCACGCTCTGGCAAGAAGGCAATTGGCAGCAGCGCGCGTCCAGCCGCCGACTCTATCCGGTCAGTCCCGCGGAATTGCAATCGTGGATGGTTGCGGCCGGCATGCGCGTTGATGCAACGTGGGGCGGATACGACCGCGGCGAGTTCGACGCCGCTGCATCGCCCGATTTGATCGTCGTGGGAACCCGCGGGTGAGTGCCCAATTGTTGACATCGCACGACCGGTGGCCGCAACCACTCGAACAATCGCGATTCAATTACTCTGCAACCGCTCCAACGCCGTACGGGCTTCCACGTCACTCGCATCGCGCTCTACCGCGCGCTGGAAGTGTCGCAGCGCATCTTCGCGCCGCCCGGCGTTCTCCAGCGCCACCGCGTAGTTGTAAT
>CAZKIN010000567.1:0-1938 GCA_964552515.1 uncultured Phycisphaeraceae bacterium
ATGGTGAAGCGAATGGCGGGGGAGAGACTGAAAAGATCGCCGCAGCCGGGGAGGGCGAACACGAATGCCCACAGCGGTTTCGCCACGAGTCGGCGCAACATCGAAGAACATCGGTGCTTCATGAGTGCCTTTCGTGCGCAACCAAGACCGCTTCCCCATGGCAAAGTTAGCCCGGACCGGGTGTCCGGCAAGATCATTACAAGAGAGGCGTCTACGTTATGAGTCGGTACACCGGACAGCGGGCTTGAGGAACTTCCATGTTTCGTCGTGGTTGCGTTCGCCTTTCCATGCAATCCGGCGCGAAGGCTCAAGGCAGATCGCGTTTCTTGGCGATCCGCTTGCGCAGGGCGGCCGGCGTCAGGCAGTTGGCGATGTCCTTAACCAGGGCGAAGCCGCGGCGGGCGGTGAGGACGCCGTAGCAGATTTTGGCGAAATCATCGGCGCGGTGCGCGTCGGTGTTGATGGTCAGCGTGACGCCGGCGGTGAGGGCCTGGCGGACGTGGAGGTCTTTAAGGTCCAGTCGCTGACGGCTGGCGTTGATCTCGAGCATGGTGTGATTCTTCGCAGCTGCGGCGACGACGGCGGCCATGTCGAGGTCCATCGGCGGACGCCTGTTGATGAGGCGGCCCGTGGGGTGACCGATGCATGACACCCACCGCTTCTCGATGGCCGCCAAGGTGCGCTCGGTGGGGCTGAGCTTGTTGGACCCACCCTTGCCCTGCGCGCTGTGGATGCTGGCCATCACCCAGTCGCATTGCGCGAGCAGATCATCGGGATAGTCCATCGATCCGTCGGGCAGGATGTCGCATTCGCAGCCGACGAGGATGTCGATGCCCTTGATGCGTTTGCGTGCGGCGTGAATGTCTTTGATCTGCTGCTCCATGCGTTCGATGGTGAGTCCGTTGGCGATGGTGCTGCTCTTGGAATGGTCACAGATGGCGATGAATTCATATCTGCGAGCCCTGGCGGCCACCGCCATTTCGTCGAGCGTGTTTACGCCGTCGCTGGCGGTGGTGTGCATGTGCAGGTCGCCGCGGATGTCCTCCACGGTGACCAGTTTTTCAAAGGCCCTGGCGTCGGTGATATCGAACTCGCCGCGATCCTCGCGCAGCTCGGGCGGATAACAGGGCAGGCCAAAGTACTTGTAGATGTCCTCTTCATTTGCGCCGGCCAGCTGCTTGTCGCCGTCGAAGAGGCCGTATTCGTTGAGCTTGAGTTTGCGTTTGACGGCCATTTCGCGGAGGCGCACGTTGTGCGCCTTGGAGCCGGTGAAGTACTGCAGGGCGGCGCCGAAAGATTCCTTCGGCACGACGCGCAGGTCCACCTGGATTTCGTGGCCACCGTCGGCGGTAACGGTGACTGACCCTTTGGTGTCACCGGAGGCCAGCACGCGCCGGACGCCGTCGAACGCGACGAATTTTGAGACAACGGCCGCGCCGTCGGGGGCGTCGCAGAGGATGTCGATATCGCCGACCGTTTCCGCGCCGCGGCGCAGCGATCCGCCGATGGATACTTGTTTGACGCCGGGCAGTTTGCGCACGCGTTCGACCCATTCTTCCGCGATGGGCAGCGCGATGCCCATCATGGTGCGCTGTCCGCTGCTTTCCAGAAAGGCGATGCCATCGGCAATCTTTTGCACACTCGCGGCACCCATGCCCTTGAGCTTGGCGAGTTCACCGGATGCAATGACGCGCTTCAGGTCGTCCATGCCGCCGACCTCGAGTTCGCGGTAGGCGAGCGCGACCTTCTTGGGACCGAGGCCCTGAATTTCGAGCAGGTCCGGAAGTCCCTTGGGAAACTTCGCTTCCAGTTCGGTGAGCAGATCGATGGTTCCGGTCTTGATGAACTGATCGATTTTCTCGGCGGTGCTCTTGCCGATTCCAGGGAGGTCCTTGAGGCGATCTTCCCGGGCCATGACCGCGATGTCGGCTGTGGCGT
>CAZKIN010000568.1:0-1929 GCA_964552515.1 uncultured Phycisphaeraceae bacterium
CGTCGCGGCTCAATCGCTGGCAGGATGAATAAATCGGCGGCACTGTGGGTTTGAAGCAACGGCCCTTCGGCGACCGGTGGTTGTCCGAAGGGCTTTTTCGTGCGCGAGCAAGCTGTGGAGATTCCAACCTGCGGCGCATCGGCATATCATGGCCGCACACAAAGGGGGCGCTGGTGCGCTGCCCGCCAATTTGGTGATATGAAGAATGGCTAATAGTTGTCCCCGGTGCGGCGCTGGTGTGCGCGATGTGTGACGGGGGCGAAGGAGCAGGCATCGTGAAGTTGAATGCGCTTCGTGCGTCGCGTTTTTGGCTATTGGGTTGGGGCGTAGCGGCAGCGTTGGGGGTGGTGAGTTGCACCGCCGGTCCGGCGCAGCGGTTTCATAAACACATTGCATTTCTGGCGAGTGATGACTTGAAGGGACGCGGAGTGGGGACGCCGGAAATTGAGCGCGCGGCCGATTATATCGCGGCGCAGTTTGCGCTGGTCGGACTGCAGCCGGCGGGGGAGAACGGGACCTATTTCCAGAGTTTTCCGATCGCGCTGCATCGGAAGCTGACGGATCAGTCGCGGCTGACCTTGTCGACGGAGTCGTCGCCGCTCGAATTGCATCGTGATTTTGTGCCGCTGTCGTTTTCCGCGCCAGGGAGCTTTGATGGTGATGTGGTGTTTTGCGGATATGGCATACAAGCCGCGGAAAAGGATCGCGACGATTATGTGCATGCCGATGTGCACGGGAAGGTCGCACTGATGTTTCGTGGGGAGCCGCCGGCGTGGACGGCGGCCGATGGAACGACGACGAAGTATGCGACGTTCTGGGAGAAGGCGTATGGCGCGCGCGATCGCGGCGCGGTGGCCATTTTGGTGGTGAATCAGGCACCGGGTGAAGGTGATGCGGATCGCCTGATGGAATTTGAAGGGGAGAATCCGGACGACTACGGCATTCCGGCATTTCATGTTTCCCGTGCAGCGGTTGATCGGATGTTAGCGTCCGGTGGAACGGCGACGCTGGCGCAGCTGCAGGAGAAATTGGATGCGGGCGGCTATGCCTCGGCGGCGCTGAAAGGCGTGCGGGCGAGTGGCGACGCGGGCCTGGAGCGCACGTCGGCGAAGACGCGAAACGTGTTGGCGCTGCGGCCGGGCAGCGGAGCGATGGCGGAGGAAGTCGTGGTGGTAGGCGCGCACTACGACCATCTGGGCGTGCGTAAGCCGTCGATGCGGACATTCAAGGGCGGGAAGCTGGTGACGGATGACGGTCAGCCGCAGATTCACAATGGCGCGGATGATAATGCCTCGGGCGTAAGCGGACTCTTTGAAATTGCGCGGGAACAACACGGCAAGACACTTAATCGCAGCGTACTGTTCATTGCATTCTCGGCGGAAGAGTCCGGTCTGCATGGCAGCAAGCATTACGTCAATCAACCGACGGTTGCCATCGAAAAAATGGTGGCCATGCTCAATCTGGACATGATCGGACGGCTGCCGGCCAATTCGCGCAGCGTGCAGGTGTTCGGTACCAAGACCGGAAGTACGTTTGAGGAAATGCTGAATCCGGCGGCAAGTCGGGCGGGACTAACGGTCGCGGCCACTCCCGATGCGGGGGGGCGCAGTGATCACGCGAGTTTCGCGCGGGCCAAGGTGCCGGTGCTGCATTTCTTTTCGGGTCAGCACAGCGACTATCACAAACCGAGCGATGACACGAACAAGATCAACCGGACGGGCGGCGTGCGGATCATCAAGCTGGTCGCTGATCTGACGGAGCAACTGGCGAATACGGCGGAGAAACCGGCCTATGTGGAGGTCAAATCGGCGGCGCCAGAGGCGTCGGGCCCGCAGCCGTCGTTCCGTGTGGTGATGGGGCTGGCACCGGGGTACGGAGATGACGGCAAGCCGGGGATGCTGGTCGAGGCGGTGAATACCGACGGTCCGG
>CAZKIN010000569.1:0-1921 GCA_964552515.1 uncultured Phycisphaeraceae bacterium
CCATGCACGATGGCAAGATTGCCTGTCCAGCTTGTGCCAAACGATTGACACAAGTGTGATCGGTGCCTGGCTGGTCAGGCCGCACTTCCTGAAAAATCAAAGTTGAATCGCAAACAACCCTGCGCAGCGGCGTGGGGTTTTTTGTTCTTAATGTCCTCGCGCTTCGCCGATTCCAGTGCTGACCAATAAAAAAGGGCGGTCTTGCCGCCCTTGGTGCTCGCCAATTATCGTCTGCCGTTGGTACTGCTAGTTCGCAGCCGCGGTCAGTACATCCACCTTCCGCCCGCGGAACTTCAATACGCCGTCTTTCAGCGCATAAAGGGTGTGATCGCGACCATGCCCGACATTCAGACCCGGCAGAATGGTGGTTCCCACCTGCCGGACGATGATCGTGCCGATCGTGACTGCCTCGCCGCCGTACCGCTTCAGGCCGCGAAACTGCGGATTACTGTCGCGACCGTTGCGTGTGGAACCCTGACCCTTTTTATGTGCCATGACATTCGCTCCTGCTTGCCCAAAATCCAGACCCGCCATTATGCCCAAATCGGGCCCATTGGCAAGAGGCCGCCAAACTGTCTCGAAACGGAAAAATCCGCAAGGAAATTACCGCATGACCCACGTGCGTGATCGGCGAGCCGGCGTTGCAAAGGGCCGGGTCGCAACGTCGCCCGGCAGGTCGTACGCGATGGCCAGCGTCCGCCGCACCACAAAGGTGGCGTCGTCAACTCCCTTGACAGCAGCTTGCTTGGACGGGGGCGATACCCGAGTCACTTCCCCCGAAAGCCCTGCGACGTAAACGGTAAAACTAGCGGCGCTGGGATCAAACGTTCGAAATACGGCCGCGGACGCACGGCTGTTGGCCTCTCCCTGCAGGAGGGGCCCGGTGATCTTCGCCGGTGGTAGAAAAAACGGATACTCACTGCGGTGACGTTCCGCGATGGCCTCATAGACCTGGGTAGGAACACCATCGCCACCTTTGACCACCTGCAGTGTGTCGGTCACCAGGTCGAACGACGGGAAAAACTCCACGTCGCTGCCCGTGTTGTTCACAACCTGGAACAGGACGTACCAATAAGTGGTGGGACTGGAATCGCCCGGCACGTTTACCGTGATCCGCTGCGGATCGTGGAAGTTGAAATCAAGCTGCCAGGCCGTGCTTATCAAGTCCGCCTGCGGTGCAGCCGACAAAGGCGAAGTCGCGAGGGCGAGCAACCCGAAACCCCAGACGAATTTCCCCATGAATTCTCTCATGCCTTGCGATCATAATCCGCGGAATTGGGAAGTCAAAACCGTGTGAATGGTCATATGCGTTTGCGCTACGGCCAGCGGCTGAGCACCGCGTCCGCGACTTGCTCCAATTGCGGCCGGCGCGTGCCGCCCGCCGCCTGCACCGCCATGCCTTGGATGACCGTCGAAAGAAACTTCGCCAATCCCGCGTGATCAACGCTCCGCGAAAGTTCCCCCTCCGCCTTCGCACGCTCCAACCTCTTGCGCAGCGCCGCTTCCCCGGCGGTGCGCCGCAGGGCCAACTCGTTGCGCACGGAATCCGCCTCATCGCCGCAGGCCAGTGCGCCCTGCACCAGCAGGCAGCCGCCCGGATGCTTCTTATCGGTGAGCAGGTCGATTGCGCCGCGCAGCAATCGGTCCGCGACTTCCCGCGAGGTGCGCGCCTCCAGGGCTTCGAGGACATAGGCCGCCGGACCTTCGGCGTAATGATCGAGTACCTTGCGAAATAGTGCCTCCTTGTTGCCGAAGGCGGCATAAAGACTCGGACGGTTGATGCGCATGGCCTTGGTAAGGTCGGGCAGGGAGGTGCCTTCATAGCCCTTGCGCCAGAAGACGCGCATGGCACGATCAATCGCTTTCTCGCTGTCAAAGCTGCGCGGACGTCCGACGGGCAAGGTGATCTCCTTTTTTTACC
>CAZKIN010000570.1:0-1920 GCA_964552515.1 uncultured Phycisphaeraceae bacterium
GGTAAAAAAAGGAGATCACCTTGCCCGTCGGACGTCCGCGCAGCTTTGACAGCGAAAAAGCGATTGATCGTGCCATGCGTGTCTTCTGGCGCAAAGGTTATGAAGGCACCTCCCTGCCCGACCTTACCAAAGCCATGCGCATCAACCGTCCGAGTCTTTATGCCGCCTTCGGCAACAAGGAGGCGCTATTTCGCAAGGTACTGGATCATTACGCCGAAGGTCCGGCGGCCTATGTGCTCGAAGCACTGGAGGCGCGCACCTCGCGGGAAGTCGCGGACCGTTTACTGCGCGGCGCGATCGACCTGCTCACCGATAAGAAGCATCCGGGCGGCTGCCTGCTGGTGCAGGGCGCACTGGCCTGCGGCGATGAGGCGGATTCCGTGCGCAACGAGTTGGCCCTGCGGCGCACCGCCGGGGAAGCGGCGCTGCGCAAGAGGTTGGAGCGTGCGAAGGCGGAGGGGGAACTTTCGCGGAGCGTTGATCACGCGGGATTGGCGAAGTTTCTTTCGACGGTCATCCAAGGCATGGCGGTGCAGGCGGCGGGCGGCACGCGCCGGCCGCAATTGGAGCAAGTCGCGGACGCGGTGCTCAGCCGCTGGCCGTAGCGCAAACGCATATGACCATTCACACGGTTTTGACTTCCCAATTCCGCGGATTATGATCGCAAGGCATGAGAGAATTCATGGGGAAATTCGTCTGGGGTTTCGGGTTGCTCGCCCTCGCGACTTCGCCTTTGTCGGCTGCACCGCAGGCGGACTTGATAAGCACGGCCTGGCAGCTTGATTTCAACTTCCACGATCCGCAGCGGATCACGGTAAACGTGCCGGGCGATTCCAGTCCCACCACTTATTGGTACGTCCTGTTCCAGGTTGTGAACAACACGGGCAGCGACGTGGAGTTTTTCCCGTCGTTCGACCTGGTGACCGACACACTGCAGGTGGTCAAAGGTGGCGATGGTGTTCCTACCCAGGTCTATGAGGCCATCGCGGAACGTCACCGCAGTGAGTATCCGTTTTTTCTACCACCGGCGAAGATCACCGGGCCCCTCCTGCAGGGAGAGGCCAACAGCCGTGCGTCCGCGGCCGTATTTCGAACGTTTGATCCCAGCGCCGCTAGTTTTACCGTTTACGTCGCAGGGCTTTCGGGGGAAGTGACTCGGGTATCGCCCCCGTCCAAGCAAGCTGCTGTCAAGGGAGTTGACGACGCCACCTTTGTGGTGCGGCGGACGCTGGCCATCGCGTACGACCTGCCGGGCGACGTTGCGACCCGGCCCTTTGCAACGCCGGCTCGCCGATCACGCACGTGGGTCATGCGGTAATTTCCTTGCGGATTTTTCCGTTTCGAGACAGTTTGGCGGCCTCTTGCCAATGGGCCCGATTTGGGCATAATGGCGGGTCTGGATTTTGGGCAAGCAGGAGCGAATGTCATGGCACATAAAAAGGGTCAGGGTTCCACACGCAACGGTCGCGACAGTAATCCGCAGTTTCGCGGCCTGAAGCGGTACGGCGGCGAGGCAGTCACGATCGGCACGATCATCGTCCGGCAGGTGGGAACCACCATTCTGCCGGGTCTGAATGTCGGGCATGGTCGCGATCACACACTTTATGCGCTGAAAGACGGCGTATTGAAGTTCCGCGGGCGGAAGGTGGATGTTCTGACCGCGGCTGCGAACTAGCAGTACCAGCGGCAAACGAATATTGGCGAGCACCAAGGGCGGCAAGACCGCCCTTTTTTATTGGTCAGAACTGGAATCGGCGGCGTGCGGAGACATTAGAACAAAAAACCCCACGCCGCAGCGCAGGGTAGATTGCGATTTATCTTTGGTTTTTCAGGAAATGCGGCCTGACCTGTCAGGCACTGATCAAACTTGTGTCAATCGTTTGGCACAAGCTGGACAGGCAATCTTGCCATCGTGCATGG
>CAZKIN010000571.1:0-1918 GCA_964552515.1 uncultured Phycisphaeraceae bacterium
ATCTGGGTGGCCGTCACGCCAGTTACGTTTTGTCAGTTGCCCATTGGACGTTTGCCTCTCTCGTATTGACCTACCCCTTCGTCTACTTGATTTCCGCCATTCGCCGCCGCTCCCGTCTCGGCCATTGCCGCCACTGCAACTACGACCTCACGGGCAACGTATCAGGAATATGCCCGGAATGCGGGAACCCCGCGCCTCCGGCCGCGTCTAAGATCACATAGCCGACTTGTCGCAAGGGATACCGGCCATGAGACGACTCGCTTTCGTCATCTTCCCGACCTTGGCCGGCCTGACCTGTCTGCTGCTTTGGGTATTTGTCGAGGCCATTCCGCCGCTGACCCGCGAGAAGCTGATTGAAATCCGCGCCGGCAACTTACATGTCCGCGTTGGCCACGGTCCCATGCTCGTCATTATCCTTGGCAGTCGCCACGCTTGCGACATCTGCGGGCTAACCGCCCACCCGCAGGGAAACGTCTGCATCCAGCACTCCGGCCCAATCCGCACCCGGCTCCGCATCGGTCGGCTGCTTTGGTACGCCGACAACGAACTGACCACCTGGCACGAAGTGCTCTGCCTTCCGCATGCGCTTGCTACCAGCGTGCTCGCGGGGATTCCGCTGGCGTATTTCACGTCGCTCGCCGCACGGCGCCGACATCGTCGCAGGCACCATCGCTGCCAGCGCTGCGCCTATGATCTCACCGGCAACATCTCCGGCGTGTGTCCCGAATGTGGCACGGCAATCATAACCCCCAGCACCAAGGCGGGGCCCTAAGTTTTGATCATGGTGCGCATGTCGGCCGTTTCCTTTGATTCCAGCAGCTACGGGAGTACGATCACACCACCATGTTCCGCAAGACGATCGTCATTCTTCTCGCCTTGGCCACTCTTGCCAATGTGTCCTGGTGCATAGTAAATCGTACCAGTGCGTTTGGACCTAGAGATTACTTCCGTCAAGTCCTTGAATACGACCATCGACGATTGTTTCGCTGGTCCAACTCGCAGTTCACTATGCAATTCTCCAAGTCAGAACCTTGCGATTTCTGTAAGCGTCCACACTTGAAGATAGAAGGCTGTGAAGAGGGCGAGTACGCGTCGCGATTTCCCCCGCCGGTTTCTTTCTACTGGAAATCAGGTCCCTTTAAATTCGTGAAGAGCCAGAACATCCGAATAACCCTCTGGCGTATTGAAGTTGACGACTGGGTTCCCATCCCTATCCTCGCTGCCTATCCGATGGTCTTTCTGATATCTGCCCTCCGCCGCCGGACTCGCCCCGGCCACTGCCCGAAGTGCTCCTACAACCTCACGGGCAACACCTCCGGCGTGTGTCCCGAATGTGGCACGGCCATCAGCGCCGCTCGAGTCAGTGACTCATCCCCCGCGCCGCCGCCCCATTCATGATGCCAGTTAACTGGCACGCTCCGCGCTCGCAGTCCGCGCAACGCCACGGTCCCTCATCTTCTTCTCGGTCTTCTTCATGAACTTCGTGTTCTTCGTGGTGCAATCCTTCCTCAATGCCACATGACACATGCCGCTCCGTGCCCAGACATTCACACGAATGCCACTGAACTGGCACTCTCCGCGCCGCCCCGACCCTCCGCCGCGCGGACAGACTCACCGGACAAATAGCAGAAACCGGTTATCGGACCTTGTGATATTCGATTGGAACGGGCTTTCGCCGCTGCCAGGCAGCGGGCGCGCCGCTGGGTGCGTGTAGCCGGTGTTTGGCTATCCAAGTGTGGCGCTGGCGGTGGTGGAAAAACACCCCCGTGTGTGCCGCGCAAGGGGACTGATTCTGTCTATGCGCCTTCGCTGGGAACTTGTTCTGCCCGCGCGGCCGCGCGCCGATGCCGCACGATTTCAATGATCCCCGGCAGAATCGAAACGAAGATAATCCCCAGAATAACCAGCGAAAAGTTGT
>CAZKIN010000572.1:0-1886 GCA_964552515.1 uncultured Phycisphaeraceae bacterium
CAATACGATGGAGCAACCAACCGCAGCCTGCGATATGGCTATGGTCGTGTAAACGCCCGGGATGCGGTCGCCGCGTCCGTGGTGGCGTTGACCAACGGAGGTCGCACCTGGCCCGAGCGGGTCACCGACGTGGAAGTTGATGACACTCGTCTGACATGGCGGCAGAATGGTGACGCGATCGAATTCATCGAAGGATTGATCGTCCCGCCAACCCGCACCGTGGATGAATTCCTCGTGGTGGAAAGCGACGCGCCAATTTCTTTTGTTCCGCAGGATGATGTGTGTTACGACACGCGACAGGTGAATTGCGAGGGAGCTACCATCACTTCACTGCCGACCGGGGTTACCGCGCTGGCCGTGGGTTGCCCGCTCGTCTGCGGAACCAGCACCGGCACTTGTGCCGCCGGCGAGGATCACTGCCTGAATTTTGTACCGGGCAGCGGCACCAAGTATTTTGCCATCTACGCGCGCAGCTCAATCGGACGTTATTCTTTTGGAGTCGCGGCCGACACCTCGGGTAATGTGATCGACGCCGGTACGCTTCCACCGAACGCTCCCGATTCCGATGGTGGCGGTGACGGAGGCGGAAGTGTCGATACCCCCGGCCCCAAGGTCAGCATCATGGTGTCGCCCACCGAAGGCACCTCTCCGCTTTCCGTACGCTTCATGGGCAACGCCGCAACCAACCTGCCGATCGACGATTCACGAACGGTATGGGACTTCGATATCGACGACGGCAACGCGGTCGATTCGACCTCGCGCAATGCAACTCATACCTATGTGGTGGCCGCAGGCGAACGACGCACCTTCATTGCGCGTTTGACCATGTTCGACATCGAAGGAAACATTGGTTCGGCCCAGGCGGCCATCAGCGTAGACGGCGCGTTTTCGGGCGGCGACGGCAGTGTCGGTGGCACCACCGTGGCAATCCAAATTAGCAACCCCAACACTATTGGTTCGGACATCGACGAGGGCACTTCGCCACTCATGGTTCAGCTCAGCATCAACACCGCAGGATTTGACGGGCTACTGCAGTCCGTGCAATGGGATTTGGGCGATGGCACTCGAGCCAGCAGTTTGTTCGTAAACCATACTTTCATCAACAATACGAATTTGCCGCAAGTGCTTCCGATAAATGCCACGGTCACGACACTTACCGCCGGCGGCACCACGCTGTCCAGTTCCGCATCGCGGACATTAACCGTCTATCCAGGAAGGGGAGACGATGGAAGCGGCGACCCCAACGACATCGATGGCGTGGGCGCGGTGCCCGGGCAGGGCGGCACCAGCGGGGTTTGCGGTGTCGGAATGATCCTGCCGCTTTTTGTCAGTTTCCTTTGTCTGGCGGGATGGCGACGCCGATCACTGGCGAGGTAAGCAAAGGCATGCGATAATCCGTCCAGCAGCGGCAGGCTCATCTGGTGCGAAAGGATCGCACTGCGGCCGCCCGCGGACGGAAACCGGATAATCGCATGCTTCCAAAGTCCAGTCAGCGCGTCGGAGAAGTGATCAAACTCGCCAACGCCATTGCGCGCGAATACGAACAGGAATATGTCGGCACCGAACACGTCCTCCTCGCCATCCAGCGTGAAGGCGGCGGGCTCGGTGCGGGAATTCTGGAAAAGCGCGGCATCACGGCTGAGAAGCTCCGCCACGAAGTCGACCAGTTGGTAAAGAAGCAGCTGGAAGAAACCTGGGTGTTCGGCCGCCTTCCCGGTACTCCGCATTTCAAAAACGTCGTTGCCACCGCCATCGCGGAATGCCAGCAATTGGAGGCACGGGAAGTCTGCACGGAACACCTGCTCCTCGCGCTCGCCAAGGAGAAGGGCAGTGTCGCCCAAAAGGCACTCACGGCGCTCGGCATGAATTATGACGAAGTGCGCAAA
>CAZKIN010000573.1:0-1882 GCA_964552515.1 uncultured Phycisphaeraceae bacterium
TGTACAGCATCGGCATCTTGCCCGACTCAATCCGCTCCCACGCCCGATCGCTCACGGCGATGAATCCCAGCCCCGGCGGCAGCATCAGCGCCTTCTGCGAACCCGTGATATAGCAATCCACACCCCATTCATCCATCTTGCACGGAATCGCCCCTACCGCCGTGATGCCGTCCACGATCAGCATGGCCCCGCGTTCCCGCGTGATCTTCCCGATCGCTGGAATATCCGACAGCGCCGTCGTCGATGTTTCACTATGTACGACAATTACCGTGTCGATTTCCTTGTCCGCGTCCATCGCCTTGGACACGTCCGGCCCCTTCGCCCCGCGCCCATTTTCAAACTTCAGCGCGGTATGCGCAATGCCGAACGTCGCGCAGACCTTCGCCCAGCGCTCCGCGAACTTGCCGTTGTGAATGACCAGCGCCTTGTGTCCGGGCGGACAGCACCCCACGATCGCCGCTTCCGCCGCGGCCGTACCGCTGCCCGTCAGCGTGATCACCATCGACTTGGTTTGAAACAGATATTGCAGCAGTTCGTGCGACTGCTTGACCCAGTCCTTGTACAGCGACGTGCGATGGTGCTCCATCGGCCGCGCCATCTCCAGCAGAATTTCCTCAGGCACCATCGTCGGACCCGGAGTGAACAATCGCATCTTCTTCATAAATCACCTCTTGCGCCGATACATTGCGGCAATCGGCATCCTGCCGACCGTCTCAACGACCATGTCAGTTCGCGCCGCATGCATTATACGCTGCGTTTCCGTTCGCGCGAATCCCTCCACTATCCGAACCGCAAGTGTAAGCGACCGGTGCCGTGTAATTGTTTCCGCGATCGTGCCTGAAGGTGCAGGGTTCGTCCCCGACGCACCAGACCAGTGTTTACGCCGAAGTAACCCGCGTCCCGCACTCCGGACAACTTGCCGATTCCAACTTGTACAGCGCATACCCGCACTGCGGGCAATTGTCTTCCTCAATGTCAATGGTGAACCGCAGCTTACACTTCGCGCATGCCGACCGCCCGACCGGCAACGTCTGCGCCAGGTTGCACCGCGGACAGGTGACGGTCAGCGAGAGCTCAGTCGTACGCACTGCCTCGCGCCGCTGGATGGCCGATATGCGATGAAAAATCGGAATGGCGAGTGTCCCGCACGCCACGCCGATGCCCAGCACCCCCATGCCGCGCGACAGCAATTCCGAATCCCAACGGTACGGCTTCATCCAGATGACAACAAAGAAAAGCAATGCGAGCAGCGCGAGACACAGTACGGTGCTTTTGCGTATCCATTTGTATCGTTGGTCGAGATTAGCCAGCGACAGCAACGATGCGATCGGTCCCGCGATAGCCAGAACCCACGCCGAGAAAGTGATTTCCCATGGAATCTCCGGAAGGCCGAGGTTGGCATTCCATCTATCATAGTTTTGCCAGACGGAATAAATGGCGATGGTAGTCGCGCACGCCACCACGATGGCCGCAACCGGTCCCAGTGGATGCCACCGCCGCCGTTCCCACGCAATCGCACAACACAACCCCAGGATGGACGACGCGCCTACAATTGCAATCGAAAGAAGTATTGATTCTTCCAGCCGGCCCGACTGCCCGCTCAGCAGCACATACACGCCCAGCAGCCCGCACGCCGCAATGGATAGGATGAATGTGAGCAACAACCGGCGTTGACTTTGCGAATTGAGCGGCATGTCCGATGTTGTATCGCGCGTCGCCCGGCTACTCAAATGCGAACGCTCTTCGTCATCACGTCCCGGCAGGTGCTACATAATCGCAAAATAACTTCCGCACGCAAAATCCAGTGTCTCCACCGTCATCACCGGCTTGTCGCTGCGGAACTTGGACTGATTCACAATCTGCAGGATAAGGTCGCGCGGAT
>CAZKIN010000574.1:0-1880 GCA_964552515.1 uncultured Phycisphaeraceae bacterium
AAGGGCAGTTGGTCGGCGGGTTGTGCAGCGGGTCTGTCCAATGCCTGTGTGGCCTCGGTGCGCATGGTTTCGCCGACCGAGCCGAGTTCGTCGAGGATATCGTCCAGCGAGGTGACGAGTTTTGCCCCCCCATCGCGGATCAATCGATTCACGCCCGCGGTAAGTTCGGGCTGATCGACACGCCCGGGCAGCGCGAAGACTTCGCGGTTGTATTCGGTGGCGAGTCGTGCGGTGATGAGTGCGCCGCTTTGCTTGCCCGCTTCGATGATGAGCGTGCCAATGGCGAGTCCGGCAATGAGGCGGTTTCTCCGGGGAAAAGTCTCGGTGGAGGGTAGCGCGTCCATTGGAGATTCAGTCAGCACCGCGCCGCTTTTCGCGATATCTTCGGCCAGTTTTTCATGTTCCGGCGGATAGATGGCCGGTAATCCGTTACCGAGTACCGCGATGGTTCGGCCGCCGACGTTGAGCGCGCCGCGGTGCGCGTGACCATCGACGCCGCGCGCGAGGCCGGAGATGACGGTGAAGCCCGCGCGGGCCAGAAGTTCCGCGAAACGCAGCGCCTGTTCACGGCCATAATGCGAGCATTTTCGGGTGCCGACGATGGCGATGGCCACTGCATCGGCCGGTTCCAATGTGCCGCGCACATACAAACAAGTCGGCGGATCGGTGATGTGTTTGAGGGGAACGGGATATTCCGGATCAAGGGGGCAGAGGATGCGGACGCCGGAAGCGGTGGCGCGGTCGATGTCGCGCTGGGCGGCGACGGCATCGCGGTTTTCGAGAATGGACTCGGCGATTTTCGGGCCGATGCCGTCGACGCGCATGAGTTCAGCGCGCGAAGCGGTGAAGACGGAATCGGGATTTCCGAAGTGATCGAGGAGTTTGCGCATGCGGACGGGGCCGACATCGGGGACGAGGTGGAAGCGCAGGTACTTGCGGCCGATGTCGGAGATGGTCTGCGGCGGGTTGGAAAGTCCGGTGGTCACGGTCGAACGATTTTCCCTGAAACAACAGCACAAAATGATTACGCCCCTTTGGAGATGACATGGTAGCACCAGGGGGGAGGCGTGGGAAGCTCAAACCGCGGCAGCCGGGAACAAGTGTGAAAGTGCCAATGTTGTGGCACACGATGCGTCGGAAATTCCACCACCCCGGGCGCCACCAAACGCACGCTGCCCGCAAGCTGCGGGCACCCTGCGGGCGATGCGGCATTTATGTGCCATGGTGTTGACACTTGGCACGGTCGCGGGGTGCTGAATTCGAAATGTAACATGGTCCGATAACACAAATTGCAGTAACGGGAGGATAGATTTTCCAGCTTCACCGATTTTTCCGGTGCCTTGGAATTGTCATTTTGTTATCATCTTTCCCATCGGGTGGGATGTTCATCTGATTTTCGCACGTTTACTGACAACCAAGCGACAGTGAAGTGGACGACGTGGTCGCGGCGCGGGCCGTGGCACTCGGGATTGATCCAACGGGCGGAGAATGCGGCATGGGCCGATGGTGTCATGACTTGTTGACGTTGGTGGCGGTCGTTTCGATGGCGGCGGTCGCGCGGGGGCAATGCGAGACCGGCAAGGTCGTGCCAAGCGACGGGCTGGTGAGCGATCAGTTCGGCGCCGCGGTGGATTTGAGCGGCGGCTGGTTGATTGCGGGCGCGCCGGGCAGAGACTTCGGGGTCGGCGCGGCGTACGTGTATGAGCGGATGGGAACGTCGTGGGTCGAACGCGCGCTGCTGGTGCCGAGTAACCCGGTTGGGTTTGACGACTTCGGGCGCAGCGTGGCGATCACGAGTTTGTATGCGGCCGTCGGCATGCCGAAGGGGGACATTGGTCCGAACTCGGACATCGGACTGGTGCAGGTGTACCGGTGGTCGG
>CAZKIN010000575.1:0-1868 GCA_964552515.1 uncultured Phycisphaeraceae bacterium
GCATCGAGCACAACGGAACCACTACCGTGCTGGCGGATCGATTCGAGGGGAAACGACTGAACAGCCCGAACGACTTGACGTTTCGCTCGGACGGCGCGCTGTACTTTACCGATCCGCCCTTTGGACTGCCGAAATTCCAGGATGATCCGGCTCGTGAATTGGCGCACTTCGGCGTCTACTGCCTTAAAGACAATCAACTTTCCCTGGTCAGCACCGATATGCAGGGACCGAATGGGATCGCCTTTTCGCCCGATGAACGACACCTGTATGTCGCCAACTGGGATACCGGCAGAAAAGTCGTGATGCGTTATAACGTCCGTTCGGACGGCGCGCTCGAGGGCGGAACCGTTTTCTTTGACATGACCGGCGCCCCCGGGGAGGAGGCGCTGGACGGCATGGAAGTGGACGAACGCGGCAATCTCTATGTTTCGGGCCCGGGCGGGGTATGGGTGATTGCGCCGGATGGCCGTCACTTGGGCATGATTAAAGGCCCACAGCTGCCGGCGAATTTCGCATGGGGTGGCGCGGACAGTCGCACGCTGTACATGGCGGCACGAACGGGAATATTTCGGATGCGGATGAATGTCGGCGGCGGTACTCTCTGATCCTGACTTCTCGATAGCGAGACGCTGCCTTATCATACGGACAACTATCATGACCTGTCGCGAATTTGTGGATAGCCTGGCGGAATACCTTGATGCAGAACAGTCGGCCGCCATGCTGGCCGAATGTGAAGCGCATCTGGACGAATGCGGCGATTGCCGCGCGTTCCTGCGGAATTACCAGGCGACGATTCACCTGACCAAGTCGATGCATCACGACAACGGCACCGAGTCCACGCCGGGCGCAGAGCGCTGAGCGTCCCTCAACAGAGTCCATTGAGAACTACCCTGCAGTGCGGACATTCTCCGGGCAGGCCCATGATTTGCGATCATCGAGAGCGAAACACATGGCATACTCCAACATGAAACTGGCGAACGAATGGCTGGAGACCGATGGCCGGGGCGGATTCGCTTCCGGAACGGTCTCGGGAATCCGCACGCGGCGCTATCACGCGGTGCTGCTGCATGCGGTTACTCCACCGACCGGAAGAATGGTGTTCGTTAACGGCATGGAGGCGTGGGTGGAAACCGCGGACGGGAATTTTTCAATCTCCGCACAGCGCTACCAGCCGGATGTAGTTCACCCGGACGGGTTTGCGCGGATCGTTGAGTTTGGTACCGAACCGTGGCCGACATGGCATTACCAGATCGGTTCAGATGCGATGCTCAAGCAGGAGATTTTTGTATCGAAAGAAAGCGGAGAGACGTTCATCCGCTGGAGCGTGCCCCAGGGCAGCGGACCGATGCGCCTGCATGTTCGACCTCTGCTTTCGGGGCGGGATTACCACGCCCTGCACCGGGAGAATGCGGGCTTTCGATTCGATGCGGAAGCCCAGGACGGCGGCATAACGTGGAGTCCGTACCCAAGCGTTCCGGGCATCCGCGCGCTCACGAATGGCAGGTACACACATGCGCCGGATTGGTATCGCAACTTTCTCTATCGCGACGAGCAGTCGCGGGGTTTGGATTGCGTCGAGGACCTCGCCTCGCCCGGTGTGTTTGCCTGGGATCTTGGTGCGGGAGAGGCCTTTCTCGTCCTGAGTGCGGAGGTCCATGCCGCTACGTTGCCGCAAGATGCGACAGCCTCATCGTATTTCGCGAGGCTCGAACAAGGTGAGCGGCAGCGTCGAAAGAAACTTGGATCGCCGCAAGATCGCGCGGCTGATGATTACATTGTGCGTCGCGGGACCGGCAAGACGATCGTGGCCGGATATCCGTGGTTTACGGATTGGGGACGCGACACGTTCATTGCGCTGCGCGGCTTGT
>CAZKIN010000576.1:0-1867 GCA_964552515.1 uncultured Phycisphaeraceae bacterium
TGCAAAGGACATTGGCGCCGGCAGCATCAGATGGAACGGCCGGGTGGGATGGTCGCTGGCCGCGGCGGCGCTGCTCTTTGCGGTGCTGGGCTGGTGGCAGGCATTCAGTAAGGGAAAGCCGTCGGCGGTTTCGACCCCGGTACGATATGCCCAGTTTGTGCGCGAGTCGGGCGACCTGTTGCGCGCGGCTTGGGCAGGAAAGGAGCCGGGGTTCGAGGAGGTTTCAGGCGACGTGGTATGGAGCAATGCGGCGCAACACGGCTTCATGCGACTGGTTGGGTTGCCGCCGAACGATCCGCGCGTTTATCAATATCAACTTTGGATTGTCGATCCGAAGCGGGACACGCATCCGATCGACGGGGGCGTGTTTGACGTGCGCTCCGCGGGCGAAGCGATCATCGCCATAGACGCGAAATTGCGTGCCGACGATCCGGCGGTGTTCGCGATTACCGTGGAAAAGCCGGGAGGCGTGGTTGTTTCGGGAGGCCCGCTGGTTGTGGTGGCCAGCGTCAACGGCTAGAGCAAGCTCTATTCTTCTGTAGCGGTGAATCCGCCAATATACCCGTGAATTTCTCGCTGTTGAACGCTACACGGGAACGTTAGGTGCTATAGTGTGTAGTTACCAGGTGTGATTGAGTTTTGGACTGTTCGGAGGCCATGAAAACCGGTGAATCCTGAAGCACGGCAAGCGAGCCTGGTCATTGACTCCGTCGCGAAAGCGGTGGCGAACTGGACGGTCGACCGACAGGCGGAGAAGAACGCGCACCTTTCGAAACGGTATGGACAGGGTTGGCGCGGGGATTGGGTCGGGCACACGCTGGCGCAGCTGTATACACTCGCGCAGGCGGTGTCGGTGCGCAGCGCGGAGCTGTTCGCCCATTCAATGCGCTGGACGCGCGAATCCTTCCGCCTGCGCGGTGCGGAGGAGGCGGACTTCCTGACCAATGCAACGTGCATGCGCGACGTGCTGGAGACGGAGCTTCCACCAGCGATCAGCCGAACCGCATTGGAATTTGTAGACCATGCCGTCCGAGCGCTGCGTAGTACGAGCGCGGATTCCGAGGTCGCAAATGAGCCCGACTTGGCGCATCGCACCGTTGTCCTTGAATACCTGGAGGCGGTGCTGGCGGGCGATCGCCGGCGCGCCGAGTCGTTGATTCTGTCGCGCTGCGACACCGGAATCTCCGTGCCGGAAATTTATGAAGGTATTTTAGCACCGGCGCAGGCACGTTTGGGGTGGATGTGGCATCAAGGCGAGATTACGGTCGCCGACGAGCACTTCGGCAGTGCCACCACACAAGCAATCATGAGCCTGCTGCGGCCGCACTTTCAGCGGGCGGCATCCAACGGCCGCACCATCGTGGCCACTTCGACACCGGGCGATCTGCATGAGATTGGACTGCGCATGGTGGCGGACCTGTTTGAGATCGACGGATGGAATGTGGCGTACCTGGGGGCGAATACTCCGATTGGCGATGTGCTCGAACTGCTGCAACGCAGACACGCTGAGCTACTTGCGCTTTCCGTGAGCACGGCGCTGACCCTGCGTGACGCAGGAGATTTGATTGACGCCGTTCACCGTAACGCGTCCCTTGCGAAGACGAAGGTGCTCGTGGGCGGGCCACCGTTCAAGTCGGTCGAGGGACTTTGGCGCGAACTGGGAGCGGATGGATGCGCGTTCTCGGCGACGGAAGCGGTCAAAGTGGGGAACAGTCTACTGCGCGCTTGAGAATTCCTTGGCCTTCGGCTGCATCGGCCGGCCCATTGCGGTCAGATAGTTCCCCCCCCCACCCGTGCCGCCTTTTCGCCTGAGAAGTACCAGCCCTTCCTTTCGTCCCATCAACCTCGGGTGCGGCTCGGCAATCTA
>CAZKIN010000577.1:0-1866 GCA_964552515.1 uncultured Phycisphaeraceae bacterium
TGTCGCGCGCGGGGTGCGTCGCAGGGATGTTGAGGGCTTCGAAGTTGTTGTACTCCGATTCCATTTCCGGACCCGCTTCGACGGTGAAGCCGAGGCGCTCGAAGATGCGTTCGATTTCCCACTGCACGGCAGTGACGGGATGGACGCTGCCCATCGGCTCGCGGATGCCCGGCAATGTGGGATCAAACTCCGACGCCGCGGCCGATTCCTGCGCTGCGGCTGCGGAAGCAAGTTCCGTCAGCCGCGCATCGAAGATTGCCTTGACGCGTCCCTTGGCCTCGTTGACCAGTTTGCCGACCTGTCCGCGTTCGTCGGCGGCGTATTCCTTGATGTTGGCCAATAGTGAACCGAGCGTGCCCGTTTTGCCGAGGATGCGCGAGTCGAGCCCGCGCACGGTGTCGGGGGTGGCCGCTGTGCGCGCGGCGGAAGCGGCGTCCTGTTCGATGGCGGCGATGCGGGATTGCAATTCAACGAGATTCATAGCGGGGAGGTTTATACCACATTGGGGGTGAGTTGCGAATTATTGTCCGCCGGCTGGTGCCGTCGATGCGCGATCTGCCGCCAAAGGCTAATTCATACCAATTTGTCCTAAATGAGATGAACCAAAAATGGACCTTCGTTCGAGTGGGTCCACGCACCCTGTGAAAAGAACAAGGCGGAGCCGGGTTCAGTGAGCCAGCCCCGCCTGCTTTTTTTCCGCTACCTGTTGCCTGTTGCCTTTCCTCTATACCCACCCGCGCATCTTGCACGCTTCGGCCACGCGCGAGACGGCGACCATGTACGCGGCGAGGCGGTTGTGGGTTTTGTTCTTCTGCGCCATCGCATGAACGGCCGCATAGGCATCGGTCATCTTGCGGTCGAGTTGCGTGTGTACATCTTCCAGTGCCCAATAGTAGTTGTAGGTGTTCTGCACCTGCTCGAAGTAGGACACGGTGACGCCGCCGGCGTTGGCCAGGAAGTCAGGCAACACGTAGACGCCCTTCTCGAAAAGAATCTTGTCCGCATCGGGGGTGGTCGGACCGTTGGCCAGTTCGCAGACGATCTTCGCTTTGATGTTGGCCGCGTTCTTCGACGTGATCACGTTTTCGAGTGCTGACGGATAAAGGACATCCACCGGAAGCTCCAGCAGTTCCTCGTTGGTGATGGGCTTGCTGCCCGGGAAGTTCGCGAGCGACTTGGACTCCAGCTTATGCCGCACCAGCGCGACCGGGTCCAAGCCGTCCTTGTTCTGCACACCACTGGTCGAGTCCGTGGCGGCGATCAACTTTCCGCCGCCGAGAATTTCGGGATGGAGCGTAGCGGCAAACTGGCCCGCGTTGCCGAAGCCTTGAATCGCATACGTCGAACTTTGCAGTTTGATGTTCATCGCCTTAGCGGCCTCACGCACCACATAGGCGCCGCCACGCGCCGTCGCATCACCACGGCCCTGCGACCCGCCGACCGCCAGCGGTTTGCCCGTGATCATGCCGGGATGCGAATGCCCCACCATCACCTCATATTCATCCATCATCCACGCCATGATCTGCGGCGTGGTATAGACATCGGGCGCCGGGACATCCTTATGCACACCGAGTTCACGACCAACCGCGCGAATATATCCACGCGCGAGCCGTTCTTTTTCGCCGACCGAAAGTTCCTTGGGGTTGCAGGTGACGCCTCCCTTGCCGCCGCCCAGCGGAATGTCCACGACGGAAGTCTTCCACGTCATCCATGCCGCCAGTGCGCGAATGGTGTCGATCGTCTCGTCCGGGTGCCAGCGCAGGCCGCCTTTGTTCGGACCGCGCGCGTTGTTGTATTGCACTCGATATCCCTTGAAGATGCGCGTCGTGCCGGAGTCCATTTTGACGGGAATGGTGAAGTGAAACT
>CAZKIN010000578.1:0-1866 GCA_964552515.1 uncultured Phycisphaeraceae bacterium
TGTCGCGCGCGGGGTGCGTCGCAGGGATGTTGAGGGCTTCGAAGTTGTTGTACTCGGATTCCATTTCCGGGCCCGCTTCGACGGTGAAACCGAGGCGTTCGAAAATGCGTTCGATTTCCCACTGCACGGCGGTGACGGGATGGACGCTGCCCATCGGCTCACGGATGCCCGGCAATGTCGGATCAAACTCCGACGCCGCGGCCGATTCCTGCGCTGCGGCTGCCGAAGAAAGTTCCGTCAGCCGGGCATCGAAGATTCCCTTAACGCGCCCTTTGGCTTCGTTGACCAGTTTGCCGACCTGTCCGCGCTCGTCGGCGGCATACTCCTTGATGTTGGCCAATAGTGAACCGAGCGTGCCCGTCTTGCCGAGGATGCGCGAATCGAGCCCGCGCACGGTGTCGGGGGTGGCCGCTCCGCGCGCGGCGGAAGCGGCGTCCTGTTCGATGGCGGCGATGCGGGATTGCAATTCAACGAGATTCATAGCGGGGAGGTTTATACCACATTGGGGGTGAGTTGCGAATTATTGTCCGCCGGCTGGTGCCGTCGATGCGCGATCTGCCGCCAAAGGCTAATTCATACCAATTTGTCCTAAATGAGATGAACCAAAAATGGACCTTCGTTCGAGTGGGTCCACGCACCCTGTGAAAAGAACAAGGCGGAGCCGGGTTCAGTGAGCCAGCCCCGCCTGCTTTTTTTCCGCTACCTGTTGCCTGTTGCCTTTCCTCTATACCCACCCGCGCATCTTGCACGCTTCGGCCACGCGCGAGACTGCGACCATGTAGGCACCGAGGCGACAGTGGGTTTTGTTCTTCTGGGCCATCGCATGGACGGCCGCATAGGCATCGGTCATCTTGCGGTCTAGCTGCTTGTTCACGTCGTCGAGCGCCCAATAGTAGTTGTAGGTGTTTTGCACCTGCTCGAAGTAAGACACGGTGACGCCGCCGGCGTTGGCCAGGAAATCGGGCAACACATAGACGCCCTTCTCGAAGAGAATCTTGTCGGCGTCTGGCGTGGTCGGACCGTTGGCCAGTTCGCAGACAATCTTCGCCTTGATGTTGGCCGCGTTCTTCGACGTAATCACGTTTTCGAGTGCTGACGGATAAAGGACATCCACCGGCAACTCCAGCAGTTCCTCGTTGGTGATGGGCTTGCTGCCGGGGAAGTTTGCGAGCGACTTGGACTCCAGCTTGTGCCGCACCAGCGCGACCGGGTCCAAGCCGTCCTTGTTCTGCACACCACTGGTCGAGTCCGTGGCGGCGATCAACTTTCCGCCGCCGAGAATTTCGGGATGGAGCGTAGCGGCAAACTGGCCCGCGTTGCCGAAGCCTTGAATCGCATACGTCGAACTTTGCAGTTTGATGTTCATCGCCTTGGCGGCTTCGCGGACGACGAACGCGCCGCCGCGCGCGGTGGCATCACCGCGGCCCTGCGACCCGCCGACGGCGATCGGCTTGCCCGTGATCACGCCGGGATGCGAATGCCCCACCAACACCTCATACTCATCCATCATCCACGCCATGATCTGCGGCGTGGTATAGACATCAGGTGCCGGGACATCCTTGTGCACGCCAAGTTCACGACCCACAGCGCGGATATATCCACGCGCGAGCCGTTCCTTTTCGCCGACCGAAAGTTCCTTGGGGTTGCAGGTAACGCCGCCCTTGCCGCCGCCCAGCGGTATGTCGACCACGGAAGTCTTCCACGTCATCCACGCCGCCAGCGCGCGAATGGTGTCGATCGTTTCGTCCGGGTGCCAGCGCAGGCCGCCTTTGTTCGGACCGCGTGCGTTGTTGTATTGCACCCGATATCCTTTGAAGATGCGCGTCGTGCCGGAGTCCATTTTGACGGGAATGGTGAAGTGAAACT
>CAZKIN010000579.1:0-1863 GCA_964552515.1 uncultured Phycisphaeraceae bacterium
GCAGGCCTCCGCAGGTGTAGGGATCTGAATTCATGGTGCCGCTGGCCCAGCCGGGCTGGGCTGCGGCGCCGTTGGGCTGGTTTGTCGCATAGTTGTAGCAGTTGTTGCACGCCTGCATGTCCTGCGGTGAGTTCCAGCGCTGTGTTTCATTGGGAGCGTCAGTGTACGCGGGGATGGCGTTCAGCAGAAAACAGGCGATCGCGGAGAGAAAGAATCGCTTATTGATGACATACATGTGACACTTACTTCCTTTTCTGCGGCGCGGCATCGTCCAGGCCCAGTTCCGCGAAGACGCCGTCGCGCTCCGCACTTTGCCGCAGCGCGGCCTCGAGCTGCTTATCGTCCGCGAAATAGGTATAGGTGTCGCCCGTTTTGAGTTCGACGATGCCGTCCTGCACGAGAACGCCATCGGGAATACCGGCCACACTGGAGTTGACGAGGCGATAACCCACGGGACCGAAGCGCGGGAAGCCCTCGGGAGCTGGTGTGGCCGAGAGTCCCTGCAGTTTTTCGGCGAGCCCCGCATGTTCAGCGGCCGGGATGGTCCACTCGGGCGCGGGCCGGCCGGAGAAGAAGACCAGCTCCCCGGTCAGAGTGCCGTCGGCATTGTCGTTGTCATTTCCGTTGCCGTTACCACCAGACTGAGACGCGGGGCAGGCGGTTAACGTGAGGAGCCATGAAGTCATGAAGATGCGTCGGAACATATGAACATTATTTTCGATAGGGATGGTATAGGTCAAGGCGAATGGGCAAGGTTTTGCGGGAAATTGCGGGTCAGGGCGACAAGGGGCATGGTGCCGCGACGGCCGAGGTGGCCAGATGACGCGGGAAAATCGACGGGTGAATGAGTTCCGCCAGGATCTCGATGGTGTCCACGAGGCGCGGTCCGGAGCGGTTGAAATAGGCGTTGCCATCCACGGCAAAGACCCGCCGCGCGCGGACGGCGTTCAACTCTGGCCACGCGGGCTGTCGGAGCAGCGCGGGCGTTTCGGCGAGGGTCCGGGACAGGTCGAATCCGCAGGGTGACACGACGATGACATCCGGATTGGCGGCGAGAAGCGCTTCCCATGAGGTTTCGGTGCTGCGGGCACCGGAGCTGGTCAGGAGGGGTTGCCCGCCCGCGCGGGCGATCAGATCGGGCATCCAGTTCGCTGCGACCATGAGGGGGTCGATCCATTCGATGCAAGCCACAGTTGGCCGACTGCGCGATGGAATCGCCGCGAGCCGCGCGGCGATCACGTTGATTCGGGTCCGCAATTCCGCGAGATAGGCTTCCGCCATGGCGGCCTGATCGGTGGCCGCACCGATGGTCAGGATGTCCTGAAATACCGCGTCGAGCGTAGTGGGATTGAGTGAAACGACTTTGGTTGCGCGAAGTTCCGCGCGGTCGCGAAGAACCGAACGAACATCGCGATCGCTGACCGCGCAGACTTCGCAATGTGCCTGGGTCACGATGAGGTCGGGGTGCAGGGCGGAGAGGAGGTCCGCATCGATGGCGTAGAGCGGTTCACCGGACGCCATGAATGTGCGTACTTCGGCATCGATGGCTCCGCTGGACGCCAGAGCGTTGATCCTTGCCCGGGTAGCGCGCGGTTTGGTGGTGCAGGAGGCGGGAAAGTCGCATTCGTGACTGATGGCCACCACGTTGTCGCCCAAGCCGAGCGTGTAGAGGATTTCCGTCGCGCTGGCGAGCAGTGAGGCGATGCGAAGTGATGATTTTGGTGTCCGAGGTTCCACGCTGAAGGCATGTTAGCCAGAATCGACATACTGAAGAACGACGCGCTGCCTGATCGTGGTCATGGGACGGAATTAGTGCAGATGCAAAAACCAATGATGGGGGTATCGGACAAAGAGATCAGGAAA
>CAZKIN010000580.1:0-1858 GCA_964552515.1 uncultured Phycisphaeraceae bacterium
CGGCGATGGTGAAGGCCTCCTTGCGGTCGCGCGCGATGCCGTTGGGCGGCTGCTGGAGGCTGAGGTCGCAAATGACTTTTTGGAATTCGTCGCGGTCTTCGGCGAGGTGGATCATCTCTGGCTGCGTGCCAAGGATGGGCACTCCGGCGTTTTTCAAACCTTGGGCGAGATTGAGCGGGGTCTGGCCGCCGAACTGGACGATCACGCCTTTGATCAGTGACTTCTTTGTGTCATCTAGCTGGAGCGGCCCGCCGCTGAGTCGCTCGATGACGTTGAGGACGTCCTCATGCGTCAGCGGTTCGAAGAAGAGCAGGTCGCTGGTGTCGAAATCGGTGCTGACGGTTTCCGGGTTGGAGTTGATCATTACCGATTCGTATCCGGCGGCGCGGGAGGCAAAGGACGCGTGGCAGCAGCAGTAGTCGAACTCGATGCCCTGGCCGATGCGGTTGGGGCCGCCGCCGAGGACGACGACTTTGGGCCGATCGGTGATGCGGATTTCATCGTCGCAGATTCGCCGTGGGCCGGTGTCAATGTGTGACACTCCCGCTTCGTGGGCGGAATAATAGTACGGGGTGCGTGCTTCGAATTCCGCGGCGCAGGTGTCGACCAGTTTGTAGGCCGGGGAGATTTGGTGTTCACAGCCTTGCGCGGCCAACTCGGACACCGTCGCGCCCGTTGCGGCGGCGAGTTGCACGTTGGAGTAACCGAGTTGTTTGAAGCCGGACAGTGCGTCGCGCGAAAGCGTTTGAACAGCGGTTTTTCGTTCGACCTTTCCTTCCGCTTGCACCAACTCCATCAACTGGCCGAGGAACCAGCGGTCGATCCGCGTGAGTTCGTGGACCTGCTCGATGGACCAGCCCATTTTGAATGCGTAGCGAATGTAGTAGGGCCGGCCCTGGCACGGGCGTTCGAGTTTGTCGCGGAGCACCTCCGCCGGAATGGGCCAGCGTTTGGCGTGTTCCTCGATTGTGTCCGGCGGTGCCTCGGTGGCCGTACTGCCGCCGACCGCAGTGGTCGACGATGAACCGGGCCCCGCATCCGCCGCGATCGAAGAACGGTTCATCCACTTGTCGTTCTTGTCGAGTCCGTAGCCGAAGCGTTTGATTTCCATGGAGCGGATGCACTTCTGGAATGCTTCTTTGAACGTCCGCCCGATGGCCATCGCCTCGCCGACGGACTTCATCTGCGTGGTGAGTGTCTCATCAGCGTCAGGGAATTTCTCGAAGGTCCAGCGCGGCATTTTTACCACGACGTAATCGATGGTCGGTTCGAAGCTGGCGGGCGTGGTCTTGGTAATGTCGTTGGGCAGTTCGTCGAGGGTGTAACCAACGGCCAGCTTCGCGGCCACTCGCGCGATGGGATAGCCGGTCGCTTTGCTGGCCAGTGCCGAGGAGCGCGACACGCGCGGGTTCATTTCGATGACCACCTGCCGGCCGGTCAGCGGATCGACGCCGAACTGAATGTTGCAGCCGCCGGTATCGACGCCGATGGCGCGGATGATGGCGATGCTGCTGTCGCGCATCTTCTGATATTCCTTGTCGGTCAGCGTTTGCGCGGGGGCGACGGTAATGGAATCTCCAGTGTGTACGCCCATCGGGTCGATGTTTTCGATCGCGCAGATGATTACGACGTTGTCACGGCAGTCACGCATGACTTCCAGTTCGAATTCCTTCCAACCCCAGAGGCTCTCTTCGATGAGGATTTCACTTACGCGCGAAGCGGCCAGCCCGCGCCGGGCAATCGTTTCAAACTGCTCGGCTGTTCGCACGAATCCGCCGCCTTCGCCGCCGAGGGTGTAGGCGGGACGAATGCAGCACGGCAGTTTCACTTTTTCGAGCACGCGCTGGGCTTCGTCCCA
>CAZKIN010000581.1:0-1857 GCA_964552515.1 uncultured Phycisphaeraceae bacterium
TTTCAATCCATCTCCCCTTTCGGAGCAGTTTCAATTCTGTTGTCGCGTCGCCCCTCGTCACCGGCCTGCCGTATGTATGTCATCAATCTGGCACCTACAATCAGTACCGCGCCCGTCAGGAAGCGGACTCGCTATCGTTCCCGTGTCGTGGGATGTGTCTGTTGAAACCATTTTTTCCTGACCTCCTGCCTTGGTGCCCTCAGCGTGTAGCAAAGTCAACTCTTTCTTCCAGCCTGTTGCCGGTTGCCTGTTGCCCCTTGGGAAACCGCCATTAAACCAATCCAACCCCAATGGGGTTGGGGATTGAATCCGTTGCGCCTTCAGCCTTCCTCGCAGACCAATGTAGCGCAGGATCGCGAAATCGACTTCTGTCGGGTCGGCTTTAGCCGACCAGTGTTTGCCACCAACTTCAGTTGGTGGATGACGACCACAGCTCATTCTTATTAGCCGGCTTCAGCCGGGCTTGGAATTCTGCGCCTATCCGGCCTCAACCGCTCTATCCCTCTCGCCTCCCATCCTTAGGACGACGCGCGAACCCCGATGTTATCGCCCCGCTACCGCGCATGTGCCGCTGGCTTTTCACACCCCACTTGGACTAAACTCTAGACGGAAAGGGAGGAGGGGACTATCCGGACGTACGCTGCCACGACATTCACCCCGTTTCGCGCGTACGCGTGGGCTGCCATCGCGCTCGCCTGCACCTGCGCCGTAGCCTTCGCCGGCCCCGGCCAGACCCAGGTCCCCAGCACCATCGAAGATTTCTTCCTCCCCGGCTCGCAGCCCAACGGCACCATCGAATACGAACAGTTCATCACCAGCAACAACTGCCGCGGCTGTCATGAATTCCAACCCGCTGTCCCTCCACCCACGCCTGTTTCGCCGACCCCCATTTACCAGCAGTGGTCCGGCAGCATGATGGGACAGGCCGCGCGCGACCCGCTCTTCCATGCCTGCCTCGCCGTCGCCAATCAGGACGCCGCCTTCGCGGGTGACCTTTGCATCCGTTGCCACACCCCCGCCGGTTGGATCTCCGGCCGTTCCACACCGACCGACGGCTCCGCCCTCACCACCGGTGACCGCGACGGCGTCAATTGCAGCGTCTGCCACCGCATGGTCGATCCGGTCTTCAAGAAAGATAGCAGCCCCAACATCGACGCCATGATCCTCGCCAATATCGCCGAACTTCCCGTTCGGCCCGGTGCGGGTACCTACATTTTCGATCCTGTCGACTACCGCCGCGGCCCCTTCGCCGACGTACTGCCGCCGCACCAGTGGCTCTACTCCGGCTTTCATCGCGATTCCGCCCTTTGCGGAACCTGTCACGATGTCAGCAACCCGATGTACGACCGCCAGCCGGATGGCACCTACCAGCTCGACTTGCTGGGCATGGAGCACCCTTCGCGCGACCCCTACGACATGTTCCCCATCGAACGCACCTACAGCGAATGGCTCAACAGCGACTTCGCAACTATGGGCGTGGACATGGGCGGCCGCTTCGGCGGCAACAAGCAGGTCGTCAGCACCTGCCAGGACTGCCACATGCCTGACACTACTTCCAAGGGCTGCGGCATAGAATTCCCTGCCCCGCCCCTCCGCACCGACCTGCCCGCGCACGACTTCGCTGGCGGCAACGCCTGGGTACAGGATATGATCATCAACCTCTACCCCCCCGCCCAGTTCCCTCAGGACAACATAAGCGCCATGAATTTGCAGGCTGGCAAGGCCCGCGCCGTCTCCATGCTCCAGCGTGCCCTCACCCTCGACGTGACCCAGGTCGGCAACTACCTCAACGTCCGTATTTACAACGAAACCGGCCACAAGCTCCCCAGCGGCTACCCCGAAGGCCGCCGCATGTGG
>CAZKIN010000582.1:0-1842 GCA_964552515.1 uncultured Phycisphaeraceae bacterium
TCGAAGTGAACGGTGAGCGCGTCGGACCGGCGGTGCTCGGATACGCCCAGTTTCTGTACCAACTTCCGCTTGGCGTTTTTGGTATTTCCATTGCCACGGCTGTTTTTCCGGAACTCGCCACCAAAGCTGCGGCAGGCGATCGGGCGGGAATGGCCGGTTCCATTCAACGTGGCCTCAAGCTGGGCGCTTTTATTTCGCTGCCCGCGACTGCCGGCCTGGTGCTTACCGCTACGCCGCTCGTGGCCGCGCTCTATCAGCAAGGCGAATTCGGTCCGGAACAAACGCGGCGCGTGGCCGGTACGTTGATCTGCTATTCTCTGGGGCTAGTGGCCTACTTCGCGCAGCATGTGGTCGTTCGTGCGTTTTATTCGTTGCAGGACAGTGCGACGCCGGCCCGCATCGCGCTCCGCATGGTCGCATTAAACCTGATGATGAACATAGTCTTGGTGTTTCTTTTGGAGGAACGCGGGCTTGCGCTGTCCACCTCGATCACCGCAAGCTTGCAGCTTTTCTGGTTGATGCGGGTCCTTCGCCGGACGATGCCCGAAGTGGACCTGCGTAGTCTCGTGCCGTCTCTGGTCCGCATGGGCGGTGCGACGCTGCTGATGACTGCGGCGCTGCTCATTGTGGACTCGCCCGGCGTGCTGTCGCCCTCCGTTTATGGCAATGCCTGGCTGCGCCTCGGAGCCCTGGTAGCGATCGGACTCGCCGTGTATGGGATTGCGGCAAAACTGCTGGGGATCGACGAACTGAAGGCGATGCTGCGTGGAGAACAGGCGTAATGGACTGCGAATCCTTTCCCCGCCCAGCGACACTGATTAGACTCTCCACTCATGTTCACCCTGATGGCCATCGCCGCCGCCGGACCATTCCTCTTGTCGGCGATATTGACTTACTTCGTCCGCGCATGGGCGCGGCGCGTCGGGTTCATCGATAAGCCCGGTGGCCACAAGCAGCACACGCGTACTCTCGCACTCGGCGGCGGCATCGCGATCATCGTTGCGATCGTTTTTCCGGTCGTCATCGCAGCATTTCTCGCACGTTCGCTGCAAGGCCAATCTGCGCCGACGTGGCTACCTGAGGCCTTGAATATTCACCTTGACGGCATCGTCGCAAAGTCATCGGCCGTACTCGGGATTCTCGGCTGCGCGACTTTCTTTGCACTGATCGGCCTGTGGGATGATAAGCGGCCGCTCGGTCCCTGGCCCAAGTTGCTCGCACAGGTCGCCGTTGCCGCCTTCACCGCGATCGTGCTGGGCATCCGCGTGATGGAACTGCTGCCCGCACCGCTGTCCATCGCTGCCACTATCCTCTGGATTCTCATCATCACCAACGCCTTCAATTTCCTCGACAACATGGACGGCCTCAGCGTCGGCGTGGCGATCATTGCCGCCGTTATTTTCGCCATCGCGGCGCAGCGCGGCGGACAAGTCTTCGTCCCCGCGCTCGCCTGGGTCATCGCCGGGTCGCTGCTCGGATTTCTGATTTTCAACTTTCCGCCCGCGACCATCATCATGGGCGACGCCGGCAGCCTGCCGGTCGGATACCTGATGAGCGTGCTGACCATCCTCACGACGTTTTACGATCCGGATCACGGCTCCACCCCGTGGGGTTTGCTTACGCCGTTCGTCGTGCTGGCCGTGCCGCTTTATGATGTTTGCAGCGTGGTGACGGTTCGCCTGCGCGCCGGCGACAGCCCGCTTCGCGGCGACAACCGCCATTTTTCCCATCGTCTCGTGAAGAAAGGCCTGTCCCGTCGCGGAGCGGTGCTTACCATTTACCTCGCCACCGCCGCCACTGCCTTACCCGCGATTCACTTACCTCAACTCGATTGGACCGGCG
>CAZKIN010000583.1:0-1836 GCA_964552515.1 uncultured Phycisphaeraceae bacterium
TGGCGGCGGAGGCGCGAAAGGCCGAGAAGGAATATGCGAAACTGGCCGAGCGGCGGGCGGAAGTTTTTGCACCGCCACCAGCGAGTCTGAATGGCGAGCGTCGATTTGAGCATTTGAGCGCGTTGGGAACTAACAGACCACAAGGAAGAATCGCGAGAAGCGCGAATGACGTGAAGCCGCCGCAACGACGAGTTGAATTGTCCATCCCGAATTTTGAAGGGCACGACGAATTCGCCACGGGTACGTGGAGCCCGGCCGCTCTGGACGCGGAACTATATGACACGGGCTCGGTAGCGCTGCCGGGCATGATTGTAGAGAAGGTCGCTTCGTTCTGGTTGATTGCCCGGAGCTGGTACGGGGAGATGGCGGTGCTTTCGGCGGGGGTGATGGCCGCGCTGCCGCCGGTACCGGTGGAAGTGTGGGTGCTGGGCATTGCGCTCCTGCTGGCTGGGAAGTTGATACGGATATTGCGGTGCCGGTCGCTTTTGCGGCGGACGTTTGCCGCGCCGCCGTCGGTGATGACGGAAGTGCAGGAGGTGGCGGGGGCGCTGGGGATTCGGCGGTTGCCGCAGACGCTGATGGTTGACGCCAACGTGTCACCGATGGTGTGGTGCGGGCGGGGCGTGCGGCTGCTGCTGCCGGTGTCGCTGTGGGAACAACTGGACGCGGACGGTCGGCGCGCGGTGTTGTGCCACGAGCTGGCACATCTGAAGCGGCGCGACCATTGGATGTTGTGGGTGGATCAGGTGGCGGGGTGTATTTACTGGTGGCATCCGGTGGTGTGGTGGGTGCGCCGGAAGGTGAGCGAGGAAGCGGAGAATAGTTGTGACGCGTGGGTGACATGGCTGTTGCCGCAGGGGCGTCGGGCCTATGCGGAGGC
Source organism: uncultured Phycisphaeraceae bacterium (assembly GCA_964552515.1). Taxonomy (GTDB): domain Bacteria; phylum Planctomycetota; class Phycisphaerae; order UBA1845; family UBA1845; genus JACQXM01. Next base: position 881 of record CAZKIN010000583.1, read on the forward strand.
GCTGCTGCGGACCACGCAATTTGTACAGAGTAAGGCAAACGCCGCTCCCATCGGGGGAATTGGCGTTGTATCCGGGCGAGCGGAACGATTTGCCAGGAGAATTAGAATGGTGATGACGGAAAATGCGAAGCCGCGTCTTTCGGGCGCGGGAATGATGATGGCGCTGGCGCTCGCTGCGGCGGGTTGGCTGGCGGCGCCGGCGCAATCCTGCCCGGAAGACAAGGCGCATGGGCAGGCTAGCGCGACCAGCGGAGGCTGCGGTACGGTGAAGGCGGCCGGCGCGGGCTGCGGTGGCAAGTGCGCCAAGGGATGTAGCAAGGGCGCGTGCGCGCACGCTGGAAAAGTTGAGCACGCGGGACATGCGGCGCCAGGCGGAGGAGTTGGTCATGCGGGTCATGTCGCGCATGGCGGCCCGGCGGTAGCGGGCGTGGTTGCATTGGCCGGTGATCATGGCGAAGGCAAAAACAAGCAGGGCGGAGAATTGGAAGAGCGCCTGGAAAAGCTTGAGGCGAATCTGGACCGGTTGTCTGAGCAATTGGAACGCCTCGGCGAGATGCGCGGCGATGACAATGACGATGACGATGCGCCGAAGATGAAGCGGCGACGCGGTCCCGCGCCGTCGGCGATGATTGTGCCGGCCCCGCCGGATGGTGGATGGAATGTGCCGGTTCCAGTGCCGCCGGGAACTCCGGCGCCGGATGGAGGCGCATGGGTGTCGGGAAGTATTCGTGCGGAGGACGGTCCGATCGTGGTTCGGGCGTATCAGTTGCCGGACGGGAAGCTGGACGCGGTGACGAAGCTGATGGTGCGTTCGGATGTGCCGATCCGGGTGCGTCCGCTGGAAGGGCGCATTGAGGTGCAGGCATCGGAGCGCAACCATGCGATTTTCAAAGGGTTCGTGGACCTGATCAGCGACAAGAAGCAGGTTCGTGCCTATCGAGTGTCACCGGGGAAGC
>CAZKIN010000584.1:0-1836 GCA_964552515.1 uncultured Phycisphaeraceae bacterium
TTCTCGGTCGCGACGGCATGGGCGTGGTCGAGTCAATCGGCCCCGGCGTCACCCGTCGCCGCGTTGGCGACCGCGTGGTCCTCCTCCGCGGCGAATGTGGCGTGAATCGCTGGGGCACCCTCGCCGATTTCGTGGTCGTGCCACAGGATGGCACTGCATTGGTCCCCAACCAATGGTCGCCCCAGCAAGCCGCCGCCGCGCCATTGGTCTACCTCACCGCCCACCAGGCCCTGCTTCAGTGGGGAGCGCTCGCGCAGGCCACGGTCCTCATCACCGGCGCTTCCGGCGGCGTCGGCGTGGCGTCGATTCATCTCGCCAAATCCCTGGGGCACCGCGTCATCGGCCTCTCCCGCGGGACCGCCAAGCGCGACCAGCTCATTGAACTGGGCTGTGACTTGGTCATCGATCCCGCCGATGAGCAGCTCAAAAAGAAAGTGAAGGACTTCACCGCCGGCCGCGGCGTGGACCTGGCCATCGATAACATTGCTGGCCCGCTATTCAATACGCTGCTCGATGTGCTCGGCTATGGTGGACGCATCAGCGTCGTCGGTATGCTGGGCGGAAATGTTCCAAACTTCTCCACCGCGAAGTTGCTCTTCCGCCGCATCCGCATCGGCGGCGTGCAGGTCGGCGACCAGACTCCGCAGGAGGCCCAGCGTCACTGGAATGACATCGTGACCCTGCTCACCCGCGACGGGAAAAAACCCGTCGTCGACTCCACCTTTCCCTTCACGGACCTTCGTCCGGCCTTCGACCGCCTCGCCTTAGGACCGTTCGGCAAAGTCCTGATCGCGGTGCATTCGTAGCGATCAGCGCCGGCCTTTCGACCTGACATTAATCTGTCATCAATCCAGAAATTCCTTCACCAGCGGCAATATCTTCTCGTGCGCATCTTCCAGCACATAATGCCCCGCATTCTCAAACCGGTGCACCTTCGCCTGCGGAAGCAGTCCGATCCACCGGTTCAGATACCCCTCGTCAAAGCAAAAATCCTGCATGCCCCAGCAGATCATCGCCGGTCGACTCCGAAACTGCGGCAATCCCGCCTCGATGCGCTTCAGTAGCCCATAATTCACCGACCGCACCGACAGCGGTATGTCCTCCACGAAGCGCATGATCGCCACCCGGTCCTTGATCGTTCGATACGGATGCAGATACCCCGCGCGAATCTCGCGCGAAAGCCGCCCCGGCCGCGATGTCCCCATGTGAAACGATGCCCGCAGAAATCCATTCAGCCCGCGCACCAGCACGTCACCCACGATCGGCCACCGGCACACCCGGATTCGCCTCGGACACGGACCCAGGAAGGCCGCCGTGTTGAAAATCATCAGCCGCTCCACCCGCTCCGCATGTTCCACCGCCCAGCCGAATCCGATCGCCCCGCCCCAGTCATGCACGCCGAGTGTCACATCACTGACATGCAGATGGTCAAGCAGCCGCGCGACATTGTCGATATGCGTGCGCAGCGTGTATTCATACCGCTGCGGCTTGTCCGAAAGCCCGCACCCCATGTGGTCCACCGCGATGACCCGATGGTTCTTCCGCAGCGTCTTGATCAGCCGCCGGTAATAAAACGACCACGTCGGATTGCCGTGCAGCAGTACCACCACCGGCCCGCTGCCTTCATCCACATAGTGCAATCGATGTGAACCAATAGGCAGGTAATGCGGCGCGAAGGGATAGAGTCGTTGTAATTCCTCGCGCGTCATGACCGTAGAGTGGGTTCTTTGAACCCGCCTTTTAACTCCGCGAAGTAAGCCGCGTTACTCTGCAAGATGAATCGTCACCATTTCACCGCCAGCATCACGCTGCTCAGCCCGCTCCCGATCCCCAGCA
>CAZKIN010000585.1:0-1835 GCA_964552515.1 uncultured Phycisphaeraceae bacterium
GCAGCGCCACGAGGGTAAGCAGCATCACCCGCGCCTGGATCGGCCAATCCGCGTTCCGCAGCAGCGCGCACACCGCAAAGCCCAGGGGCAGACACAGCAGCACCAGCGGCGCAAACAGAAATCTCGAGTACACGAACCCCTGCGACGAAATCACGATCAAGTAGTAAGTGATACCCGGCAGCAGCACGATCAGTGCCAACCGCGGGTCACGAACGCTCACATAAATCAGGCCCGCTCCCAGCGCCGCCAGCATCGGCCAGCCGACCGCCGATGCCGCATAGTGCACCACCGCAATCATCAGCTCCCATTGCGAACCATACCTTAGTTGTTGTGCATGCAGCGCTTCCGGCGGCGGATTAATCCAATAACCCAGTCGCGTCGCAAACGCCTCCCAATTGTGCAGCGCTCCATTAATCAGCAGGTAGGGGAGTGCAAAGCACAAAATGCCGACCACCCAATGCGGTTGCAACAGCGCTCCGTGCCAGGCCTGCGCCCCATCCAACTCCCGCCCGCGCCGCCACCGCTCCACGATCAAACAAATTGCCAGTCCCGGATAAACCCCCGCCACGCCATCCTTGGTGGCAATCGCCAGCGATCCAAGAAGCCCCAGCAGCGCCGCATCACGCAGCAGATGCCTATCCAGCAGCCGTACAAAAAAAATCAGGCTGAGCGCAAACCAGAAAATCGACGGCACATCCACGTTGTCCAGGTGGGCAAAATAGGTGAAATCCGCGCCGATCATGAACGCACCGGCCGCCAGTGCTCCCGCCCAGTCATCTTTCAGCAACCGCCGCCCCGCGACGTAAATCGCCAGACCCGTCCCGATTCCCATCAACACGGAAATCACCCGCGCAATCAGGATCAACGTTCCCAATTTCGGCGCTTGCGGATCGTGCAGCCGATATTGTCCCGTCGTCGCGTCATAGTCCGCCGCGCCGTGGGCATGCCATTGCCTTAGCACCGGCTCATAGGCCGCGCGCAGAATCAAGTAGTGCAGCGGGGGATACCGCCCCTTCCAATCCCCCGGCCACTCCGCCGTCGCCCCCAGCGTCCGAAAGGCCGCAATCGAATCCTGGCTCCACGACACCACGCCCGGCAATCCCCAGTTGATACCCGGCAGGTAAAGGAGTGCACCTAAGAAAATGAGCCCCGCCGATATGCCTACGTGAAAAGTACGACTATGCTCCCTGTCGCTCATGGACCGAAACATCTCGCCGGCATTGCTCATTGGTTTGTCAAAGGAGCAGGCTTCTGACATTTCTCCATCACCCGCAAGAAGTTCTCGCCCAGCACCTTGACCATCACCTGCTCCGAATGCCCGCGCCGCAGCAATTCGGCCGTCACATGCGGGAATAAGGAACAATCCTCCAGTCCGACCGGCACGCAGCGGATTCCGTCGAAGTCCGTTCCGATGCCCACGTGCTCCGGTCCGACCACCCGCAGGGCATGTTCAATATGGTCCACGTAAATGGACAGCGGCGTGGGATGTACCGGCGGCGGGCCGTGCGCGGCCGCATCATCGCGCGGCTGCGGAAACGTCGGGTCAATAAACGGCGGATTCAGGTTCATCTGGGCCACCCCGCCCGACGTCGCGATCGCCCGCAACATATCATCGCTCAAATTACGTCGATGCGCAGCCACCGCCCGGCAGGATGAGTGGGTGGCCACAATCGGAGCGGTCGACGTCTTGACCACCTCCCAGAATGTCTGATCACTGACATGTGACACGTCGACCATCATCCCCAGGCGGTTCATTTCCCCTATGACCTTCCGTCCAAAGGCGCTCAATCCGCCGTGCCGGGGGGGCAGGTCCTGATGAATGCCCGCTGAATCGG
>CAZKIN010000586.1:0-1832 GCA_964552515.1 uncultured Phycisphaeraceae bacterium
CCGGCGATGACCAAAATGTTGGAGCGGGGTTCGGCCGTCACGACGATGCGTGGAATGTTCTTGGTGCCGGAAGGGGCGAGTGCGGTGGCGCCTTCGTTGACGCTGTTCTCCACGATGGAGGCCAGTTCTTCCAGATTCACGCCGGGTTGGATCTGCAAGATCTTCACGGATTCGGCGGCCTTCGCCTGTTCGTTGTCCATGCTGTCGACGACGGATTGGATCGCCGCGACGTCGGTGGGCGAGCCACGGACGACGAGGGCGTTGAGTATTTCGTTGGCGCCGATGACGGGGGGTGGACCCTTCTTGGAGCCGCCGGTTTTTCCGGTGGTGAACATTTCCTGGAGCATGGGGAGCAGCTGGCCGACGTTGGCGAATTTCAGCGCGATGATGCGCGGCACGCTGCCTTTTTCACCGGCCTTGTCGAGATCGCGGATTACCGTTTCCAACTGATCGAGCTTTTCCTTGTTACCGCTGATGACGATGGAGTTGGTTTGGGTCAGGATGCTGACACGGGTGTCGCCGACGAGTTCGGCATTCTGCGCGCCGCCGCCGCGACCACCAGGCGCAGCGGGTCCGCCAGATCCGGGTTTGCGCAGGTAGGCCTGCACGGCCGCCTGGACTTCCTCGGCATCGCTGAAGAGCAACTGGATGGTGCGGATGTCCTGCTTGGGCGCGGCCGCAGGGGTGTCGATGCGGCGGAGGGCGTCCTCCACGAAACCAAAGACGATCGGTCCACCGAGGACGATGAGCGAGTTGGTGGCGGCGTTGGGTTCAACGCTGAAGGCTTCGATGGGCGAATTCGGCGGAAGCCGTTTCACATATTCAGTCATGAGGGCACTGAGGGTGTCATAAATGGATTCGGCGTCGGCGTGTACGAGCGGGAAGACCTTGAATTCGACATCCATTTTTGGTTCGAGGTCGAGCGCTTTAGCGAGTGCATCGATGCGGTTGAAGGTGCCTTCATCGGCGACTACGAAGAGTCGCTTGGTGGAATCACTGGCGGTGATGCTGAAGGTACCGGGAGTGGCACCGCTGCTGCCGCCGCCACCTGCTCCCCCGCCCGCAGGAGCGGCACCGCGCGAACTGCCGCGCGAGGAACGACGCGCGCCGGACATAGCGCCTTCGATGGCTTCGGCCACGGTGCTGGCCTTGGCGTGTTGCAACTGGATGGTGCGGAGTTTGTTGACCGAGGCCGCTTCTTCCAATTCCTTGACGACGCCGGCGATGCGCTGTTCGAGATGCGCGGGGGCGGTGTAGAAGACCACGCGACCGCCGTCGTCGCCGATGAAGCGGATGCCGCCGCGGGTCACTGATTCGGTACGGCTTTCGCCTTCGCGGCGCGGAGACGTGGAAGCACGAGCTGAGCCGCCGGTGCCGAACATATCGGTCAGGGTGGCCGCGACGTCGGCGGCGTCGGCCTGGGTCAAAGCGATGGTGCGGAAGTCGTCTTCCTTGGCTTCGACGTCCAATTCCTTGATGAGTTCATCGATTTCCGCGAGCTGTTCGTCGGTTGCCTGTACGGAAAGCATCTTCAGGCGCGGGTATGACACAAAGGTGGCAGTTTGCAGGCTGGATGCGGTGGTCGAGGCCGATGCATCGGGGGCGGGCTTGGCGCGATCGCGACCGGTGGCGCGTTTTTCGTTAAACCGAGCCGTGAGGTATTCGGAGACTTCATCGGGGTCGGCGTAGACGAGTGCATAGCTCTTCCATTGGCGGGCGGCGATGTCCTGGGCCTCGAGGTCATTGACCAGATTTTCGATGTAGTCGAGCGCTTCCTTGGGGGCCATCACGAGGATGGTGTTGTTTTCGGGATTGCTGGAGAGCTTGATGTC
>CAZKIN010000587.1:0-1816 GCA_964552515.1 uncultured Phycisphaeraceae bacterium
TTCTCGGTCGCGACGGCATGGGCGTGGTCGAGTCAATCGGCCCCGGCGTCACCCGCCGCCGCGTTGGCGACCGGGTGGTCCTCCTCCGCGGCGAATGCGGTGTGAACCGCTGGGGAACGCTCGCCGATTTCGTCGTCGTGCCACAGGATGGCACTGCATTGGTCCCCAACCAATGGTCGCCCCAGCAGGCGGCCGCCGCACCGCTCGTCTACCTCACCGCTCACCAGGCCCTGCACCAGTGGGGACCGCTCGCGCCGGCCACGGTCCTGATCACCGGCGCTTCCGGCGGAGTCGGCGTCGCGTCGATTCACCTCGCCAAGTCCCTGGGCCATAGGGTCATCGGCCTGTCCCGCGGAACCGCCAAGCGCGACCAGCTCATTGAACTGGGATGCGACCTGGTCATCGATCCCGCCGATGATCTGCTCAAAAAGAAAGTGAAGGACTTCACCGCCGGCCGCGGCGTGGACCTGGCCATCGATAACATTGCTGGCCCGCTATTCAATACGCTGCTCGATGTGCTCGGCTATGGTGGACGCATCAGCGTCGTCGGTATGCTGGGCGGAAATGTTCCAAACTTCTCCACCGCGAAGTTGCTCTTCCGCCGCATCCGCATCGGCGGCGTGCAGGTCGGCGACCAGACTCCGCAGGAGGCCCAGCGTCACTGGAATGACATCGTGACCCTGCTCACCCGCGACGGGAAAAAACCCGTCGTCGACTCCACCTTTCCCTTCACGGACCTTCGTCCGGCCTTCGACCGCCTCGCCTTAGGACCGTTCGGCAAAGTCCTGATCGCGGTGCATTCGTAGCGATCAGCGCCGGCCTTTCGACCTGACATTAATCTGTCATCAATCCAGAAATTCCTTCACCAGCGGCAATATCTTCTCGTGCGCATCTTCCAGCACATAATGCCCCGCATTCTCAAACCGGTGCACCTTCGCCTGCGGAAGCAGTCCGATCCACCGGTTCAGATACCCCTCGTCAAAGCAAAAATCCTGCATGCCCCAGCAGATCATCGCCGGTCGACTCCGAAACTGCGGCAATCCCGCCTCGATGCGCTTCAGTAGCCCATAATTCACCGACCGCACCGACAGCGGTATGTCCTCCACGAAGCGCATGATCGCCACCCGGTCCTTGATCGTTCGATACGGATGCAGATACCCCGCGCGAATCTCGCGCGAAAGCCGCCCCGGCCGCGATGTCCCCATGTGAAACGATGCCCGCAGAAATCCATTCAGCCCGCGCACCAGCACGTCACCCACGATCGGCCACCGGCACACCCGGATTCGCCTCGGACACGGACCCAGGAAGGCCGCCGTGTTGAAAATCATCAGCCGCTCCACCCGCTCCGCATGTTCCACCGCCCAGCCGAATCCGATCGCCCCGCCCCAGTCATGCACGCCGAGTGTCACATCACTGACATGCAGATGGTCAAGCAGCCGCGCGACATTGTCGATATGCGTGCGCAGCGTGTATTCATACCGCTGCGGCTTGTCCGAAAGCCCGCACCCCATGTGGTCCACCGCGATGACCCGATGATTCTTGCGCAGCGTCTTGATCAGCCGCCGGTAATAAAACGACCACGTCGGATTTCCATGCAGCAGCACCACCACCGGCCCGCTGCCTTCATCCACATAATGCAATCGATGTGAACCGATAGGCAGGTAATGCGGCGCGAAGGGGTATAGTCGTTGTAGTTCCTCGCGCGTCATTGCCCCGCAGGGTGGGTTGTGTAAACCCACCTCCTTATCTCTACGAAAACCGCGTCACCATTTCACCGCCAGCATCACGCTGCTCAGCCCGCTCCCGATCCCCAGCA
>CAZKIN010000588.1:0-1810 GCA_964552515.1 uncultured Phycisphaeraceae bacterium
CTCGTCGAATGCTTCGCCTACCAGAAAGACCCCGTCGGCTATCGCCGCTCCAAAGAGCGGGAAGACTGGCTGAAGAATAAGACGCCCCCCACCACCGTCCATCCGAATGGCGAGTAGCGAAATCAATATATCGATTGCAAAGAAGTAATGGGTCTCGCTATTCGCTATTTTTAATTCTTAACGGGCAATTTCTCATTCGCCAGCGCGGGCGAGCGTTCCGGCAGCTTGGCGTAGAGCACATACAGATAGGCCACGCCGAACAGGAACATGCACACGCTGACAAACTGCGAAATGGTCAGGCCCAGAATGTCGTGCGGATTGTCAGTGCGGATGAGTTCCTCCAGCACGCGGCTGACCGGATAGAGCAAAATCAGCAGGCCGATGACCACGCCGTGTCGCCGGCGCACATAGAAAACCGCCGACAGCAGACCGGACAAAATGAAGCCATTGATCGACGCATACAGTTGCGTCGGATGGACGGGCAGCGATTTGCACTCGGCGGCCAGCTGTTGCAACTCGGACTGCGAAATCGTCCGTTGCGGATTGATGCGCGACGGGAACTTCATGTTCCAGAGCAGATCATCGAGATTCAGCGCCTTCCGCACCGCCTTCTCCATCTCCTGCGCACTTGCGAGTTTTGCCGTAAGCTGCTTGAGCACCTTTTCGTCGGCCTTGCTCTCCGTGGCTTCCGCGAGCGACTTTTCCAACTCTTCCACGTCCAGCCGGGCGCGCTGCATGCGTTCCAACGGCATGTTCAGCGTTGCGGCGGGCAGCAGGTAGGAACCCAGCCCGCGCGCGACGATCAGTTCCGCCGGGACCGTCACCTCCCGGTCCTCCCACTGGCGGATGTGCGCGTTGCTGCCGAATGGAAAGTTGACCGCCCACGGATACTTGGGCACGTCCGGCGCGCCCGCGGCACAGAGTCCGCCAAAGCAGCAGCCGTTGAAGAAGCACCCCAAACGTCCGAAAGCGAGACCCCACATCGCGCCGGGCGCGAGGATGTCGAGGTACATGCGAATCGAGAGCTTTTTCCATTTGAGATACAGCAGGGTGACAATCATCGCGCCGAGCAGGCCGCCAAGAAACTCGAGGCCGCCCTGGCGAATATCGATGATCGCAAGCAGTGGATTGGAGCGGTGGGCGAAATCGGTCTTCCAGTAGTGGATGACATAGAACAAGCGCGCTCCGCCCACCCCGCACAGCAGTGCGATGAACGACATGTCCAGAATGCGGTCCGGGTCGGCGTGCACGCGTTCCGCGCGGCGCATGGCCAGCCACACGGCGCTTAAGAACCCCACGGTCAGAAAGAAGCCGTAGGTCTTCACTTCCAGACCGAGACCGGGAATGGTGAACAGATCAGGATGCATAATTCTTGTGGCACCGGCTTGCGGCCGGCGCGCCTTGTATATCCCACTTAAATACCGACCGCTTCATCGTCATGCTACGCGCATCAGTCCGGGGCGTCCACCGCGACATTGTCGATCAGGCGACATCTGCCGATACGGACGGCCACACATATCCGCGCGGGGCGATCGAACCGCTCGATGGGCGCCAGAGTTGCGGCATCGACCGCGCTGACATATTCGATGGTCGCGGGACCGGCGGCGGTCAGTTCCTGTCGGATGTTGTCGGTGATTTTCCCGGCGTCGCGCTCGCCATGCTTGACCTGATGCACGGCGGAAAAAAGTGCACGGCTGATCGAAACAGCCTGCGTGCGCTCCTGCGGATTGAGATAGACATTGCGGCTGGACATGGCCAGTCCGTCCGGTTCGCGGAGCGTGGGACAGCCGACAATTTCGATGGGGACGTT
>CAZKIN010000589.1:0-1784 GCA_964552515.1 uncultured Phycisphaeraceae bacterium
GCAAAATGGTCCGAAAAAACGGTCTCGGGCTGCATGGCATTCTGACGGGATACGCCCAAACTCGCAGCATTATCCCCGAATGTCATGATCATCCGTCAGCGACGGCACTTCGTCATCATCGTCCCAGGGTGTCCCGGAACTGTCATCAGTCATCTGGTCGGCTTCGTAATTCTTCTGCAGATCGGCTTCCATCGACGAACGCATCGCGTCCCACTGTTCCAGCGTCATGACCACCTCGCGCGCCTGTGACCCCTTATAGTCACCCACGATGCCCGCCTCAGCCATCTGGTCAATCAGCCGCGACGCCCGCGAATACCCGATGGTCAGCCGCCGCTGCAGCAAACTCACGCTGCCGCGCTTGCTCTCCAGGATGATCTTCACCGCATCGTCAAACAGCGGATCGCGCATCCCCAGTTCGCCCTCGCCGCCGGCGGAACGAATCTGCACCAGCTCTGGATGAAACTCCGGTCGGGACCGGCTCGTCAGGTTATCCAGCACCGCCTGCACTTCCGCATCTTCCAGGTACGTTCCCTGTGCCCGCACCAGCTTATGCGAACCGGGCGGAAGGAAGAGCATGTCCCCCTGTCCCATCAGCACCTCGCCGCCGTTCTGATCGAGCACGATGCGCGAATCCATGCGCGACGCGACGCGAAACGCGATGCGGCACGGCAGGTTCGATTTGATCAGGCCCGTGACCACCTTCGCCTCCGGACGCTGGGTGGCCACGATGATGTGGATGCCCACCGCACGGGACTTTTGCGCCAGTCGCGACAGGTGATGCTCCACTTCCTTGGCAGAGGTCATCATGAGGTCGGCGAGTTCGTCGATGATGATGACAATGTACGGCAGGTGCGTGGCGATCTGCGCCTTCTCTTCCGGGTTGGCCGGTTCAAAGCGCTTATAGAGTTCTTCCGCGCCGAGATTGTTATACCCTTCGAGATTGCGCACGCCCGCCTCCGCGAGAATCTCATACCGTTCATCCATCTTGGTGACCGCCCACTCGAGAATCTTCTCGGCCTTGGGCATGTCGGTGATGATCGGACACATCAAATGCGGCACATCCTTGAACTGGCTCATTTCGACCATTTTCGGGTCGACCAGGATCATCTTCACATGGTCCGGCCGCTTGGTCATGAGCAGACTGAGGATGACCGAGTTGATGCACACGCTCTTGCCGGAACCGGTGGTGCCCGCGATCAGCATGTGCGGCATTTTTGCGAGGTCCGCGACGAGTCCTGCGCCGCCCGCGTCCTTGCCGAGGAACAGCGGCAGGGCCATGTCGGTCGCCTTCTTACCCGCCAGGCTCATCAGCTCCTTGAGCCGCACTTTTTCCTTTTTGATGTTCGGAACTTCAATGCCGATCGTGTTCTTGCCGGGAATGGGCGCGACCACGCGGATGGCATGGGCCTTCAGTGCCCGGGCGATGTCATTCGCCAATGAGGCAATCTGCGACACCTTGATGCCCGCGCCGATCTTCAGTTCAAACATCGTAATGACCGGACCGGTGTCGATTTCCACTACCCGCGCGTCAATGCGAAATTCCTCCAGCGTCCGCTCCAGCACCTTCGCCTGCTCGCGGACCATCTGCTCCTGCTGGTTGGTAAAGCCATATTCCGGATCCTGCAGCAGATCGATCGGCGGCAATTCCCAATTTTCAATCTTCTTCGGATAGGCCTCCGCCCGAGCGGTCTTCTGTGCGGTCGGAAAATTCACTTTCACCGGAGCTGCCGGACCCGGCGTCGGTGCGGCCGCCAGTGCCGCGGCGACGGACGCCGCCTTCGTGT
>CAZKIN010000590.1:0-1775 GCA_964552515.1 uncultured Phycisphaeraceae bacterium
GCGCGCACCGAAACCGTCATCCGCAGCGCGTATCGATCAAGTTTGGTAGCGCTAACCGTGCCGAGATCGGCATCGGCGTTGTCGATCACAAAGCCCAGGTCCTGCAGCGTGGCCATGACGGCGCGAAGTGTCGCAACGGTGTCAGTCGTATCAAACGCCCGCGTCTGGATGCTGCGGAGTTGCACCTGGCTTTGGTCGGTCTGCATGACTTTGGAGCGTGATGAACTGCATGACAAACCCATCAACGCCATCACGCCGACGAGTGCCATCATGCCGGCACCAGTCCGCGCTCCCCAACAACAAAACAAGACCTTGTGAAGTTTAGATTTCATGGGCATCCAGAAAAACGGACTTGGACAATTTATCAAAGAATTCCTGGTAAATCTTCGGATCATCAATGCGTTCCAGTCGCGAGACCTGGTTATGATCGTTCCAGACAATACGCTGAAACGTCACGCGCACCGCAATCGCTTCGCCCAGCGGCTTGGTCACGATCGACGCACGAATTTTCTGCCGCGTGTCGATCGGCATGTTGGTACGCAGCAGACCGGCCACCACAATCTTCCCGGCCACCTGCCCCGCTTCCACCGCGCTGCGATCCTTCGACGCCACGATCAGTCCGACCTTCACGTCGCTGCTGTCGATGGTGAATCCCAGGTCCTGCAGCAGTGCGGCCGATGCGGAAAGAATGGCCTTTTCATCCTGTGTATCAAAGCGCCGCGTGGTGCGGCTGCGCACTTCGAGCGTCGGCTCCGTCATGAGCAGCGCCTGGTTGGACCGGTTGGACGACGCACAACCAGCGGGCGTCAACAGCGAAGCGCACAATGCCAGAATCATGGCACTGCGCCGCAGATTGATGAACGAATGCGCTCGAAGTATGGAAAGGCAGTAGAACATGCAATCTTAAGAGTCCGCCAAGGTGCAACGGATGTCAGAAGCGCGACGCATGATAGGCGAAGTCGCGGACTTTCTTTGCTTCATCAAACTTGATGACCACGGTAAGCGTGCGTTGACTCGTCGATCGCGCACCCGCACGGCCACTGGCACCTCCCGCGCCGCCTCCGCCACCGCTTCCACCGAATCCGCCGCCCGCGCCGAAGAGCAGCCACGAGCTTTCCGACGCGACGACATCCGTGGCGAATTTGTCATAGACCCAGACTTCGCGCCCGAGTTCATCAGTGGTAAGTACATTGGGACTGCCCAGCGCTTCGATCACTTCCGCGCCGCTCTGCCCCTTGTGAATTTCGCGCTGCACCGTGCCCACGTCGACGCGGTCGCCCTGCAATCCGCTTTGCACATCCTGGGCGTGATGCTTGCCGGAACACGCAGTGAGCAGGGAAACGCCAAGGCAAAACGAAACCATGTGCATGAATCGTGTCATAAAACGCATGTATACGACTCCCACCGAATAGTGTCAAAGCCGGATTTGGCACCGCGCGATTCGCCCGCGTTCGCGCTCGAATTCCGACGGCTTTCAGAGGAAGACAATCTTGCATGCGTAGAGGTTAGAAAGTAGCTGAGAACTTGACCGGGATACGGGAAAAAACTAGTGTAACGCCCATGTGATGCGGCATGTTCTGCGACGGCAGTGCGCCTGGCGCAGCGGGTTGTCCGGAGGGCAGGTCCTTCCCCAACGAAAGGCGGAAACGGCAAATCATGGCGGTGAAAGTCGGAATCAACGGGTTCGGTCGGATCGGGCGTCTCGCGTTTCGAGTGATGGCGGCGCGGGCCGGTGAATTTGAGGTCATGGCGATCAACGATCTGAGCACTCCGGC
>CAZKIN010000591.1:0-1768 GCA_964552515.1 uncultured Phycisphaeraceae bacterium
TGTTCGGCCCGCCCAGCCCGTCCGTTACTTCCGTCGCCCACAGGGAAAACACCGGGATGTTCGGCGCCTGTGCCGCCACACGTACGACCGCCACGGTCACCAGCAGGCTCGCCGCAATAACTGCTACGAATCGTGAAGAACTTCTCATGTTTCGCCTCCCCACCAACCCCGACTTGCAAACTGAACCGGTACCAACTTGGTGGTGCACTTTCATCGTCTCCCCACCCCTGCGCTGCACCCCTCAATGCGGCTTCACCGGCAGCACCTGCCCATTCCACACCCGCGTCGTATTCGCCCCATTAAGCAGATCCACTTCGCGCAAAAGATCAGACGCCGTCAGCGCACCGCTGCGATCAATGTCCGCTGCCAGCGCCAGAGTCGGGGTCATCGCGCCGCTTTGCAAGAGGCGGATCCGCAGCGCCGCCGCATCGCCCGCGTTCGATACGCCATTGCCGTCCACATCGCCGGGCAACGCGCCCACATCGGAAACCAGCGCGGCCGAAACCGGAGTCATCCCCTGCGCATGCAGCTCCACCACGTCGATCGCCACCGTCGTCCACTCCCCCGGCCGCAGTGCCTGCCCGAACACCACCGGATAGTTCAGCAAGCAGTCATCATCCGCATCCGCCGCAATCACCACGACGGGCTGCCCACTCGTATCCGACACCTGAAAATCCGCAGGCCCCGGAGGGTCACCTGTCGGCGTAATCCCTACAAAGCAGGCGAAGGTGACGCCCAGCACTTCAATTCCTCCCGGCAGCCCCGTCCCCGCATCCACATCTTCCCGGGCATCAATCGCCCCGTCCGCCGGAAAGGTCGTCCATTCAATCTGCCCGGCACACACCTGATCGCATGCGTCCCCGAGAGCATCTCCATCACAATCCGCCTGATCCGCGTTCGACACATATGTGCAATTGTCGACGAAATCGAACACGCCATCGTGATCGGAATCAGAAAAGCCGCAGTCTTCCGGTATGTAAATGACCAGGTCTTCGTAAATCGCTCCATCGGCCATCGCAAAATCATAGCCCGCTACGTAGGTCGCACTGCTGCCCTTGACCACGGCAATCTCGAAGTTGTCATGTGCGTCGGCAGAAAGCTCCAACAACATGGTCCCCAGATAGCGCCGCGTTCCTTTGTCCCCGACAGCATAGACATAGGGTTCATACAGCTCACCGCTGAACACCGCGTTGCCGTCAACGTCAAAACTCATCGTTTCCGTCGCCAGATCGTCCGGTGTCCAGGGACCTCTAATGAAAAACAGATGATCCGGTCGAGCGGCCTCAATGAACGCCGACGCACCTATTCCGCACAGATTTGTGGATGCATCGCAACTCGCGCTCAACGGATCAGCGCAGGTGCATTGATCTGAGTTGGTGTAAAACTGCGCGCAGGGGCACGTTCCGTCCGCGATTAACATGCAATCCAACGGATCACAAGGACTAAGATAAAGGCTCAATCCGCCACAGCCATGCGAAGTGAAACTGCGTCCATCAACGGTGACTTGATACCGGGTCAGTCGTGGATACGGTTGGCAATAATTCTGAACACATAAGGCAGGTGAGCAACCTGTGATACTATTACAGTCGTCAAAAGTGCCCGTATCCGAACAGTGCTTTCCCGGACATTCGCCCGCAAATCCAATATTGCTGCACGGTCCGTCCTGACCGCGCGCCGGATCACCATTGCACTTCCCCATGGCTGGCTGCGCGTCCCAGCCGCTTACGAATATTTCCACGCGCACGACATCCCCCGGCGCAACCTCACC
>CAZKIN010000592.1:0-1762 GCA_964552515.1 uncultured Phycisphaeraceae bacterium
CGATGGGCAACTCCGCGACGCTGCCGAACATTGATGCGATTCCGTTGTCCGTGGGCATCGGCATGAACACTTTCGCCACCCGCGTAAACGACCTGCGTACGGACTGGAACATGACCGTCATTGCCACCGGCACGACCGTGGCACTGCCGTTCACCTACAGCTACCTCGCCCGCACGGCGCAGAACCTCAACAACATTGCGGCCAGCGGCGATGTGCAGGCCTTTTTGCCGCTCTCGATGTTCGACAAGTTCGGCTTCGAACTGGCACGCAAGGGCTTGATGCATCAGACGATCGCCATTCCGTCGATGGCAATTCCGATCAACCTGGTGAATCCGCCGGCCCTCATCTCGACGCCCGCGTTCAACGTACAGGTTGCTCCGACGAGCACGCCGCGGGCGCTCGCAGTCGTAGGTCAGCCGCAACAGGTAAAGCTCCAGCTTTCCATGAGTCTTCGCAATCCCGCGGGTACACCGGCCAACGCTCCGCGACTGAACAATGTCACCGCGGTGGTCGAGCTGATTTTGAGCCTCGACGTGGATGACCGCAACGGTCTGTCGGCCTCCATCGCCGGCGTCAATCTGGCGAGCCTGACCGGATCGGTAACTTTCGGTGGTCGCACGATCAATGTTTCGGCCTTCACCAATATCATTCGCAGCACGCTGCGTAACGCGATCGACACGGACCTGCCGTCACTCACGCTGGTTCCGAAGATCACGAACATCATGGACCCGTTCGCGATCGAGCTGGGCACGGTGTCGGTGGGCAGTCAGTATGTCAACGTGCCGCTGACGCTCGTGAACACGGATTGATGCAGTTCGCGATTCGTAGAGAATTCTCAAGACGCCGCCCGCAAAACGGGCGGCGTTTTTTTCGGTCGCCCGCCGCAGCGCAGGGTGTGACGCGGAGAATCAACCAGCGATATGACCTCCAGTAGCCGGGAAACTCCGCTTGGGCGCAACTAAGTTCAAAGATGGACTGGCCTATTCATTGCCCGGTCCGGCATTCTTTCTTTTCCGCTGTTTTCCTGCTAAAATAGGCCCAAAGGGCGACCATACTGTGGACACACCGACACCGGTCACGTTGCAACCACTCTTGATGGACGATCCCCGCGCGTCAGCGGCCACGGTAACCAGTTATCGGCACAACTATCCAAAGGTCACGCTTGTTCTGACGGTCCTGTTCGCGGCCATTCTCGCGGTCCCCACGGTCCGGGCGAACGGGCACTTGGTGCGGACATTCGCGGGTTTGTCGGGCGCGCTGCTCATCTGGCAGGCGATTTTGTGGGCTATGGTCCGGCGGCGCGGGCGGACGTTTGACTTCGAGTTGGTAGCGGTCAAATCGCACTATGTGCAGGCAAGCATACAGTTTTCGATTTTGATGTATTGGGGTTGGTTTGCCAAAGATGTGTATGGGCAGTTGCCGCTGATTTTTGCGCAAGTGGTTTACCTGTACATGCTGGAGGCGCTGCTGACCTGGTCGCGGGGGCGGAAGTGGCGGCTGGGGTTCGGGCCGCTGCCGATTATCTTCAGTACGAACCTGCTGCTGTGGTTCAAGCCGGATTGGTACGTCTTTCAATTCCTCATGGTGACGGTGGGGGCGCTGGGGAAGCAGTTTGTGACGTGGGAGCGCGAAGGGCGGCGGACGCACATTTTTAATCCGTCGACTTTCGGGCAGTTCCTGTTTGCGGTGGGGCTGATCGCGACGGGTATGACCAACGAGCTGACGCTGGGCAAGCAAATCGCGTCGACGTTTGACACGCCGC
>CAZKIN010000593.1:0-1752 GCA_964552515.1 uncultured Phycisphaeraceae bacterium
TTGCTCGTCGCCGCCACCGCGCGGGCGTATTCCCGGCACGCGGCACACGAAGCAATATGCGCATCCAGCGCCGCATCGTTCGCGCGTTCACCTTGCACAGGCCCCACCGCCCGCTCGTCAATCTGTTCTTTCGCTTGCTGACAGTTCATTACAGCACACAACCCATCAGAACCCTGAGCGCTAGCGACGGGCCTTGATACTCAACCGTCGCGCGATAGTTCCACAAGTCCTCAACACTTCTCCGTCCCACGCGTTGACACTTTCGACTCTTCCGCTACCCCCGCCAACTTCTCCCGCAATCTCGCTCGCGCCCGAAACAGCGTCGTCTTCACTTTCGCCTCGGTCCAACCCAACATCGCCCCGGCCTCCTTGATCGACTGCTCCCCCAGTTCACACAAAATCACCACATCGCGCTGCGCCGGGGGCAACTCCCCCACCGCACGACGCACTGACTCTTTGGTCTCTTCTTCCGATAGTCCCGGCGGCGACTCCACCCCGACAATTCTCAACAGCGGCCGCTTGCCCGTCTCGGGAAACGTCCGCCGACGTTTCCGCAGCACCACCCCCGTCGCCGACCGCGTGAGCGTAAACAGCCATGTCGCGAAACTGCTGCGTCCCTGAAATTGATTGGCCGCCGTAGCCACCTTCAGGAACGTCTCCTGCACCACCTCAGCTGCCGCTTCCCGTGATTGCGTCACGAACCAGCCATACCGCCAAACCCGCTCCACGTAGCGGCGATAGAGAATCTCCAGGGCGAGGCGGTCGCCCGCCGCACATCGGCTGACCAGGTGTTGTTCGTCGCCCGTCATCTGCGTCTCCGGAGGATTTAGACCGCCCAGTTGAAGGAAGGTTTCAGAAAAACGCAATAATTCGTTGAACGTGCCATTCGCCGATAATCTGGTAATAGGCCACTGACCGTTCCTAGAATGGTCAGGCCCTGGTAACGCGTTCGACTAAAACGAATGACCTTGAAGGCAGATTCCATCAACCTGATCCGCCGCCTCCGCCGAGTAATCCTCGTGCGTGAGATGACTTGCGCCATGATATTCCTCGTGTCCGCCGGTTGTCGCAAAGAGCAGGCTTCCGGGTTTCAAAACCAAGACGACGGGTGGCATGGCCAAGCGGAGGTTGTGGAGCAACCGCAGCGCCGCCATGCTGAAACGCAGGCCGACAATCCGCCGGTCGACGCAGTGCCATTGCCACGTCAGTCGACTCCGAAGTCCGCGCCCGCAAATCGCGCGCGAATCATGCCCCAACTGCAACCGCGCCTCGGCGAACCGCTTGCGGGACTCTCTCCGGATGAACTGGAACGCTTTCGCGCCGGTCGCCGCGCCTTCGGCCGCATTCTCTATCCCGAAGACGGCCTTGGCCCCATCCACAACCTGCACAGTTGCGTCGGCTGTCACAGCAACCCCACGGGCGGCTCCGGCACAAACTCCATCACCATGTTCGGGCGCGTGACGGACGATGGTCACTATAGCGACCTTGCCGAACTCGGCGGCCCGCTCCTGCAGGCGGAGTTCACCAATCCCGACTGCGCCGAAGCCATTCCCGAAGAAGCGAACGTCGTGGCCACGCGCCTGACCTCGTCGGTGCTGGGTGGTGGGCTGATCGAGGCAATTCCAACTGCCACGTTAGAGGCACTCGCCGCCGCGCAGGCGCCCCAGGTGCGTGGCAGGGTGCATGTGGTGGCGCCGGGGGTGGTGGGAAAATTCGGCTTCAAGGCGCACATTGCCACATTGTTGGCATTCT
>CAZKIN010000594.1:0-1749 GCA_964552515.1 uncultured Phycisphaeraceae bacterium
TTGTCGTCCGATAACTACAGGCGGCGATTTGTGAAATATTTCACGATGTCGCGGTGTGACAAAAGGTTGGCACCCACAGGAGTTCCGCGCGCTTACGGCAACCGGGACCGGGGACGGCGGCGCCGCGGCTGCGCCCGGGGTGGGGGGATTCTGCCGTGCGGCGGCGAGGAGCGCCTGCTCAGCGACCGGCGACCGCTCTTTCCGCGACCACGATCGAGAAAACTGCATAACTTTTGGCGGAACGGTTCATCTTTATTGGGCGCACCACCACGGAAAGGCAGTGGTGGAGGCCGGTGGACAAATTTTTTGAAGAAAATTTTGAAAAGCGCGAGCGCTGGGTCCGTAACCTACGTTTAACACACTATGGAATGAAAGGATTACCAGGTCACATGCACGCGAATGCCTTGCAAAACGGCTACAAACATCCCGACGTACCGCCCGCCACCGTGGCCCTGGTACGCGCGGATTCATTTTTTTCCAAGCGGATCGAAGCCTTTCTGCATTCCGCCTGCCCGGTCGTTACCGTGGAGCAGGCGCAGGACATCCTGCTGCCGGATTTTCCGGACGGTCCGACGGTCATCTGCCTGATCGGCGATGCGCCCGACGATGCGCTGTGGAGCCGGCTGACGACGCTGCGCGGCGAACGCGCGCATATGGCGGTGATCCTGTTCCTGCGCAGAATTTCCATTCCGGAGGTGGTGCGCGCGATGCGCATGGGCCTGCATGATATCCTGATTGATCCGATCAGGCACCACGGGGTGATGAGTGCCATCAATGGGGCACTCGATCGCTGTGAGAGCGACTACCGGGAGGCGGCGAAGCGTCAAACCGTTCTGGACTGCCTGAGCACGCTGACGGCGAAACAGCGCCAGGTGCTGGACCTGCTGCTCCTGGGTTATCCGAACAAGCGCATTGCCGAGCATTTGAACATGAGTCCCAAAACGGTGGAGACACATCGGCGTCAGATCATGCAGAAGATGCAGGTGAAGAGCATTGCCGAACTGGTGCGGTCCGTGCTTGAAACGCAGCCGCCCGCGCCGGTTGCACTTCCGGTGGCCAGTCCTCCGCCTCCGCGCCCGAACCTGGCGCTACGGACCGACATCTTGCGCTGGTCCGTGCTGCGCAATCCCTGGGAAGTTCCTTCCGAATGAGCGGCAGGGCAAGTCACCATCAAGTCTGGCGACGGCTATCAAATGACAGTGGGATTTCCGCCGGAACCATGACGTCGGACACGCCAAGGGCATCTCTTCCTTAAGTGCATTCCACGGCCGTCACGCGAAGACCGTTTGAGTTTACGGCGTTGCCATATAGGGCGAGCTAACCCTAATGCCAGTTCCAGCACCCCTGCCGGGGTGCGGTCGATTGCGGGCGCGGATTTCCGGGGGTGCTACCCCCGGCTAATATCCAATATCCCTCCGGGATTAGCTCCGGGGACAGGGTGCCGCAGCGGGGATGCACGGCGCAAAGGGCATTAGTGCCAGGACGATGACATTGGTGCCGAACGCCACCCACAACGGCGTGAAATGAGTAATTTGTTCAGCCCTTTCAGGGCGGGATGATCGTGGGGGACGTATCCGTGGGCGGCGCTGCGCTGGCCCATGGCTATGGTCTGTCAGGCCTGCGGGCTGAAAAGGTTACAGCATGTCGGTCTGACAATCATTTGAGTTTACGGCGTTGCCAAATCGGGAGAGCTGACCCTAATGCCAGTTCCAGCACCCCTGCCGGGGTGCGGTTGATTGCGCGCGCGGA
>CAZKIN010000595.1:0-1744 GCA_964552515.1 uncultured Phycisphaeraceae bacterium
ACCGTCGGCACTGCTGAAGACCTCGTTCACCCGCCACAGGTGCGAACCGGCCCAACAGAGGTTGCCGCCCGACGCCAGGAGCGCCGTCGCTGCCACGATCAACCGTAACATTTTCTTGCCGACCATGATGTTGTCCCTTTCCCTGCGAAAGCACGATTCACCTTGAGCTGCCGGACGGGCGGGAACCGGGGCGCCGGGCGCGCGCAGCCCCCGCCACGGTTCCTCATGGTTCAATGTAACCACCATGTCGCACGATTGCACGAATTTTCTTCGATTCGCGCCGTGAGGTCGACTTCCGCCCCGTTTTGCCGAATCCCCCCCGGCTTGACAGTTTTCACAACATCCACGAAATACCCTTACCCGACTTTTCGGGAATGTATCTCTGGAAAACCTATGCTCGACATCAAATTCATTCGTGAAAATACCGACCTCGTCCGCAAGGCCGCGACCGACAAGCGTGTCACCTGCGACATCGACCGCCTGCTCGACGTCGATCGCCGCCGCCGCGACATCCAGATCGAACTCGACCGCCTGCGCGAAAGGTCGAAGGAAGACGGACAGCGCGTCGGTCTGCTGCGCAATCCCAAGTCGGAGTGGTACCGCAAGGCCGTCGCCGAAGGCAAAGCGGATGCGGACATCAAGGCGGAGGCGGATCGCGTTCAGGCGGAACTGACCGCGATCAAGCCGCGGATCAAGGAACTCGAAGAATCCGAAGGACCGATCCTCGCGGAATTTGAGCAAATCATGCTCACCATTCCGCAACCCGCCGACCCTGACGTGCCGTTGGGCAAGGATGACACCGAGAACGTCGAGCTGCGCCGCGTCGGCGAAGTGCGCAAATTCGACTTCGAACCCAAGGATCACGTCACGCTGGGAACGGAACTGGGCATCATCGACCTGGAGCGCGGGGTGAAGCTGGCCGGTTCGCGCAATTATCTGCTGAAAGGTGATGGCGCGCTGCTGCATCAGGCGGTGCTGCGGTTGGCGCAAGACATGAT
This sequence comes from uncultured Phycisphaeraceae bacterium, assembly GCA_964552515.1. Lineage (GTDB taxonomy): Bacteria > Planctomycetota > Phycisphaerae > UBA1845 > UBA1845 > JACQXM01. Next base: position 999 of record CAZKIN010000595.1, read on the forward strand.
GATCGCCCGCGGCTTCGTGCCGATGACCGTGCCGGTGCTGGTGAAGGAAGAAGTGATGTACGGCACGGGATATTTTCCCGGCGGGCGTGATCAGGCCTACCTCTGCGAGCGTGATGTGATGTCACTGGTGGGCACGGCGGAAGTGCCGCTGACCGCGTATCACTCCGATGAAATTCTCACGGAAGCGGAGTTGCCGCTGAAGTACTGCGCGATGTCCACCTGCTTCCGCCGTGAAGCTGGAGCGGCCGGCAAGGACACGCACGGCCTGTACCGCATCCATCTTTTCGAGAAGGTCGAACAGGTCATCATCTGCCGCAATGATGTGGCTGAGAGCAAGCGTTTTCATGCGGATATCGTGCAAAACGCGGAAGACATTCTGCAGGCACTGGGACTCCCCTACCGCGTGGTCAACGTCTGCACCGGCGACCTGGGCATGGGGCAGGTGCAGAAGTTTGATATCGAAACGTGGATGCCTTCGCGCAAGAGTTACGGCGAGACGCATTCCGCCTCGCGGTTCTACGAATTCCAAGCCCGGCGCTTGAAATTGCGTTATCGCGACGGCGCGAAGAAAGTGCACATCTGCCACACGCTGAACAACACGGTGATCGCTTCGCCGCGCATTTTGATTCCCATCCTGGAATTGAATCAGAATGCCGACGGCTCGGTTACGATTCCACCGGCCCTGCGCGTCTACATGGGTGGCCGGGAGCGGATCGAACGGTAAGACGGATACATGGACCTAAACT
>CAZKIN010000596.1:0-1740 GCA_964552515.1 uncultured Phycisphaeraceae bacterium
GCGGACCGCCCCCTCAGCGCCATCGTTTACAACAAAACTGACCTGCTCCCCGCGCCTGACGCCCGACCTCTCCAATCACCCACAACTTCCCCTGCTATTCCCGCGCTCTACATCTCCGCCGCCACCGGCCACAACTTGGGCACCCTCACCGCATTCATCCTCCACCACACCGGCCTCGACCCCGCAGAGGACACCCCGTCCCCTGCCTTTTTCACCCTGCGCCAACAGCAAATCGCCGCCACTTTGCTCGACACCACCCCCGACCAATTCCCCGCCGCAGCCGCCATCGCACTCCGTAATCTGCTGACTAACCGCGCCCCAACGAACCCCTGATCCGATAAAATCCTATTTCTCAGCATTGCCACTTTGCATTTCACCAGCCCCGATTACAATTCAACCGATTTGTCCGAATCTATTAACTAAGTGGAAGCTGGCTGATCGCCGTCCTAGACTTACTGTTAGGCCTATGATTCGCCCTTTCGATGAGCCGCCCTTATGAGCGAGGTCAGGACGACTAGAAACTTATCCGGCGACACCGGCGCATCCGTTGACGATTCCCAATTCGCCCGCCTCCTCGTCGAACGCAAGCTCGCCTCCGCCAACGAAGTCGACCTCGTCCGCAACGAACAACGCGAACTACAGAAAAAAGGCCAGGTCGTCCCCCTCTCCGAACTCATGCTCCGCCGCGGCTATGTCACCCCTACCCAGGTCGCCCGACTCAACATGGCCATGGACGAAGACTCCATGTACCGCCCGGCCCAGCAGATCCCAGGCTTCCAGGTCCTCAGCAAGCTCGGCCAGGGTGCGATGGCCGTCGTCTTCAAAGCCAAGCAGCTCAGTTTAGACCGCATCGTCGCCATCAAGGTGCTCCCCAAACGCCTGAGCGAAAACCCAGAATTCGTCGAACGCTTTTACAAGGAAGGCCGCGCCGCCGCGCGCCTCAACCACCCGCACATCGTGCAGGCCTACGACGTCGGAGAATCCAGCGGCTACCACTACTTCGTCATGGAATACATTGACGGGCAAACGGTCTACGACCTGGTCAGCGGTGAGCGCGCGGCCCCGGAGAAAGAAGCCATCCGCGTTATTCTGCAAACCGCCTCCGCGCTCGAGCACGCGCACAACGTCGGCCTCATCCACCGCGACGTCAAACCCAAGAACATCATGCTCACCAAGACCGGCATCGTGAAACTCGCCGATATGGGTCTCGCCCGCGAAGTCAACGATTACGTCACTGCCACCGCCGAAGCCGGCCGCGCTTATGGAACACCTTATTACATCAGCCCGGAACAGATTCGCGGCGACATCAACATCGACGGCCGCGCGGATATTTACGCGCTGGGCGCTACGTTTTACCACATGGTCGCGGGCCGCGTGCCATTCGATGGCACCACACCCTCCGCCGTCATGCACAAACATTTGAAGGAACCGCTCGTTCCGCCGGACCACATCAACAAGGCCCTCTCCGCCGGCGTCGGCGAAATTATCGAAGTGATGATGGCCAAGAACGCCGACGAGCGCTATCCGTCCATCAAGGAACTGATCGCTGACCTGGAGGCCGTCCAGCGCGGCGAACCCCCGTTCCAGGCGCGCAAACGCTACGACCACACCCTGCTGGAATCACTCGCGACGCGCGGCGAGAAAATCAAGGAAAAGAAGGACGAAGACGACCCCGCCGACGCCCGTCGCGGCCTCTCCAGCCAGATCGTCGTCGTACTCGGCATCATGCTCGCCCTCTCC
>CAZKIN010000597.1:0-1729 GCA_964552515.1 uncultured Phycisphaeraceae bacterium
AGACACCCTTGAGCTTGTGGCCCATCTTGGTCTTCTTGGCGCGGAGGTAGCTTTCGTTGTGGTCGTTGGGCATGATCTCCAGCGGCAACTGCTCGGCGATGGTGATGCCGTACACTTCGAGGCGGTTAATCTTCTTGGGGTTGTTGGTGAGGATGCGGAGCTGGCGCAAACCAATTTCGCGAAGGATGTGCGCGCCGACGCCGTAATCGCGGCGATCCGCGGGGAAACCCAGGCGCTCGTTGGCTTCGACCGTGTCCAATCCCTGGTCCTGCAATTCGTACGCGCGAAGTTTGTTGTGCAGGCCGATGCCGCGGCCTTCCTGACGCAGATAAATCACCGCGCCCTTGCCGACACGCTGGATCATCTGCATGGCGGCGTCGAGCTGTTCGCCGCAATCGCAGCGGGCGGAGTGGAACACGTGGCCGGTCATGCATTCGGATTCGACGCGAACGAGCACCGGCTCTTCGTGCACGATCGGTCGGCCCTGCGCGTCGAGGTCACCCACGCCGCCGCAGCAGATGGCGAGGTGCGGCTCGGCGTCGACGGGCGAATGAAATTCGATCAAGGTGAATTCGCCGAAGCGCGTGGGCAGGCGGGTGGTGACGCCGCGCTGCACGAAACTTTCGCGTTTCATGCGGTATTCGATGATATCGGCGACGGTGTAAATGCGCATGTCGTGCTGCGCGGCCAGTTTTTCCAAGTCGGGCATGCGGGCCATCGAACCATCGTCGTTCATGATTTCAATGATGGCGGCCATAGGGGTCAGACCGGCGAGACGGCAGAGATCCACGGAGCCTTCGGTCTGACCGGCGCGGACGAGGACGCCGCCGTCGCGGGCCATCAGCGGGCTGATGTGGCCGGGGCGGGAAAGATCGGTCGGCTTGGTGTCAGGCGCGCAGGCGACTTCGATGGTCTTGGCGCGATCACTGGCTGAGACGCCGGTGGTGACGCCGAAGCGCGGGTGGGCATCGACCGTGACGGTGAAGGCGGTGCCGTGGCTGGTGGTGTTCTGCGAAGTCTGCGGGTGCAGGTGCAACTGTTCGCAGCGTTCGCGGCTCATGGGCAGGCAGAGGACTCCGCGGCCGGCTTTGAGCATGAAGTTGACCGCTTCGGGCGTGATTTTCTGCGCGGCGATGACGAGGTCGCCTTCGTTCTCGCGGTCGGCATCGTCGACGAGAATGATGAACCTGCCGTCGCGCAGATCGGCCAAAGCCTGTTCCATGGTGCCAAACAGCGATGCGGTCATTGTTGTAAATCCGTGCGGGAAGCCGGTTGGCCGAAACGTTCGCTCAAAACCCGCCCTTGATCGGCCTGTGGGGGTACCGGATTATATCACAGTTCAGCAAATTTTTGGAGGCCAGAAACCATGCGTGGATTTCGGGGAATTGCGGTTGGAATGGTCGGATTGGGGGTAGTTTTCGCCAGCGCCGGATGCCGGAGCGCGGCGCCGAAGGATGGCCGGGGGGAGCGCGCCGCGGAGACCGTGCCGGCGGATGCCGGTCAACACGAGACGGCGCGACCCCGGTCGACGGGTGCGATGGTTGATGAAGAGGCGGCGGCAATGGCGCGGGAGGATCAGGAACGTGCCGAACAAGCGGGCACGGCACAGGCACCGGTAAAGAAGCAAAAGCCGCCGGATGCGCCAATGCGCCGGGTGACGCGGTAGAGCGACATCAAGTACAGCACGGAGTCAAACAAAGTGCACCACAGAGTCACTGAGGGCACAGAG
>CAZKIN010000598.1:0-1722 GCA_964552515.1 uncultured Phycisphaeraceae bacterium
CGGGATTCTTCGGGTCTCCCTCAATCCAATAGGGCTGCAGACCATAATGTTGATAGACCGTCGTGGCATACGCCGGTTCCGCCAGCTTTGGCCAGCGCGCCCGGTCAAACCCCGGCGCATTCTTCAAGCGCTCTTCTTCGACATCCAAAACCGCGGATCGCCCGGTGCTGGGGAATTGCAGCGTACTGGTCGGAACGACATAGTACCGATTTGCCGCGTTCGGTGTGCCTTCCAATGAAAGTACATTATAGGCGATCCGCCCGGTATCCGGATCAACCACGAAATCCTCCACTCGTCCCATGATCTGCCCGCGGGAGTTCTGCACCGGACGGCCGATGAGTTCGCGCACCCGCTCTGATCGCAGTTTGATATTGGATCCCACAGCGGCTTCACTGTCATCGTTAATCCAATAGGGTCGTTGTCCGAAATACTCATAGGTGCGATTGGCCCAGGTCGGATCATCCATGGTCGGCCATTTGTCCTGCTCAAACATGGGAAAATTGCGACGCTGCTCATCGGTCAGACTGATGACAAAGTTCGCGCCGTCGGGCTGCAGGTTCAAAGCGGAAAGCGGAACGGCCGTACGTTTATTCGCGGTACCCACGGACTCGCCAAACGAAACCACGGCGTAGGATACTCGACTCTGGTTCTCGGGATCGATCACCAACTCGTCGATCTGGCCGACAAACTCACCCTGCTGATTGAGGATCTGCTTCCCGATCAGCGATGTGGCGCGCTCCACGCGGAAAGGCTGTTCCGCGGCCGACCCTGGTCTTGCCGTCGGACTCGTACGCGCGCTGGAATTCTGTGCTGCGCCGGCGAGCGGAAAAGTCGCAATCATTCCCGCGCTCAACAACACGAGATGCACAACGTTTGGATGTTGCATGGCCTTACTCCCGCAGCGGTTGATCGTTCTTCAATTCGATTCAAACACCGAAAATCCTGAAACTCCAGTTCAGGGAATACCGGGCGCGACTACGATTTACTCCGCTCAAGCAACTCACGTGCCACGAATTAACAAAACTTGCTGCTTAGTTGGCAGTGGCGATCCATTGGTTATTTGACTGGGTTGATGCATTTGAAGAGACCGTCCAACCGATCGCTTCTGTGGTTCAGGCCAGAATGTCTGTGCGCTACGCGCAAGGTGTGACAATTTGTCGCACTTGCACAGGGCGAGTTCATTCGCGATTGGTAATAATCGAAGTAGCCCAAAGGCCTTCTAGACGCAGCCAAACCGGCCGCTGCTCGAGAAAAAGGTAGGCACGCCGGATATCACGGGTTCGTCGCCATGCCCGATTTTATGGCCTGGCGCGGGGGTGCTTGGGAATGGCTGCAATTCGTCGCGGCAGAAAACAACAGAATCCACGGCGATCTGTTGGCATTCCGGCCGCCCGCAAACCACCACCTTGGTTACCAGTTCCATTTCCGGTACCAATCGACCACATATGACACATTCACTCATGGCTCTTGCTCCATCGGGCTGCAGATTCGCCAACGACCGTATTTCTCAGGCAATCCGCATGCCAGCGGCGGCCTACCCATGTAGCAGCGCAGGCTGCGGCGGGGCGGTACCGCGTACGTCGCGCCGGCTTTCGTGCGCTTCCGCCTGCTACCTCACGTGATGAGGAACCGGAACTGGTCATCTTCCTGGCTGATCACGGACGCGAAATCATACCTGCGCGCAATGACGGCCAATCTCAGTTGCGCTGTATACAAAGTGTC
>CAZKIN010000599.1:0-1717 GCA_964552515.1 uncultured Phycisphaeraceae bacterium
GATAAGCCGTTCCCAGGAATACCGGAGTGATTTCCCGCGCAATCGTGGCGACGCGTACGGCCGCATCGATCTGGGCTTCCGTCGGTTCATTTCCTTCGAGCATGACGGACATCAAATCGTCACTGTAGAGACTCAGCGCGTCCAGCATGCCATGCCGCGCGCGATCCGCCTCTTCTTTCATGCCCGCGGGAATCTCGTCCATGACGACATCCACACCTTTTTCGCCTTGAAAATAGACGGCCTTCATGCGAACCAGGTCGATGACGCCCTTGAAGTCTGATTGCGAACCAATCGGAAGCTGCATCGGAACTGCGACATGGCCCAGCTTCGTTTCGAGTTCCGTAATAACCCGCATGGGGTCCGCGCCAGTTCGATCCATCTTGTTGATGAACGCAATGCGCGGAACGCGATAACGGCGCATCTGGCGATCTACCGTAATGGATTGCGACTGCACGCCGGCCACCGCACAAAGCACCAGCACCGCACCGTCGAGCACGCGCAGTGATCGCTCTACTTCAACCGTAAAATCGACGTGGCCCGGTGTATCAATGATGTTGATCTGGCGATCGAGCCAATGCACCGTGGTAGCCGCGGAGGTAATGGTGATGCCGCGTTCGCGCTCCAGCTCCATGAAGTCCATGGTGGCGCCGCCATCCTTGCCTTTCACTTCCTGAATACGGTGAATACGCCCGGCGTAAAATAAAATGCGTTCGGTCAGGGTCGTTTTGCCCGCGTCGATGTGCGCCGAAATTCCGATATTCCGAATGTTGCCGAGCCGTTCCATTGCCATCCGTCTACCTCTCAACTACCTGTTTCATTCCGTTGTGCAATTGCACAACGCCCGGATGAAACCAAATGCCGTCAGGCCCATGATAGAGCCCGATCCCTGGATTGGTACAAAACCTTCGTTAGTAAATGGTTATGATTCGGGTGGGAAGCCACACGCGCGGTAAACCACTTACGCAGGCCGGAAAGATACTACGTTTCCCCGTAATATGCAAGAAACTTCCTTCTCGGTCGATTCCGCCAACTATCGGCAGGTGCCGTGTCCTTGTGCAATTGCAAAACGAAACAGCGATCGAATTGAATCGTAGATAATAAAAAATAATTGAAGATTTAATTTTGATGCGTCGTGGACTTGTGAATTGTCTTGGAATGCACAGTTTCGGGTGTTTCCTGCGGTCGTGTGTCATCCCAAGTGCCGCTCGGCGCGTCTATCCACTGTTTGCGCGAAACACGACCCTGATCGTCAAAATCCACGAAAACAAAAAGGTGCTGCTTGGGCCGCTCGTAAATCCACTGTTCGCCCAACCGGTTCGTTGGCTCGCCCAACAGGGCCGAAACTTCGGTTTGAGTTGAGGAGTGTTGGGCAACTCGCGAGTAATTATCGTACGTCAGTCGATCGGGCGTGCTGCGACAGCCGCAAACCAGTAGTAAAGTAAACGTTATGGCAATTGGGGCGAGCTGGGTGCGTAATGGCGACAACATTGAGTCACTCCGGTTGAGTTCTAACGGTTCGTGCGTTGGGCGGTGCCCAATCTTGAGGTCGTCGGCGATGTCTTCGCATCACGGAACGGCAGCACGCATTCGTCGGTCAATCGCTGTCCCATAGGTGAACTGTAGGTGACGGCCAGTACATATTGCTCTGCGACGGGCACCTTTTGCACATCGACGCCGAGGTGAAATTCGTACATCTGCGTCACTTGGTTCCAGTAAC
>CAZKIN010000600.1:0-1708 GCA_964552515.1 uncultured Phycisphaeraceae bacterium
CACTGCCCACCCCCACGCGCCGCAGGGTGCGCACAGGTGGCGTTTGGCTGTCTCGCAGGTGCGCCCCAGGTGGTGGAAATGGCCAATCAAATCGCGTGGCGCACCGCGCAACCACCCCTGGTGTCTAAAGGGTGCGGGGAACGAAAGATTCGACCAGTGGGGCAAGTGGCGCAGGGCGTGGGTTGATTGACACAGGTGGAATTCCGGGTTGCCCGGTAAGCGGTCTGGCCGCAGGAAATCAGCGTGGCACGAAACGTGCTTACTCTTGCCAATGGAGTTTCCCCACGGGGAATCCGCGTCCGGGGGAGTGTTCTGATCCCGCGGGCGCGCCCTTTGCGAAAGGAATGTCCATGATCCGCCGCGACCGACGAAGCTGGGCCGAACCGTTCAAAATCAAGATGGTTGAACCGCTCAAGATGACCGACCGGCCACAGCGCGAGCGGGCGATCGCGGAAGCGGGGTTCAATACGTTCCTGCTGCGCAGCCAGGATGTGTACATCGACCTGCTGACGGACAGCGGAACGGGAGCGATGAGTGACAACCAGTGGGCGGGGATGATGCTGGGCGATGAGGCCTATGCCGGCTCGCAGAATTTCTATCACCTGGAAGAAACCGTCCACCAATACTACGGTTATCCGCACACGATTCCCACGCACCAGGGTCGCGGGGCCGAACACATCCTCAGCCGGCTGACCATCAAGCCGGGCGATTTTGTGCCGGGCAACATGTACTTCACGACGACGCGGCTGCACCAGGAGCTGGCGGGCGGGCAGTTCGTGGATGTGATCATCGACGAAGCGCACAATCCGGCGTCGGAGCATCCCTTCAAGGGCAACGTGGACCTGGCGAAATTGCAGAAGCTGATCGACGAGGTGGGCGCGAAGCGGATTCCCTATTTGTGTCTGCAGGCGACGGTGAACATGGCGGGCGGGCAGCCGATATCCATGGCGAATGCGCGGGATACCGCGCGATTGTGTCACCAACATGGCATCAAGGTTTTTCTGGATGCGACCAGGGCGATTGAAAATGCGTGGTTCATCCAGCAGCGCGAGGCGGGTTACGCCGCCAAGAGCGTCGCGGAAATCCTGCGCGAGCTGTGCGGGCACAGTGACGGCTGCACGATGTCCGGCAAGAAGGATTGCCTCGTGAACATCGGAGGTTTTCTGGCGCTCAATGACGAAAAGCTGGCCGATCGCGCGCGGGACGAAGTGGTGATCTACGAAGGGCTGCATACCTACGGCGGCATGGCGGGTCGCGATATGGAGGCCATGGCCCGGGGAATCGTGGAGTCGGTGCAGGACGACCACATCCGGGCGCGGATCGGACAGGTGCTTTATCTCGGCGATCTGTTGATCGAAGCAGGCGTTCCGGTGGTGCGGCCAATCGGCGGGCACGGTGTGTTCGTGGATGCGCGGGCGTTTCTGCCCAATGTGCCGAAGGAAGCCTTTCCGGCGCAGGCCCTGGCGGCCGCGCTGTACGTGGATTCGGGAGTGCGCGGGATGGAGCGCGGCGCGGTGTCGGCGGGGCGCGATCCGAAGACGAAGGGCCATCGTTTTCCGAAGCTGGAGCTGGTGCGCCTGACCATTCCGCGGCGCGTGTATACCCAGGCGCACATGGATGTGACGGCGGAGTCGATCATCGATCTGTGGGAAAAGCGGGAGTGTATTCGGGGATTGTCTTTCGTGTATGAGCCGGAACATCTGCGGTT
>CAZKIN010000601.1:0-1699 GCA_964552515.1 uncultured Phycisphaeraceae bacterium
CTACTGTAACGAAATGACGGTCAATCTACAACGTTTTTTCACAAACCAAACCGCGACAGAAATGCCCTGCCCCCTTCCAGATCGACCAGCGGTGTCTGCGAATTCGCCCGCCGCAGGACCAGCGAGCCGCGAAACCCCCCGTCCTCCAGCCCGCTGAACAATTCCGCGAAATCTACATCGCCGCCCCCCACCCGCGTCTCCTCGCCCGGACGCTCGCGCTCACCCGCTGTACCGTCCCGACCATAAACCAGTGCGATGTCATTCGCGAACGACTCCACCGTCGCCAGCGGATTCGCCCCCGTCATCACCAGCACCGCCGGATCGAGCGTCACTTTGAGCGCGGCACAATTCAATTCTCGAAACACGCGCTTCAGCCGTTCTCCGGCGTCATACGTAGGCCTTAGGGCAAGCAACCGTCCGCGCCGATCAGCATGATCGCAAAGCTGCCGCAGTGTCTCCATCGCCGCGGGCGACGGCTCGCCCGAATCCGGATGCGTCACCGCGCCGATGGACGTCGTGACGATCCGCACCCCCAGGTCCGCCGCCAGGTCCATCACCCGGCGCGTGCGCGCCACCCGCTCTTCCACCCGCGCCGCATCCGTCCAGCGCAGCTGTGGCATGTCCGCGACCATCGCCACCACGCGCAGGTTCAGCCCCTCCAGCAGTTTCAGAAAATGCCGCCGCCCGCTATCCGAGAGACTCTCTGGTGTCAGTTCACCCGCGACCGCGCCGAACTCCACCTCCCTAAATCCCATCTCCCCCGCCCGGCGCAGTCCTTCCTTGACCGGCAACCGCAGATCATCAATGTTCACGCCAAGGGTTAGTTGAGCCATCGCATAGCAACCGTTTCGTTATGGCATGCATGCCTGGGAGCCTGTTGGTGTCGCCGCACACGCCGCGACACATTCACCATCATGCCTTGCCTCAACGAAATGTGCCAGTTCCCGGACAAAGTCCTCGGCGCGGTCCACGCGAATGCACAGCGACTGCACGCTCCTTTCAATCCCATACATCGCGGTCACTGTGATAGGACGGTCGAGCTCCACGCGGACATTCGGTGAACCCACCAGCGCGGCGCGCAACACACCACGCTCTGGCCTGCCGTGCGATCCGACAATGGGTTCCACCCGCACGATCCACGACAACGGGATATTGGCTTCCCAGCGCAATCCCAATCGCAATTGCAATTGGCTCGCGGTAATACGAATGGGTCGCGCCGCAAACGCGCGGTAATCGCCCAACAGCCAAACCAACGCATAAACACTGAGTCCGCTCAGCACCCAAGCCGCTAAGTTGCTCCATAAGGTAACAACAAAGTGTACCGCCAGGGTCTCCGCAATCAGCGCCATCCCCAGCCCGACCAGCATTAGACCATACCCGGACTCCCGATGAACACTGTATTCGCCAGGCCTTAACGCTGCGGTGCGCCGGCAGCGAAAAGCATGGTAGAGAATCGAAACTTCGGTGGTTAGAATGTCCGCGGGAATACGTTTCACCAGGACTTCGCGTGCCGTCGTGCGCAATCTGGTCGCAAAATCCCCCTGATTGTCACCTGCCTGCCGAAACGCCTTGCGCGTCGCCAGCACCAGGTATGTAATGACCGCCAGTTCTGCCGGCACCGCGAGCCAGCGGACCGCATCAAGTCCCGCATGGTGCTGACTGGGAATCGTCAAAGCAGCCAGCGTGTAACCCGCCACAA
>CAZKIN010000602.1:0-1696 GCA_964552515.1 uncultured Phycisphaeraceae bacterium
TGACGCAGTGATGGCACTTATTAATCTCAGCATGCTCACCGGCGGCATCGGGCTTCCGGGCGGCGGAATGCTTCCGCTGCGCGGTCAGAACAACGTGCAGGGCAATGTCGATATGGGTGGGACACCGGCGCGGGTTACCGGCGATCAGCGCATCGACGATCCTATTGTTCAACAGCGAATCATTGAAATATGGGGCAAACCGCTGCCGATATCGCGAGGGCGCATGCTGCCCGATATGTTAGACGCGGCCGTTGCAGGTGAAATCCGCGGGTTGTGGGTACAGGGTTTTGATCTGACTCAAAGCGCGCCCAATGAATCGCACACGCTTGAAGCCTTGAAACGCCTGGATCTGCTGGTCGTTCAGGATATTTTTTTCTGTGAACTTTGTCGCGACGCGCATCTGATCCTGCCCGCCGCAGCAGGCCTGGAGCAGGACGGCACGTTCACCAATGCGGAGCGCCGAATACAACTGGTTCGGCCGGCGGTGCCGCCGCCGGGGTTGGCGCGGCCGGAGTGGGAGATTATTCGAGATGTGGCCAGGGCGATGGGAGAGAACTGGAATTACCAGAATGCCGCGGAAGTCATGGACGAAATCGCACGGGTGGCGCCAAATTCATTTGGTGGCATCAGTCATCGCCGATTGGAAGCTGATGGATTGCAATGGCCATGCCCGACCGCCGACCATCCGGGAACCGCCACAATGCATGCCGACGGATTTGCGTGCGGTCGTGGGCGACTGATGGCCATTGACTATGTTCCGTCACCCGAGCAAACAGACGGAGAACACCCCTACCTGCTGATTACCGGGCGAAAACTGGAACATTTCAACGTAGGCACCATGACGCGCCGGACACGCAACCAGGAACTGGTGGATTTTGATTGCGTGGAAATTCATCCGGATGACGCCAATCGTGAAGGAATTCTGGATGGCGGCATGGCGGAACTAGTCAGTCGCTGGGGAAAAGTGTGCGCGCGGGTTCGATTCAGCGATGGTCTCGCGCCGGGCACGGTTTTCCTGACCTTTCATCAGCCGCAGACGCATACCAATCGCCTTACCAGTCCATATGTCGATCCTCATTCCCACTGCCCGGAATACAAGCGGACCGCGGTGCGTATTCGAATGGTGCAGGAAACGATGAGAAGTGTATTGCCTACCTGATCACAGGCTTTTTGTTGGGCAATTCATCCGTTTTCTACGCCTCGCGTGCCACGGCGTGTCACTACACGGTCGCGGAATTTCACCACCGCAAGCGCCGCCGCGACACCGCCAAACTCGGCCTGGGCGCAGCTGGGCGGAGAATTTTGCACAAAGGGCGAGTTGTCGACTATTCTTTGACGCACGGAATTAGGAGAATGTGTCCATGACGACCGCCACCAGTGAACAGATCTATCGGGAGTTGATGTCCATGCTCGCACCGCGGACGCAAGAGCACGTGCTGCGGTGGTGGGCAGAGCTTGGCGAGGGCGAGCGCGGGGAACTGGCAGGTGAACTGCGGTCGCTGCCGTGGGAGTTGATCGACGAACTCATTCCGACGCACGTGCTGCGCAAGCCGGCAGTTGCGGCGCCGACGAATCTATCGCCCGCGCCGGTGATGCCGGTTCATCCCAGCGCGGATCAGGAAGCGCTGTATCGTAAGGCGGTCGCGGAAGGTGAGCGATTGCTGCGCGCGGGGAAGGTAGCTGCGTTTACCGTAGC
>CAZKIN010000603.1:0-1691 GCA_964552515.1 uncultured Phycisphaeraceae bacterium
GCCTTGGGCAGTGAAACTTCCAGCACACCGTTCTGACACTTTGCGGTCAGCTTATCCAGATCAATGCCCGCCGGCAGCTCGATACTGCGGCTGAACAGTCCATAGCGCCGCTCCCCGCGCACCAACCGCACACCTTCATCAATTCCCGCAAAGGGGGCCTTCTCCCCACGAATCGTCAGCGTACAACCCAGGTGCGTGACATCGATCCGCGCGGGATCAACCCCCGGCACTTCAAGCAGCAGGATGTACCGATCCGCCCGCTCCAGAAGGTCGGCCTGTGGCGCCCACTCCTGCCCGTCGAACGGACCGGCGGTGACACCCGCGTGCCACACCCGCGCCATCAAGTTGCTCATGTCGTCCTGGATATTCCGCAGCGATTCCTGCGCGCCATGCAGCGGTCGAAAATTCATAACCCACTCCCGGTAAGAGTCGCGACTCACTTCCCGGTCCAACCGGACCGGAACTTTCGCTCATTTTCGACGAATTCCATTCCCCCGGCAACCCGCAATCGGCCGGGTGGCATTCCTTGTGTGGCATGGCCAAGCGCAGCGCCGTAAAGCCAATCAACGTTCGCAGAGTTGAACGCCCTCCTCTCAGCAGTGGTGACAGATCGAAGACTCCAGCGCAGCGCCGCCATGCTGGTTGTACGGCGCCCTTACATTCACCTGTTTTCGGGGTAGCCGCTGCTCTCGCGTGACCGATCACAGCTGTAGCGCATTTATGCCATCAGTTTAGCCGTTCGCAAACGTAAGACGGAATCATGAACAGCATGGCGGCGCAGCGCTCGGCTGGAGTTATAGAACAACTGACTATTTAGTGACACTTGGGTTGACGCGAGTTTGCACTCAAGTATCGCTGCGCTTGGCCATGCCACACTGCCATGTGTCGCGACACTCAAGGACAAGTCACAACGGTATTGCTTTCATCGACACAAAAATAATCGGAACCAGTTGGAATCGGTTGGTAGACTTCGCGGTAGACTGTGAACCAGATTTGTCGTTGTTGCTCAGGACTAAGATCCGGACAGACCTCTTGCGACAGCGACCCATCGAATCCTTGGGGGAGGGTACCTACGGAGAATCCGCTTAGATATCCTCCATACGGCGTATAGGCTCTGACGGACATGATGGGATGTTGGCAATTCGTCGTCCAAACCAGAACCTGGTACACGTAGGAATCAACAACAATCGTCGGAGGGCTGCTGCCTTCAATGGCCTCGGGCTCCTTGTCGTCAGGCCTGATCGACTCGGAGCCCAACACGGCAACCCTGAATCGCTGTCCGCGCGCGACCTCTCCTCGTCGGGTCTGCAGTGGAAGCACCTCTTCCGCGCCCTCGAATTGGACGGTCACCAGAAAGTCGAACACCTCGGGTGGAGAACCCAATAGGACGGCCGGAAGCAAGGTAGTTCCCAATGAATCCGTTGGTGCCAGGCTCGTCTCGGATGGAACCTCGTTAAGAAAATCTACTCCCAAGAACAGTCGCGTTGGGACAATGACTGTTGCGCCGGAGATCACGCTGTTGGTTTCGGCATCGCGAATTTCCAAGGTCATCCAGTCTATTAATAAGTCAGGTTGACAACCACCCAAGGCCGGAGCGACCACGGAGGCAAACAGCCCCACGATCGCCTTGAGTCCGCACCGCCGCCCCATCGATTCGGTTGTCATTATTTTCAAACCCCCGCCAGCGGTCC
>CAZKIN010000604.1:0-1668 GCA_964552515.1 uncultured Phycisphaeraceae bacterium
AGAATGTAATGCCGATCGCGCGGCCATTTGGACCGGAATTGGAAATTGTGCCGGTGGCGCGGGCGTCAGGGGATGCGGTGCAAACCGATGGGGCTGTGACCGCCGCACCTTATTCAAATCCACCGCCGATACCGGAACATCTAGCGGACAAACTGGCACCTGCGCGAACCGATCATGCGGCCGTCGCGTCGGCGGTATGCGGGATGACGGCGATTATTCCGATAGTGTCGCAGATTGCAGGGTTGGGATTGGGTTTGCTGGCGCTGGTGCGCATTGCACGGGCACGCCGCGCGGGCGTGATTGTCGGTGGGCGGCGATATGCGATTACGGGAATCATCAGCAGCGGGCTCGCGCTGGCCGGATGGATCGCGTTCGGCGGCATGATGATCGGCGTGAACAAGACGCTGGCTCACACGCTGAAGCCGTTGACGGCTATGCGCAGTCCGAACAAGTGACCATTAATTGTCGCATTACAGCCATTCGGCAAGACAGCGGAGCAGCCGGGACAAGTGTTTCAACTCTACGCCGGCCGTTCAAAGAGCGACGGGCATTTTTCAATGCGATTTTCACCATCAGCGAAAACTGCGAATTCCCCTCCGGACCACATCGACGCCGCGCCGAAGCGACCATCCTTTGCCACGGCATAGAACCGCACATCAAAATTGGGACGGCCATCCTTGTCGCGGAGGCGGCTCTCGGTCGTGGATTCGGCAATGCGCTTGAGTCCGTGCAGGCACGCCTCTGTCGGCGACATGCCGTGCCGCATCGCTTCGACCACCGTATGCGATCCGCAGATTTTCAAATTGGCTTCGCCGCGACCGGTGCTGCCCGCCGCGCCGACGCTGTTGTCCACGAAGAGTCCCGCGCCGATGATCGGTGAATCGCCCACGCGCCCCGGGATCTTGTAACTGAGTCCGCTGGTCGTGGTGGTGCCGCTGAGGTTGCCGGCCGCGTCACGCGCGCAGCAGTTGATCGTGCCGTAGGTGGACAGCCACTTTTTCAGCGCGTTTGACTGCTTCCTACCCGCGTCGCCGTCCTGCGGCGGAAGCCAATCATCTTCCGCGGAATGCTGCTCCTTCCATTCCAGCCATATTTGCCGCGCCTCGTCGGTGAGCAAATCCTGTTCCTTGAAGCCGTGCGCTTTGGCGAAACGCAGCGCCCCTTCACCGACGATCAGGACATGATCGGTCCGCTGCATGACCAGCCGCGCAACCTTGGAAGCGTGCATGATGTTCCGCAGCGCCGCCACCGCACCCGCGCGATAGGTCGGACCATGCATGACCGACGCATCGAGTTCCACCACGCCATCCTCATTCGGCAATCCACCCAAGCCGACACTGTGATCGCTGGGGTCCTCTTCCAGGATGTTCACGCCCGCGATGACCGCATCGAGAGTGTCAGCGCCATGTCGCAGCAATTCGGCGGCTTTCGCTGTGGCGGGCAGTCCGTTGGCGCTGGCTATGACCACGATGCCCTCACGCTTCACCGCCCCACCGCCGGCGATTTTTGACGACGGCTCCTGCCCGGATGCGGGAATCGCCAGGCCGGTCGCGGCGAGGGCGGCCGATGCGTGCAGAAAATCGCGACGGGAATAATTCATGGGCATGACCAGCGAACTCCTCGGCGGCACTGATTGACACACCAGCACCGGTAGTGTCACCCGAACCA
>CAZKIN010000605.1:0-1668 GCA_964552515.1 uncultured Phycisphaeraceae bacterium
GCAAGTGGTTGACGTTCAATACCGCCAGCTATCGGAGAAAGAGTTAGTGAGCGAAGCTAAATCAGCCCGACATCGACGAAGTTCCGGTGATGGTGTCAGGCTCGCTACCGGCGTGTGACAACGGGCAGTGACTTGGCTATGGCACTGACTGAGGCACGTTTGCGATATACGTGGGGGGCGGGGTGGATCACGGATTGTGGGAGAAGTAGACTTCGTCTGGCGGCCTGACTGACTGTCTGTAGTCACTAGTTCCTGCCGACCTCCGCGATTAAGGTGTTGCCGTGTCCAACGGGAGTTCGTGAGTGCGCAGGCCCCATCGTGTTCGAAATATCGCGCTCGTGCTGGTTTTCATCGGTGGCATGGCGATCACCGTCGCCCTACTGCTGCACCTCTATTATGGTAAAGCGATCTGGATAGTTCCCCTGCTCGGCGTGGGCGGACTGAAGGTCGGTCTGATCAGTTTGATTGTGGCGGCCGTGGCGGTGTATTACGCGCGGCGCTGTGATCAACTTCGCGCCGGTACGGACCGTATTGCGAGATGGACGGTCGATCCGCAGCAATGGAACGCGTTTCTTGAGTTGAACCAACGACTCAACGCCACTGTGGGGCATCTGCCGTGCCGCATCGGTTCAAGGTGGCAGCGCGGCAGCGACGGGGTTGAGTTCATGGCCGGTCGCGACGCGCTGCTATTCGGCGACGAGTTTCACTGGCTGCCGGCGCGCGGCGCGGCCAAGGTCACCGCGGTTGGCTGGCTCGAAGGACCGCCGCCTTGTCTGGAGTTTAACATTACGCATTACGGGAAGTATGTCACCAAATATGCGCTGCGTGTGCCGATCGCACCCGGGGCCGAGAGGGATGCCGTGGCCGTGATGGAACATTTTCGCACGCGGATTCCGCCGCCGCTGGGAATGAATTTTCGCCGTCGGCGCAAGATCGCCTTGATCTGCGCGGCCATCTTCGGGATCTCGACCGCAGTACTGGCAGTCTTACCGCGCGACGGCTCGCCCGAAGCCCGGGCGATGATGTTTGTTGGCATTTTTGCAAGCGCGATTTTCTGCGCGACCAGTTTGTTCATTGCCCTGGTGATGCACAGGTGGCTGAAGCGGAGTATGCAAGACGGCGGAGCGGCGCGGTAACTCACCGTTCGACCTCTTGAAACCCTCGCATTCGCCCGATTATTTGCAAGAAATAATGCAATTTTTTAGAATGCCGGCCTTGCGGCGCGATTGGGTTACGAGTCTTCGCGGCAATGTTGCACCGGTCTGCAAGGTGGCCCGGGTGCATGCCCGACATCTACTGAGGATACACCAATGAAGGACCAACAATACATCGAGACTACGAATCACGAGCGCCGAGCGATCTTGAAAACCGCCGGGGCTGCGATGATTGCCGGAACTGTTGCTTCGGCGCCGCTCTCCCAAGTCCTGGCGGCCCAGGACACGCAACGGCCAAACGCGGCGGAGCGGAACAGCGGGCCGCTGGGCGCGCGGCTGCGGGGTGTGCAGCACTTCGGGCTCACCGTGCAGAATATGGACCGTGCCTTTGCGTTCTATACGGAGGTTCTTGGCGGTACGGAAATCATGCGCGACGGCGATTTTCAGGGTGAAGGCATCCACAACACGCTGCTGACGGATCAAGAGATCGAAGCCCGGGTGCGCCGGGTCAATC
>CAZKIN010000606.1:0-1656 GCA_964552515.1 uncultured Phycisphaeraceae bacterium
GTGTCCCGGAACTGTCATCAGTCATCTGGTCGGCTTCATAATTCTTCTGCAGATCGGCTTCCATCGACGACCGCATCGCGTCCCACTGTTCCAGCGTCATCACCACCTCGCGCGCCTGTGACCCTTTATAGTCACCCACGATGCCCGCCTCGGCCATCTGGTCGATCAGCCGCGACGCCCGCGAGTAACCAATGGTCAGCCGCCGCTGCAGCAAACTCACGCTGCCGCGCTTGCTCTCCAGGATGATCTTCACCGCATCGTCAAACAGCGGATCGCGCATCCCCAGTTCGCCCTCGCCGCCGGCGGAACGAATCTGCACCAGCTCTGGATGAAACTCCGGTCGGGACCGGCTCGTCAGGTTATCCAGCACCGCCTGCACTTCCGCATCTTCCAGGTACGTTCCCTGTGCCCGCACCAGCTTATGCGAACCGGGCGGAAGGAAGAGCATGTCCCCCTGTCCCATCAGCACCTCGCCGCCGTTCTGATCGAGCACGATGCGCGAATCCATGCGCGACGCGACGCGAAACGCGATGCGGCACGGCAGGTTCGATTTGATCAGGCCCGTGACCACCTTCGCCTCCGGACGCTGGGTGGCCACGATGATGTGGATGCCCACCGCACGGGACTTTTGCGCCAGTCGCGACAGGTGATGCTCCACTTCCTTGGCAGAGGTCATCATGAGGTCGGCGAGTTCGTCGATGATGATGACAATGTACGGCAGGTGCGTGGCGATCTGCGCCTTCTCTTCCGGGTTGGCCGGTTCAAAGCGCTTATAGAGTTCTTCCGCGCCGAGATTGTTATACCCTTCGAGATTGCGCACGCCCGCCTCCGCGAGAATCTCATACCGTTCATCCATCTTGGTGACCGCCCACTCGAGAATCTTCTCGGCCTTGGGCATGTCGGTGATGATCGGACACATCAAATGCGGCACATCCTTGAACTGGCTCATTTCGACCATTTTCGGGTCGACCAGGATCATCTTCACATGGTCCGGCCGCTTGGTCATGAGCAGACTGAGGATGACCGAGTTGATGCACACGCTCTTGCCGGAACCGGTGGTGCCCGCGATCAGCATGTGCGGCATTTTCGCCAGGTCCGCGACGAGTCCCGCGCCGCCCGCGTCCTTGCCGAGGAACAGCGGCAGGGCCATGTCAGTCGCCTTCTTACCCGCCAGGCTCATCAGTTCCTTGAGCCGCACTTTTTCCTTTTTGATGTTCGGAACTTCAATGCCAATGGTGTTCTTGCCGGGAATTGGCGCGACCACGCGGATGGCATGCGCCTTCAGTGCCCGGGCGATGTCATTCGCCAAGGAGGCAATCTGTGAAACCTTGATGCCCGCGCCGATCTTCAGTTCAAACATCGTAATGACGGGGCCGGTGTCGATCTCCACCACCCTCGCGTCAATGCGAAATTCTTCCAGCGTCCGCTCCAGCACTTTCGCCTGCTCGCGGACCATTTGCTCCTGCTGGTTGGTAAAGCCATATTCCGGATCCTGCAGCAGATCGATCGGGGGCAATTCCCAATTTTCAATCTTCTTCGGATAGGCCTCCGCCCGTGCGGTTTTCTGCGCAGTCGGAAAATTCACTTTGACCGGGGCTGAGGGACCCGGCGTCGGTGCGGCCGCCAGTGCCGCGGCGACGGACGCCGCCTTCGTGT
>CAZKIN010000607.1:0-1655 GCA_964552515.1 uncultured Phycisphaeraceae bacterium
CGCACGCCGCGGTCGGCGCGGATATGAACGCGAATCCAATCGTGCTGTGTGGCGGCCGCCCGGGCGATCTTGACGGTGTCATCCCTGGAGCCGTCATCGACAATGATCCATTGCGTGGGGCGGGCGGTTTGCGCGATCATGGAGTCGATGGTCCGCTGCAGGTAAGCGGCTTCGTCGCGAACGGGCGAGATGATGATGGAGGTGGGGGTCATAAGATGAAGGCACATAGGCAGCAGGCAAGAGGCAAGAGGCAAGAGGCGAGAGGCAGCAGGCAACAGGCAGCAGGCAACAGGCAAGACCCGGCCGGTCGCTGGTCCAATTGCGATTGAAAGAGTGAGATCAGCGGCAGCTGGGTGACATTACTGTCAAAACGTTGGCACACCTGGTCGCGGGCACTGGCAGCATATTGGGCACGCAGTTCCGGATTGCGGGCCAGCGTGCAGATGGCGTCGGCGAGTGCGCTTACGTTGCCGGGGGGTACGAGAAGTCCGTCCATGTTTTCACGGACCAACTCGGGGATACCGGTGATGCGCGAGGCGATGACCGGCAGGCCGGTGGCCATGGCTTCCATCAGGACGACAGGGAGACCTTCGGAGAAACTGGACAGGACGAAGGCATCGGCATTCTGGTAAAAGGACTGAATGCGGTCCTGGCCGATCGCGCCGGCGAAGGTGACGCAATCGTTCAGGCGGAGCCGGTCGGTCTGCTGTTGCAGGGCTTCCTGCAGGGGACCATACCCCACGATGGTCAAGTGCACGTCCGCGCCCTGGGTGCGTGCCAATGACAGGGCATCGAGCAGAACGGTCAGGCCTTTTTCCGGGCTGAGGCGCGCGACGGTGAGGAGTCGCATCGTGGATAACTGTTTATTGACACTTTGCGCTGCGGGTTGAAACTGGCGCGTGTCGATACCGCAGAAAACGCGGTGAATGCGCGGCCAGAGTGCGGGGGCGGTCTGGAGCATGGCCTGCGCCTTGCCGAAGTCGGATACGCAGACGGTGAAGGCGGCGGAGGCGATCTTGTCCGCCAGGCGCGAGGTGGTGGGGTCGCCGTAGTCGGCGTGGCCGTGAATGGTGAGACTCCAGGTGCCGCCGGACATTTGCGCCGCCAGCTTGGCGACATTGGCGGCGACGTTGGCAAAGTGGGCATGGGTGTGCGTGACACCTGCGTGACGCAATCGGTTGGCGAGAAGTCCCGCCTCGACGAAGTAAAACAAGTGCCAGATCAGTTGACGCATTCCGGCGGGGCGACGCGAGAGTGCGCGGCCAAGCGTAGCGAAATAACGGACGGGTGCCTGCAGGAGCATTGACGCGTGGGTGAAGAGAATGCGGAAGAATCCGGCGGGCAATATGGCCTGAGTGTTTCGTGCTTCGCTGCGATCGAGTTCAGTCAGCAGTTCCCCATCCGGCACGCGGCGGACGGTGAAGGTGTGTACTTCGTATCCAGCTTCGCGCAGGGCGAGGATCTCGCGCATGATGAAGGTGTGCGAGATCGCGGGGTAGCGGCTGGCGAGGTAGGCGATTTTCATTTCGTATTTGTGCCGCGATGCTTGCGGAGAAAAAGGAGATCCGCAAGTCCCGAGAGTTCCATTTCAAACAGGCCGGCGTGAAATGCACCGTTGCCGCGACTGAACCGCTCCTGAGTGACATAGATGCGGC
>CAZKIN010000608.1:0-1650 GCA_964552515.1 uncultured Phycisphaeraceae bacterium
ACTCGTGAAATCCTCCGCGACTGGTAGTTGGGCGCTGTGGGCTACCTCTGCCGAAATGAGTGCGGCAATTTCATTCCGGACGCTTCTGCGAAGTGAAAGAAGACGTCTTCGAGGGGTCCGTCACCGGGAAGCATTTTCCACGGGAACCAACCGTCGGGTCAGACGGGGCCCGCCATCATTTCACGGGGAGTTGCATCTGTATAAACCTTATGCATATCGCTTTGCGCAGCATAGGCTTGAAAGAACCGCTCTTCACGAGAAAGCATCGACGCCGTCCTTGTGATAGTTCTCTAGACCACCTTGAACTGTTCGAACGACTGGCGGCAATTATCGCAGTAATGAATCGCGCGGCAAAGCGTCGGGCCGAATATGGATTCCTGCCTGGTATGGAGCGAGTTGCAGAAGGGGCAGGCGACGGTTTCGGCTGCGCAGTCCAAAGTGTGACCACCGAGCGTCAGCGCGATCATATCGGGATTCTGGCCGCCGCCATGCTGCCGCTTGGGCGGCGCGAGGCCGAACTCCTTTAGCTTACGCAACCCGGCATCTGAAATGCGCTCCGTCGTCCACGGCGGATCAAAAACGGTGTGCACGACAGCGCTGACCTCTCCCGCATCGCGCAGTGCCTTTACGATGTCACTGCGGATAAGGTCCAATGCGGGACACCCCGCGAAAGTGGGAGTGAGGTCCACTTCCACCACAAAGCCGTGAGCGCGGACACCCGCAATCATCCCCATGTCGAGAACGGTAACCACCGGAATTTCCGGATCGGTGACGGTCTGCAGGGCCGCGACAATACGCAACCCGCGCTCGGTATCAGGCAGGCCGAACATGCGGAGAATGTCTGCGGCATACACGTCGTCATGGTTCAGCGAGTTGGCGATTTTGTCGCTCATCGTATTGTCCCAACGGTCCCAACCGTTTCTTTCAAACCAACGCGCTGAACACAGAGGCGGACGCCGGACTACCATTTCGCGGTCGGATCAATCTGGTAGACCACCTGCATCGCGTCAAGCATTTCCTTCAATGCGGGCGGATGTTTGCCCACGCGGCCGCCATTGGCGGGTCGAGCATTGTCCGGCATGACCAATCCGGCTTCGCGCAGCACCGGCGCGACGGCCGACTCCCATTCCTTGCGCATCTGCAATTCGCGCGGCGCGATGCCGGTTTGTGCCAGCACCTCGTCAGCTTCGGTCGGCTCGAACATGGCCAGCGCGTGCGGATAGGCCACGTCCAGCGCCGTCTGCATGCGCTGGCGGGTTTCCGCACCGGCCACGCCAAGTCGCAGCACCCACGCGCGGCCGTGCATCAGGTGAAATTTCTTTTCCGATTTCAGCTTCCGCGCGACTTGGGCCAGCGGCACATAGCTGCTTTCCGTCAACGCACTGAGTCGCACGGACACGGCGACGTCATAAAGGAACTTGCGAATCAGCGAGAATGCCCAGTCATGCAGTCCGGGCAGGCTGACCAGCGAGGCACATTTCCAGTCACGGGCCTTGCGGTTGAAGGCGAGCGTGTCAGGATTGGCCTCACCGAGTTCGTGCAGCAGTTGATAGTAAACTTGCGCGTGCCCCATTTCGTCCTGAGCCATCGAAGAGAAGGCGATGTCTTCCTCCAGAATGGGGCCAAGGCCGGTCCATTCCGAATTGCGAT
>CAZKIN010000609.1:0-1641 GCA_964552515.1 uncultured Phycisphaeraceae bacterium
CGGCCTGGCCATCGCGGTCCGCGACGGGGCACTGGCCGCCGCCGCGCAATTGGAAGAAAAGGGCATGGCCGACGCCGATACGGTGGCCCGCCTGTTGATCGAAATCGAAGTAGTGGGCGAAGCGGAGGAGTTCACGGTCGAAGGCGACTGGACGCAGCCGCGTGCGCTGGATGCGCACATCGAGCCCGGTATTCACGGGCTGGTCATCCTGGCCCCGAAGAAACAAAGCCGCGTCTGCCCGTCCGAGTTCTTCACCAACGACAAAACGGTGGCCGACGCCGTTGCCGACCTGTTGCCCATGCTCGCGGCGGACGCCAAAGACGCGGCGAAAACGACGCTGCTCCGCTTCCGCACCACGCACTGGTACCAAC
The DNA here is from genome assembly GCA_964552515.1 of uncultured Phycisphaeraceae bacterium. GTDB lineage: Bacteria > Planctomycetota > Phycisphaerae > UBA1845 > UBA1845 > JACQXM01. The sequence continues at coordinate 372 of CAZKIN010000609.1, forward strand.
CGCCCGACGGTGACCGCATTGTGCCACTTACCCGCGGATTGATCGGCCGTCGCGCCGAGAGTGTCACCAAAGAGACAGTATCCGCCGCCATCGACCGCCTCGCCGCCTACATGCAATATCGCCAGAAATCCTCGGGACTTTTCTCCTACAACTACGCCGCCGGCGCGGATCGATACAGCGACGATGACAACCTCGTCCGCCAGATTGGCGCAACGGCCGCACTGGCATTTCACGCGCGCAGAAATGCCAGCAATGCGTCACTATCCGCCGCGGAACTGGCGATTCGCCTGCATTTGCAGGGATTGACGCAAGTTCCGGGTGACAGCAGCGCGGCATTCATCGCGACAGCCGACAACAGCAACAAGCTCGGCGTCACGGCACTATTGACCATTGCTCTCGGCGAACATCCGGATGCTGAGCGTTACAGCGATACGCGTGAAAAGCTGGTGCGTGGGATGCTGTGGCGGCAGCGGCCTTCCGGCATGTTTCTTACGGCGTTTCCACCGTCCGGTGAAATGGGCGCGCAGGATTATTTTCCCGGCGAAGCGCTGCTCGCGATGGCCTGCGCCTACGGGCACGCGCCGTCGACGGAAATTCTTGATGCGTTCAATCGGGCAATCACTTTTTATCATGAATATTTCGAGGGCAACCCTTCGCCGGCCTTCGTTCCCTGGCAGGTGCAGGCGTTCGCGCGCATGGCTGAATTCACGCGGCGGAAGGATTACACCGACTTTGTGTTCAAGCTGAGTGACTGGCTGGCGGCATATCAACTTGATGAAACCAATTGTGCGTATCCGGATTTGTACGGCGGTTTCGCGCCGTACAGCAGCGGTCGGGCGGGAATTGCGACGGCTTCCTACCTTGAGGGATTTACCGACGCGCTGAAGCGTGCGCGCGCGGTCGGGGACGTGGAGCGCGCGAAGAAGTACGAGGCCGTGGTGCGCCGCGCTGCGCGATTTGTGCTGCAATTGCAGGTCCAGCCGGACGAAGCCTATTTTGTGCGCAGTCCGAAAGATGCGCTGTGGGGCATGCGCACCGCGCCGGCGCTGAATCTGCTGCGCATCGATCACTGTCAGCACGCGCTGGTCGCGCTGATGAAAACGCACGACGTTTTATACGGTGAAACGAAGTGATCCCAAGTCCGGACGCCTCCGCGCCGGAAGTGCATGACCACATTCAAGTGGTCGCGCCACTTCAACGTCCAGCGCTGGTATTCATGGTGTTTTTGATGGTGGCTCTTGGCGGCGTGGCGGTGGTTTCGCCGTATGCG
>CAZKIN010000610.1:0-1639 GCA_964552515.1 uncultured Phycisphaeraceae bacterium
GCGCCGAATTCCGTGTTGATAGTCTCGGTGGAAACCACGACATTGCCTTTGCGATCCACGATGCAGAAATGTGACGTGCCCGCGTCATCGGGCAAGGTGGTTGCGCCGTAATCGTCGAGCGGGGTGACGCGGTCTGGCTTGATCTGCGCGGCCAGTTTGGCGGCACGGTCTTTGGACAGCAGAAAGTCGAGCGGCACATCGGCGAAGTCGGCATCGCCGAGCCAGCGGGCGCGGTCGGCGAAGGCGTGTTTCATGGCCTCGATCAGGTAGTGCAGTGCCAACTGCGGGTCACGCTTGGCGACGCCAGCGAAGTCGAGTTTCTCAAGGATCTGCAGGGATTCGGCGAGTGCGATACCGCCGGACGATGGCGGCGGCATGGTGATCAGTTCGTAATCGCGATAGGTGAAGCGCAGGGGTGTGCGCTCTTTGACTGCGTAATCGGCAAGGTCGTTTTTTGTCATGATGCCGCCGTGCCGCTGCATGGCACTGACCAGTGCATCGGCGAAGGGACCGCGATAGAAGAAGTCCGGACCGTTTGCGGCGATTGCGGTGAGCAACTTGCCCAGTGCGGGCTGGACCAACTTGTTTCCGACGGCGCGAAGTCGGCCACTTTGCAGATGAGTTTCGTAAAGATAGCGGCACGTATCTTTCAGCGCCGGGTGCTTTTCAAAGATGCCGAGTACTCCGCGAGTCGTGTCCACGTAGTGCGCGTCGACGGGAAATCCTTCGTTGGCCAGTCGGATGGCCGGTGCGAGCACGCGGGACAGCGGCATGGTGCCGAATCGTGTCAGTGCCGCACAGCGGCCCGCGACCAGTCCCGGAACGCCGGCGGCGCGGAAACCCACTTCGCTGGGACTGGGACCATCGGTTGTCGCCGCCGAGGTGAACATGTCGGCGGTTGCGGCCGCAGGCGCGGTTTCGCGGAAGTCCTGCACGATGATGGCCCCGTCGTGCATGCGCGCGATCATGAAGCCGCCGCCGCCGAGTCCGGTGCTGTCCGGGCGGGTCACCGCGAGCGCGAACGAAACCGCGACGGCCGCATCGATGGCATTGCCGCCCTGTTTAAGGATCTCCACTCCGGCCTGTGACGCATGAAGCGAATCCGCCGCGACCACTCCGTGTTCGCCGCGAACGATCCAATCCGGATCGGTGGCCCCGGCGCGCAGCGGCAGACACGTCCAGAGAAGTGCGGCGGAGATCAGCGGGCGGATCATCGAATCACTCCTGAAGGCTCGTCGACCGAAAACGCTGTGCATAGAGATTGCTCCTTGATTGACCGGTGCAGTTGTCGCCGCGCGGCGCAGCGCTGTCCAGTTGGCATTTCTGGGCAGGTTTGACTCCCTGCGCTTTTACTTGGCTGGGGCGGAATGCGTGCGTACAATCCGTTGAGTTTGGAGCCGGATATTGTGAGTGACACTGCCCCGACAAGTTCGCCAATGGGAAAGCCCGCGACCGCCGCAGCCCCGCTGCCGCCGGGAGACCATCCGCTGGAAGTGGCCGCCCGGCAGGGTTTCGGGCCGCTAAGTACGAAGGCGCAGAGCGTCTGGCATGGTCAGGCGATGCCGTGCGTAACGTGCGGGGCGCTGGTGCACCGCGAGGATCTGGCGTGCGAGCACTGCGAACAGGACCTGTCGGAGGA
>CAZKIN010000611.1:0-1639 GCA_964552515.1 uncultured Phycisphaeraceae bacterium
ATGTTCAAAGTAGGCGCGGCGGATGATGCGCGTGGCTCCGTGTGAGCTGCCGCGATCATGAGCCGAGCCGAATTGTTCGATGCCCAGCACGCGGAGGCCTCGACTTGCCGCGGCATACAATGCGGCACTGCCCATGCCGCCCAGGCCCAGAATAATTGCGTCGTATCTTTTCATGTGCGGTCCACTGCCAATTCCGTTCGGTTATGGCATGCTACCATGAGGCGAGAATTGGTTATAATCCTATTTTGCGGCAAGTGGGTACTCGGCACCCGCAGCGACCGCATGTGTCCTCCAGAAAAGAGAAGAACCGGTGCATCGAACCGACAAGATTCCGTCACCTCCGCAACCCGCCGCTGCGACGCCGCGCGGCAAGTTCAATCTGAATCGCGCGCAGGTGGTGGACGAAAACTTTCTGGTTTTTGTGAAATCATGGCCAGCGGGATCGGTCAGCGCGATACGCCGGGACCCGAATGAACTACTGGTTCCGGAATCCGAGATGACGGTGCGCGACGCGGTGGAACTGTTTGAATCGCAGATTGTTGCGCGGCACCAGGACTTGGAATCGCGGGCCATGCGCGCGCGGAACGAAGGTTTTTATACGATTGGCAGCGCCGGACACGAAGGCAATGCGGTGGTGGGACGGCTCACCCGGCACACGGACATGGCATTCTTGCATTATCGATCCGGCGCCTTCATGGCCGAGCGCGCGCGAAAGGTGCCCGGTCTGGATTTCACGCGCGATACCATGCTCAGCTTTGCGGCCAGTCGTGAAGAGCCGATCGCCGGGGGTCGGCACAAAGTGTGGGGAAGCGTGGAACTTTCGGTGCCGCCGCAGACCAGCACGATTGCCAGTCATCTGCCCAAGGCGGTCGGCACGGCATTGTCCTTGCGTCGGGCCAATCGTCTGAAGGTGGATTCCGGTCGGCCCGCGGACAGTATCGTGGTCTGTTCCTTTGGTGATGCTTCGACCAATCATGCGGTGGCGCAGACGGCGTTCAACGCGGCCGCATGGTCGACATATCAGAAAATTCCGCTCCCCGTTCTGTTTGTGTGTGAGGACAACGGCATCGGCATCAGCGTATCGACACCGAAGGGTTGGATTGCGGCGTCGATGTCCAGCCGTCCGGGCATCACATATTTCCATGCGGACGGATTGGATTTGGTGGATACGTATCGCGTCGCCGCCGAGGCGGTCGATCATTGTCGTTCGCATCAAGCGCCGGTTTTCCTGCATCTAAGCGTGGTGCGAATGCTGGCGCACGCGGGCAGCGACGCGGAGACGGAGTATCACACGTGGGAGGAGATTGAAGCTGCGGAAGCGAAAGACCCGCTGCTCGCGACGGCGCGGTTGCTCATGTCCGAACAGGCGATGACGGCGGAAGAGGTGCGCGAACTTTATGAGTCGGTGCGCAGTCGCGTGCGCGCGGCGTCGGCGTATGCGGTCAAGACTTCCAAGCTGACATCGGCCGATGAGATCATCGCGCCGCTGGCGCCGTTTTCTCCCGATGCGGTGCTGGCCGAATCGCGACGCATGCCCGACCACGCGGAGCGCGTGCGCATCTTCGGCAGCGCGGAACAATTGCCGGAAAAAGGGTTGCCGCGCCATATGGCCGTGCTGATCAACGCGGGGCTGCATGAC
>CAZKIN010000612.1:0-1631 GCA_964552515.1 uncultured Phycisphaeraceae bacterium
ATTTTGACCATCCGCGGGAACTGACCGACGTGGCGGTCGAAGGGATCGACGCCTGCATCCGCGCGGGAGTCATCTGCGTCAACCAGTGTCCGCTGATCAAAGGCATCAACGACGATCCGGAGGTGCTGGCGTCGATGTACCGCGAACTGTCGTTCATAGGATGCCCCCCCTACTACCTGTTCCAGGGTCGACCGACCGCGGGCAATGAGCCGTACGAAGTGCCGATTGTGCGCGGGTGGAACATTTTCCGCGAAGCCCTGCGCATCGGGTCGGGACTGGCGCGGCGGGCGCGCTATGTGATGTCGCACGAAACGGGAAAAATCGAAATCCTCGCGGTGGACGACCGGCACATCTACCTGCGGTATCATCGGGCAAAGGAAGCGGCCAACCGTGGTCGGTTCATGATTTACAAACGCAACGATGAAGCGTATTGGCTGGACCAGCTCATTCCGGCGGAGAATAGCGAAGCGGAGCGCTTCGCGGAGACGCATCCGTATTTGGTGGATGAGGGTCCGGATTGAGGGCCATGCCGGCGCCTTGGTGAATTGGCCCTGCGTGGGCATGATGCCGATCAGGTGGGATGTCCCGGGAATTGGATGCGATGGAAGACGGATCATCTTTCGCGGCGGAACAGCTTGCGCGCGGTCGGCATGTCAGCTTGAATCTGAACGTGCGCGGGCTGAAGCAATCGGCCACCGTGTCGATCAAGGAAAAAGTGCGCCAGCTGCGCCGCGCGGGCAGGACGGTTCACGATTTTGGCCTGGGTCAATCTCCGTTTCCTGTTCCCGGGCCGGTGGTGGAAGCGCTGCGCCTGGCCGCCGGTGAGAAGGATTATCTTCCGGTGCTGGGACTCCCCGCGCTGCGTGAGGCGGTGGCGGATTATCATCGCCGTTATGACCAACTGGAGACACATCCGGATCGGATACTGGTCGGCCCCGGTTCGAAGGAGCTGATGTTCATTCTGCAGCTGGTCTATTACGGAGAGATCATTCTGCCGACGCCGAGCTGGGTTTCTTATCAACCGCAGGCGCGGATTCTCGGTCGGCGGATCAGCCTGCTGCATACGACGGCGGAGGACCGCTGGAAGATTTCCGGCAAGTCGCTGGATCAGTGTCTGGCACAAACGGGAGACGACACGCGGCCACGGCTGCTGGTACTCAATTATCCGATGAACCCGACCGGGTTGACTTATTCCAAGGCAGAATTGCAGGACATTGCGGACGTTGCGCGGCGGTATGAATTGATCGTGTTGTCGGATGAGATTTATGGTCGGCTGCACTTCGGCGGAGGACACTATTCGATCGCCCGTTTCTACCCGGAGCGCACGATCGTCAGCGCGGGGCTGTCGAAGTGGTGCGGCGCTGGCGGCTGGCGGCTGGGAACTTTTGCGTTTCCGCCGGATTTACAATGGCTGCTCGACGCGATGGCCTGCGTGGCGAGCGAAACCTATACGTCGGTGAGTGCGCCGATTCAACATGCGGGGGTGACGGCGTTCATGGGCGGCGCGGTGATGGAAAAGTACCTGGCCAACGCGCGGCGGATTCTGGCTGCGCTGGGGCAGCGCTGCGTGGGAGAGTTGCGAACGGCCGGTGCACAGGTACATGATCCGGAGGGCGGATTTTATCTCTTTC
>CAZKIN010000613.1:0-1630 GCA_964552515.1 uncultured Phycisphaeraceae bacterium
GCGATCCTGCGTCAGAATTACGGCTGCAGCCATTTCATCATCGGGCGCGATCATGCCGGCGTGGGCAATTACTATGGCACGTATGACGCGCAGAAGATGTTCGACACGTTGCCCGATGGCGGCCTGCTCATCGAAGCGATGAAGTTTGAAAACAGCTTCTGGTCGAAGAAGGCCGGCGCGATGGTCAGCAACAAGACCTTCCCGACCATCGAAGGCGATCAGGTGTCGCTCTCCGGCACCAAGGTTCGTGAGATGCTGCTCAAGGGCGAACGTCCGCCGGAAGAGTTCACGCGACCGGAAATCGCGGACATCCTCATCGATTCGATGAAGGGCCAGAAGTAAAGGGCTGGTAGGGTGGGTGCTTTGCACCCACCTTTTGCCGGACGGGCGGCCCATCGCATTAGTGGTGGGGGAGTCGAATGCAACGTAGCGTCGCCCCTCGTGGGCGGCGTATGGTCGCTGGTGCCATTTTCGTGGCACAAAGCGCGTGGTCCAATACGCCCACGCATTCAATCGCTATTCGGGGATTCCATGAACGCTGTCATGACCGACCATCGTGCCACCGCCGAAACTGTACCGCACGACATCATCGCCGCCGTGCGCGAGTTCCGCTCGCCCGTGCTCATCGCGCATGTCGTCCCTGACGCTGACGCCCTCGGCTGTATCTTCTCCTTGGCCCGCGTGCTCACCGATCGCGGTGTCAAAGCCTGCGTCTCCCTTCCCGACAGCGTCCTCTCGCAGCGCCTCACCTTCCTTTTTACGATGGCCAAGGTCCGCGTGGCCACTCCCGACGACTTTAAAAGCGCCGACGGCTTTGTCGTCATGGACACCGCCAAGAAGGATCGCTGCTGCGTCGGCAAGTTGCTGAAGGACACCGACTGGTCGGCGGGCCGTCCCATCGTCAACATCGACCATCACGAAACCAACACCCGCTTCGGCGATGTCCAGTGGATCGTGCCCACCGCCAGCAGCGCCTGCGAACTCATCTACCGCCTCATCGTCGCCTTGGGCGGCCGCATCGATGCCACCACCGCGTCACTGCTTTACGCCGGCATCCAGACCGACACCCTCGGCTTCTCGCTGCCGTCCACCACGCCGTCGTGCCTTCGCGCCGCTGCCGATCTGGTGCAGTTCGGTGCGGACGTGGGTGACCTCTGCGAGCGCCTCGGCCGCAGCCAGTCCAAAAGCGAATTCGAACTCCTCCGCATCATTTATGACAACACCAAGACAGCTGCCGAAGGCCGCATCGCCTACAGCTCCGCCGGCTTCGACGAAATCAAAAATGCCGGTTGCACCGCCGCCGACATCGACGACCAGATCAACGTACCCCGCTCGCTCGACGGCGTACGCCTCGCCATGCTGTTTACCGAGGGCAATCAGGGCAAAACCCGCATCAATTTCCGCAGCAGCGGCAACGTGACCGTCACCGACCTCGCCGCCCAGTTCGGCGGCGGCGGCCACTCCCAGGCCTCCGGTGCGATCCTCTCCTGCTCTCTGAATGACGCCATCCATCAGGTGATCCCCAAAGCCATCGAGCACATTCAGAAATTTGCATAGCAGATTGGTCAAAGGCTCGTGCGCGAATCCCTTCTCGCACCCGCAGTTCAGGGATTCCCTTCCCCTTGGCCAA
>CAZKIN010000614.1:0-1612 GCA_964552515.1 uncultured Phycisphaeraceae bacterium
GGCCATGAATTCACGCATGGGCATAGTTCCTCATTTCGCCATATAACGAATTATAGAATGTGCGTGCGCAGTTCGTCAAATCGTCAAGGCGGCGATCGGGTGGTAACATTGCGTGGCGGTCATTCTGAAACGTGATCTGGCACGGGAAATGAAAATCAGTAGAGAATCATGCTCCTGGGGTCCTATGATCTGCGGATCAACTTCACGTTTCTGCAAAGGATCGCAAACATGTCCAAACGAACCCGACGTGCATTGGTTATAGCCGCCCTATTCTTCGCTGCATGTGGATTGATCTCGTGGGCGGGAGCATTCGGGTCTATTCGATTTGCGCAAGGCCCGCCGCGTGGGTACCCAGACGCGGACGCAACGCTCGCGCTGGCCTTCGTCGTTCAGGCGGTGGCGTTCACCGCGTTCGCCTGTGGATGCTGGTTTGTCTGGATTCTGGGACCGCAGGAAAGCAGCGCACAGGCCCGGTGTCCCAAGTGTTCCTATAGCTTGGAAGGCCACGCCCTGGGCACCTGCCCGGAATGCGGAGAGCGCTGGAAGGCCGGTCAGATTGTCCACGCGTCGTAGTAGTCCGCGCGGCCCAGGTTCGAAAGGTCAACCATCCGGAAGTGCCATGTGGTGGCACTCAGGCAGTGGGTTGTTTTTTGCCCTTCCCCCAGAGTTTGACCTTCGATTTCAGGCCGCTGCGTATCGGCGGGTTGCGCACGCTGCGCACCAGCCAGACGGCATATATTGCTACTACCGCTGCTCCGAGGAGTGCGGACCACATCGGGCCAATGGCTTTGAGAAAATTTACCAGCCACTCGTCGCGCGATCGCCCTGACTTGCTGTCGGAATCGAGACGTCCCGCCGCGATCGCCCAGAGACCAACGGCGAGCAGGCTGAAGAAGAACACTCCGGTTGCCGGCATCAACGCGGCCCGCCATCGCGAGTAGGCTTTGTGCCACCTTGTGGCATCCGGCAGCCGTCGGGCCATTTCGTCGATCAAATCCCGGCATGCGGCAACCGAGAACCCATTGTGGCACCATCGTGTCGCGGTAACTCCCACCATGTGCACGATCAATATGCCTCCGCTGCGCTCATCGATGGTGATGACCGTCATTCGGTCGATCGGAATCTTCCGCCCCTTGGCCAGCACGACATTCGGCGGATTGCCATCGCGCAGCTCCTTCATCAGCGCGACCGCTTTATCAAACGGAACCGCTCTCGCGTAGAACATGTGGTCATCGACGGCGATAATCCGCACCGTCTTGCGGTTTCCGCCCGCCCACGCGACCCATTCGCCCTGCGGACCGATCCCCTCCGCCACACGCACTTGCTGCGGGGCTTCCTCAGCGAGGATGACATCATCTTCCATTACCACATCCGGCGCGTTCATGCGAAGTGTCCTCAAAATGACAACATTCTCGGGCCGTGCGAGCGCTGGCATCAGAGAGAATCTCGCCCTACCGATCCAGACTTACGCCCATGCGTTCCGCGATGCGGTCGAAATCATCCAGCGAGAAGTATTCGATGATGAGCCGGCCCGAGCCTTTGCGCTTGCCTTCCTGGATGCGTACCTTGGTCTTGAGGGCGTCCTCGAAGCGGCGCTGCATGTCCGTAATGT
>CAZKIN010000615.1:0-1570 GCA_964552515.1 uncultured Phycisphaeraceae bacterium
GTCGGAACATGGCAGGACGTTCACCGGCATCGACGTGCATATCTTACGACCGGAGACAAACGTGCCACGGTGCCATAAACAGCATGGCGGCGCTGCGCTGAGTCAAAAAGATGGACGATCACTGACTATTATTTGGCACTTAGGCTGCCGTGAGTCAATCGCCATGTTGCGCTGCGCTTGGCCATGCCACCGAAGAAACGCCGCCTCGCCGTCATTCTTCAGCCTCTGTGTACTCAGTGACTCTGTGGTGAAATCCCTCCACGAAACGCGTTTCTACCGTGTCCGCCGCGAAACCAGCCATTCGTAAACCATTGCCAATCCATAGCTTACAGCTGTTTGAAAAATACACGAGATAATTATTGACAAACAATATCTGGGAGCTATATTAGGGTAATGTTTGGATGCCGTCAGGGGTGGCGGACGCCGAACAATCAGGCCTTGGGGGGAAAGCCATGATTCACGAGGGGAGAGCCTTGGGGGGAAGGAGTGCGGGGTCGGTCGGGGGGAAATCTCCCGGCCGGGCCTCGGCTTTGGTTGCACCGAAGGGCAGCATCAAACGCCGCAAGGGCGGTGGCTGCGGTGCCGCAGGCCACGCAGTGCCGGATAAGCGGCACTCTCCGGAGTGCCCGCGGCGCGCGAAAAGCAATCGGCCGTCGCGCCGAGAGTGTACCGTAGCAGTCACCATCAACGCTCCGTCCGCCGCGTCGGAAAAGCCTGCCATTTCCGCACTTTGTGCGCCAATCGACCTGCATCCGGTGCCGCGCTCCCCGCGCGTGGCCGCCATTCTGGCGCAATTTGGAATGGAGCAAATTTCGCAAAAGTGTCTTATAAGAGACACCATGCCCGATCTTCCCGCGTCCGGCATCGTCCTGATCACCGGACCCAGCGGCAGTGGAAAATCATCGGTGCTCGCGCACCTCACCAAACGCTCTCCCGCGGCGCGGCGCGTCGAGCAAATCAAACTTCAACCGGACGTCGCGCTGATCGACCAAGTCGCGCCGGCCGGCGATCTGGCGCAGGCCGCGCGTCTGCTCACCGCGTGTGGAATCGGCGAGCCGCGTCTGTGGCTGCGAAGAGCCGCTGAATTTTCCGATGGTGAACGGTTCCGCGCGCAACTGGCCGTCGCCGTCGCGCAGGTTGAAACGAATAACGAATCCGCGCCGCTGATTTGCGACGAATTCGCGGCCAATCTGCATCGCCGACTGGCCCGCGCCATTGCGTTCAACCTGCGCAAGCTGGCCACGCGGCGCAAGTTGCTGCTGATTCTCGCGACGAGTCAGGATGATGTCACTTCCGATTTGCAGCCCGACCTGGTGATGCACATGAATGGTGTGGATCGGGATGCGGACATTCGACAGGCACCGCACGCGCGCGGCGCGCCGCTCTCTTTTCGCCGCAAATTGCAGATCGAGCGCGGCACGAAGCGCGACTACGAACATTTTGCGGCCATGCATTATCGGTGCAGCGATGAACTCGGCTTTGTGGACAAGGTTTTCGTGCTGCGCGAGAAGCGCGGCGGGGATTTGCTGGGCATCATCGTTTACGCGCACGCGCCGCTGGAGCTTTCGCT
>CAZKIN010000616.1:0-1564 GCA_964552515.1 uncultured Phycisphaeraceae bacterium
CGTCCCATCCCCGCGTTCCTGCACCTGCTGAATACGCAGCTCCGCCTTGGCGAGAATTTCGCGGCACTGCTTGACCAGCGTCATGCCCTGTTCGTACTTGACGATCGACTCCTCCAGCCCGATCTGCCCGCGTTCGATCTGCTCGGCGATCGTTTCCAACTGCTTGAGCGCTTCTTCAAATGTCGGTTTCTTGGCCATCGCATGTTCCAAAAAGTTCCAACTGTCGGAGATTCACGACCTCTGATTCAAACGTCCCGTCCGCGACTTCCGTGACGACGCGCTGTCCGTCGCGAAGTTCTGATATTGATCGTACCACCGCGCGGCCCTTCGCGGTACGGGTGATTGCGAATCCCCGGCCCAGCACGCTCTTGTAACTAAGGGCGGCAAGGCGATCTTCCTGATGCGCGATCGCGTTGGCCGCCAGTGTCAACCGGTGTCGAAGTGCCAGTTTCACGTCACTTTCCACATGCTCAATGTGTTGCCGCAACCGTGCCGCCAGCGCCAGCGGTGACGCCGCCGCCAGGCGCAGTTCCGCATCGCGGAGGCGGACCAGCGTCCGCAGCAGCACCGCATGCGGCGCGATTCGCTGCATCATCGGCTCAAGAACGTCCAGTTGGCGGCGCAACTTACGCAGTCGTTCCACCAGGTGACGCTGCATGCGCGAGTCCAGCTCATCCACCAGTTGTCCGCGCCGGCGCAGCAGACTAAGCGGATCACGAAACTCCCCGCGCTGCTCCAGCCCGTGCAAGCGCGCCGACAGCAGGCCCCATTGCCCCGTTACCATGCGCTGCATGCGCACTGCCAATTGGGCGACACTCTCGAGGATATCGGCACGCAGCGGAACCGCAATCTCCGCCGCCGCCGTGGGAGTGGCCGCCCGCACGTCGGCAACCAGGTCCGCCACGGTCACGTCCACCTCGTGACCCACCGCGCTGATGGTTGGAATCGCGCTTGTGGCAATCGCCCGCGCGACCACCTCCTCGTTGAACGCCCACAGATCCTCGATCGACCCGCCGCCGCGCCCCACAATCAACACGTCAATTCCGCCCAGCGCAGTCGCTTGTTCATTCAACTTTCCAATCGCCCGCGCAATCTCTCCCGCTGCACCATCGCCCTGCACACGCACTGGAAATAGCAAAACATCAACGCACGGATAGCGCCGCGCGATGGTCCGCAGCATGTCACCAACCGCCGCGCCCGTCGGACTCGTGACCAGCGCAATGCGCCGCGGAAACTCCGGCAGCGGCCTCTTCCGCGCCGGATCGAACAGTCCTTCCCTGGCCAGCTTTTCGCACAATTGGCGAAAGGCCAGTTCCAGCGCCCCAACGCCGCGCGGCTCGATCTTGCGAATGTAGAGTTGATACCGACCGGCGCGCTCGAAGACTTCCACCGTCCCTGTGGCAATTACTTCCAACCCATCCGCCGGTGCGAACTTGAGTTTCGCCGCGTCGCTCTTCCACATCACGCACGACAGTTCGCTGCCCGCGTCCTTGAGCGTCAGGTACAAGTGCCCGCTGGAATGGCGCTTGAAATTGCTGATTTCCCCCAGGACGTGGACCGTCGC
>CAZKIN010000617.1:0-1548 GCA_964552515.1 uncultured Phycisphaeraceae bacterium
AGGCTTTAGCCTGCGCGGATATTCGGATTCATTTGCCTCCGCAAATCGTCATGTCGCCTTGTTTTTTTCAGCTCGTGCGAGAATCCTTTCTCGCACCACTCCACCCGGGAATCCCTTCCCGGAGCGCCCCCATTCGATCAACTCCGCGCCAGCCGGCTTCAGCCGCCCTTGATCGAACCTCGCTCACGGCGCTACCGACATCGTCAGATATCGAGTAGCACGAAGCGTATTCACCGCCTCCCGCAGCGCGAGGAACTCGCTGGCCGAAAGTGTCGATTTCTCAATGGTGATGCTGCGGGTGATGCGCAAGCTCCCATCCTGCAGCTGCGCACGCTGCGCCGCGCTGCCCCACGTACCACCAACCGGTTCGAAGGTCATCGGCGGCGTCACCTTCTTGAATTCGGTCGGAATCTCCAGGGTCACATCAACGAACTCGCTCAGGCGTGAGCCCACGCGTACATCGCCCGCGCGCTCCGATCGTTCCAGCGGTAATGCGACGCCCGGCGGCAGAGATGGTCCATCGCCAAACCGCACCACAACCCTGTCATCGGCTTTCGGAAGCGACCCCGCCCACGCAACTTGCACCGTCATGTGCAATTGATCATCCGACAAGGTTCCGATCGTAACCGTGCTGACTTCGACACCGCTGAAAATCTGGCCTGCCACACCGGCCGCCCAGGCCTTCTGCTCATCGCTGGTCTGCAGCTTGGCGGGATCAAAGTAGGCGCCGCTGGCCACTAACCGCAATTCCCCACGCGCCGTCCCATCCTTGGCGAGCGCCAGTTTGCCCGTCACCTCCATGTTGCTGCCGGACTTCTCCCCTCGTGTCGCCACATACTCAGTTTCCAAACGACCGTCGCTTACACTCAGCAATGATCGCCGCCCCCAGCTGCCGGGTTTCTTGATTTCTCCGTGTCGCGGATGGAAATAGAGGGTCTCCTTGGGCAGCGTTACCTGCACCGCCACCCCGTCAAACGAAGCCAGCGCCGGCGCAATCTCATCACTTGCCGTCCATTCGTCCGGTTTCACCGCCACCAATGCCATCGCCTTGCTTCCATGGGCGCGCAGCGCCGCAAGCAATAGCGCTCCGGCCTCAAGTTCATTTCCATAATTGGACTGCAAAACCTCCTGCGCATCCCGGCACGTCAATCGCCGCAGAGCCTTCGGTGATTCCACAACATTGAACGTCTCACGCAGTTTCACCGCGATCTTGCGCACCTGCTCCACCGGCACGTTTTCTTTCTCCAACGCTGCCCGCGCAAATGCCTCGACGTTCGAGTTCGCTTCCGCGGCACGATCCACGGCCGACAGCAGCGTCGCCGCCCACGCCGTCGGGTTCGCACACGTCGTAAACTTAAGTCCGGCAGATCGCACCACCCAGGGAAGCGCCTGCGGTTCGTCGGGCTGACCGGCCACGTTCGTCGCCGACCATCGAAACGTATGCATGCCGTCCGCCTTCTTCTCTTCCAATGCGAACTTGGCCTCCTCCACACGCGTCAGTTGGTGATGGAGCGGCGTGCCTTCGGGAACTGAAACACTGACCGAGCG
>CAZKIN010000618.1:0-1538 GCA_964552515.1 uncultured Phycisphaeraceae bacterium
GTCCGCCCGGCCGCAGCACGCGCCGCCATTCCCGCAGCGTCGCAGGCAGGTTCGGAACATGCTCAAGCACATCGAAACAGCAGATCAGATCGACACTCTGGTCGGAAACCGGAAGGTGCTCCGCTGATTCCGCGTGGACGAATCGCGGCGCGGGCGTCGGAGTCTCGTCGGTCGATGCACAACTGGCCTCCGCCTTGCGAATGGCGGCGGATGACAGGTCGACGCCGGTGACACTGTGCGGCCGATGATCCGCGAGCAGGAAGGAAAGTTCGCCAGTGCCGCATCCGAAGTCCAGGACGTCCCGCCCGGCGAGTTGCGCAGCGTCGAAATGGGAATGCAACTGGGAAGACAGTTCCGCGCGCCGCCAGTCGCGATACGCGGAAGAGGAAAGGGTGGGCGTAATGTCGGGGTCGGTGCCCGGCTGGCGACGCAGTGCCCATCGGGCCGCGTGGAACAGGATGGCGGAGCCGAGCGCAGTCCGGTGCGGCCTGGCCGGCAGGACGTTGGCTGGGAAGGCCGGGGATGAAGGTAGCGACGTCACCAGTAAGACTCCGGCGATCGAAAATCGGACCATAGCTTCAGCAGAGGGATTCTCCTCAGGGAATATCGGTCCTTTGCCCGGGAGCATTGAACGGGTCGGGGTTTGTTGGTCGCGATGCGGGCCAGGTGATCTGGCGGGCCGTGCGGTCGTCCGATAGGAACATAGATGGATGCAAAGGGCGGGCAATTTTCGCGTTGGTGGGCGGTGGGGCGACTCACGTGGGCCGCTGCGCTGACCGTGTGCGTGGCGGGTGCCGGGTTCTGCTGGTGGTCCGCGGCCATCGACGAAGCGGCGCTGAAGACTCTGGCCCGGTCGGTCACCCGTCATGAAGTTAAGCCGAATGACAAGGCGTTGGCACTCATGCGGTTCGTACATCATAATGGCGCGACCAGCCGCAACCCCGGTTCGTTCGGACCATCCCACTGGCGGGCGACGGCGCTGCAGGTGGCGGCCAGTGGAGGTGACTGTGCCGACAAGTCACGATTGCTGGTGGCGCTGCTGACTGCCGTGGACCTGCGCGCTTCGCCGGTGCTCTGCTTTGATGCCGCAAGTGGCGCGCCGGCGCACACGATTGTCGAAGCGGAGCTTGCGCCGGGATCATACATGGTGCTCGATCCGGCGTTTGACCTGTGGTTTCCGAAATCGGGCGGGGGGTACCATGATCTGCGGGACCTGCGCGATGATCGGGCGATTGTTCCAACGCGCGTCGCGGAACTGCAGTTAGGTTCAGCTGATGGGGGAGTTGCCGATGCCTATTACTTGCGCGCTGGTGCGGACTATGCCACGGCGTCCACCTTCAACTGGAATCGCGGTCCCATGGCACGGGCGACCGCATTCGTGCTACATGCGCTGCTCGGTGACCAGGTGTTTCGCTTGTATCGACCGCGCTGGCTGGAAGAGCCGAAACATAAGGCCTACCTGGTTTGCCTGATCGCGGCGGGTTTCCTCGCCATCATGCCACTTATGTTGCGCATCGCACGTTCGCGCGGTGTGACGT
>CAZKIN010000619.1:0-1537 GCA_964552515.1 uncultured Phycisphaeraceae bacterium
ATCATCGAACGCAAGGGCACCCTCAAGGGCATCAAGGCCTGTTACATCGGAGATGGCAACAACGTCGCCCATTCGCTGATGCTCGGCGCGGCCCGCGTGGGCATGCACATGACCGTCATCTGTCCCAAAGGTTACGAACCGCAGGAAAAAGTGACCAGGCTCGCCACCGAAACCGGCAAAGCGCACGGCTCGAAAATCACCATCACGCCCGACCTCAAGTCCGCCGCTGGCGCGGATGTGCTGTACACTGATGTCTGGGCTTCCATGGGCCAGGAAGCGGAGGCGGAGGCGCGCAAGAAAATCTTCAAGGACTACCGCATCGACGGCAACACCATGAAAATCGCCGACAAGGACGCGGTCATCCTGCACTGCCTGCCCGCGCACTATGGCGACGAGATCGACTTCGACACCTCGCGCACGCCGAACTCGGCGATTTTCGATCAGGCCGAAAACCGCATGCACGCGCAGAAGGCGATCTTGGTACACCTGGTGTAGGGTACGCTTCAGCGGACCATCCCAAGCGGCTGCGATTTGAAACAGGTGTCGGTCACCGGAACTTTGCGCGGTGGGCCAAACCGGCCCTCCCGCGGCATTTTTGGGGGAGTGGTTGTTCCGCACTGGCCGATTAAAGGGGGATTCTCGCCGCAACCGATGAATCTTCGTCCGGTTCGGACAGGGAATCTGCTTTCACTATGCAACGTACATCGCTCATCGTCGTCGCACTCGGCGGCAATGCCATCTCCCGTGAAACCGAAGAGGGCAATGTGGACCAGCAGTTCGCGCATTCGCGCGAGGCGTCACAGCCGCTCGCCGATCTCATCGTGGCCGGTCATCAACTGGTGCTCACCCACGGCAACGGTCCGCAGATCGGCAACTTCATGCTGCGGAACGAAGCGGCGGCGGGGGTGATCTATCCGCTGGCCATGGAGGTGGCGGCCGCGCACGTGCAGGGCGGCATGGGCTTCATGATTTCCCAGACGCTGACCAATGAACTGCACCATCGCGGCGACGCGCGCCAGGTGGTCACCATCATCACCAATGTGCTGGTCGATCCGGCTGATCCGGCGTTTCAGAATCCGACCAAGCCGGTGGGGCGGGAGATTCCGGCGGAAGACGCGCAGCGATACATGGCCAGCGGCGAGTGGTCGGTGAAGGAGATCAAGCCGGGCAAGTTTCGGCGGGTGGTGGCGTCACCGAGCCCCCGGCAGATCATGGAGATCGAACACATCCGCCGGGCGATCGCGGCCAATGAAATTCTGGTGACCTGCGGCGGGGGCGGCATTCCGGTGGTCCGCGAAACGAACGGAGATTTGCACGGCATTCGCGCGGTGATTGATAAGGACCTGGCGAGCGCGCTGCTCGCGGCCGAACTGAACGCTGATGCGCTCATGATTCTGACGGCCGTCGATCGCGTGCGACTGAACTTTGGCAAGCCTAATGAACGCGCGATCGATTCGATGACCGTGGCCGAGGCGGAAGGGTGGATGAAGGACGGTCAGTTCCCGGCCGGTTCAATGGGCCCCAAGGTGCAGGCGGC
>CAZKIN010000620.1:0-1535 GCA_964552515.1 uncultured Phycisphaeraceae bacterium
TGGTCGAGATCGGCGCCCTGCTCATTCGGCTGGAGACGGACGAGGCATGAGCCAGGTGCCAGATCGTGTCACCATTGTCGAAGTAGGTCCGCGCGACGGACTGCAAAACGAGTCGGTCGCGATTCCCACCGCCGCGAAAGTCGAGTTCATCCGGGCACTGGCTGACGCCGGATGCCGCCATATCGAAGCAACGTCCTTCGTCCACCCTTCCGCCATCCCGCAGCTCGCCGACGCCGCGGACCTGCTTACCGCGCTGCCCCCCCTGCCCGGTGTCACGCTATCGACACTTGTCCCGAACCAGAAGGGCCTCGAGCGCGCCATCGCCGCCGGCGTACAGCGCATCGCCGTCTTCACCGCCGCTTCGGAATCCTTTACCCACAAGAACATCCGCATGACCATCGCCGAATCGCTCACTGTCTTTCGGCCGATCGTACAATCCGCCAAATCCGCCGGAATGACCGTGCGCGGTTACATTTCCACCTGTTTCGTCTGTCCGTTCGAGGGCGACGTGTCGGAAGAAAAAGTCCACGCCGTCACGAAACAGCTGCTCGACATGGGCGTCGACGAAGTGGCCATCAGCGACACCATCGGCGCGGCCGCTCCCACGGATATCCGCCGCGTGCTCAACCGATTGCTCAAAGAAATCCCCGCTCGAAGCCTCGCGTTACACTTACATGACACTTATGGGACCGCCCTTGCCAACGCTTCCGCCGGGCTCGACATGGGCATCACCACCTTCGACGCTTCCACCGGCGGACTCGGCGGCTGCCCATATGCCCCCGGCGCATCCGGAAATCTCGCCACCGAAGACCTCGTCTACATGCTCGAACGCATGGGCATTCAAACCGGACTGAGCATCCCCAAGCTCGTCGCCGCCGCCGATTCGGTCGCACGGTTGCTCAATCGTTCATTACCCAGTCACCAATGGCAGCGCCTGCGTGGGAATTGCAACTGACCATTCGATTACCGGCAATGGCGATCGTGCACGGCCATATTCTCGGACCAGCACCGCTCCGTCACATCGTCTCGAAATTCTACCGGATCACCACAAACCAATAACTTCTTCAACAATTCACAGGCCCGGATTCGCATGCCGTGGAATTTGCCAGCTTTCCAAGAATGCCCGCTACGGTTTCTGGTGAAAGGTCGGCGCATCCCGCCGCCAACTTCTTCCAGAGGAACCGTGTGGTTTCCTTTCCGGCGGCGCGTCCGATTTCCACCCGGAGGTCTCCCCGGATAGCGAAGTGAATTGACGAACCGGTCATAACCAGCCACCGCGAAAAAAGCGCGTAACTTTTGCAACCGGACAGTCGTCAAAATGCTATAATACGTTCGTGGAAGAAGGAAGGATCAAATGCCAGGTTTGCTGCTCGCCATCGTCGTCCTCACCGGTGTCTCTGTACTGACACTCATGGACATGCTGCGCCGCAAGTAATCATCCATCGGTCCGGACCCGTGCCTGCGCGTTTCGCACGATTGCCTAATAAGCCCGGAGTACCCGCGCATCGTGGTAGTAATACCGCAGGATGTCCGCG
>CAZKIN010000621.1:0-1531 GCA_964552515.1 uncultured Phycisphaeraceae bacterium
GACGACCCCCGCGCCGACTAGTTATGGTCAAAACCGACCGATTTTATTCGCTTCCTCTGACCGCTTCACCCACCGCAACTGCCGCTAATTTCTACTTCTTCCCATCTCGCATTATCATGTCGATGGTTCTATCCCTGTCACTGCGACGGAGGCGAGTTCATGTTGATCCAATCCATGCCGGGAATTGCCATTTCCCTCCTGTGCATCGCCGTGGGCGACGCTCCGCCAGTCCTGCATGACCACAACCTCATCACCGAAGGTCGCGCGGCCACTGCCGACCAGGCGCAGCAGTGGGAGTCGGCGCTGCAGACCGCGCCCGACGATTTGGACACGCGAATCAAGCTCATTGGTTATTATTCCAGGGAAAGATACGCCGACAAAAAGGCGAGCGCGGCTAACGCGGAGCAGGTGCTGTGGATCATCCGCAACCGTCCGCTCGCTCCCATCTGCGGAACTCCCAACGCTTACCTCCAGCCGCACAGGGAACCGGAAGCCTATGTCGATGGCAAGAAGGCGTGGATCGCCCACGTGGAGCGCGAACCGGCGAACACCACACTGCTGGCGCACGCCGCCGCGTACCTGCTGCTGCATGATCCGGACAAGGCGGAAGAGTACTTGAAGGAAGGCCGCAAACTCGAACCCGACAATGCCGAATGGGCCGCGAAGCTCGGCCACCTCTATTCATTGTCCGTACGCTCCACGCGCCCGCCCGACCCCGAGCGCGCCCAACTCGCATTGGAAACCTACGAGGCGGGACTTAAAAAATCTTCCGGTATCCAGCGCGACCTGATGCTCATGAGTGCGGCCAAGGCGGCGCTCACCGCAGGACAGTTCGCCAAAGCGGAGGAATTTGGCAACGAAATCCTCAAACGTGCGGACGTGACCGACCGCTGGGCGCAAGGCAACCTGGTGCATAACGGCAACGTCATCCTCGGCCAGGTCGCTCTGCAACAAGGCGACTTGGATGCGGCGGAAGATTTTCTGCTCCGTGCGGGCGAAACCACCGGTTCCCCGCAGCTCGACTCCTTCGGCCCCAATATGACCCTCGCCAAAAAACTCGTGGAAGCCGGCCGCAAGGAAAAAGTTATTGCCTATCTCAATGCCTGCCGCAAATTCTGGAAACACGATGTCGGAAAACTCGATGGATGGATTAAGGACATCGAAACCGGCCGCGTTCCCGACTTCGGCGCGAACCTGAACTACTGAGCGCTCAGCCGTCATGCACCCGCGACTTGTGTGGCGCTCATTGTGCCACGACACTGACACCCTGATCAGTACGCGGCGCCGGAAGTGGTGCCATTCTTCCGTCACTCACCTCTCCATGTCACCCTGATCGCTTCCTCTCTCCCCAGACGGCAACCGCGCGACCCTTTCCTCTCGCCCTCTGTCGAGTCGACTATCTGGTTATCGGACCTTGCCCAGCCGAATTCAGGACCGTTCGCCGCGCCGCCAGTGACCCCGGTCAGTCTCTCCACTCCGCGCTGCGCCCGGGTGGCGTTTGGCTATCTAACGGTGGCGCTGGCGGTGGTGG
>CAZKIN010000622.1:0-1531 GCA_964552515.1 uncultured Phycisphaeraceae bacterium
AGTTGCGCTTTCAATGGCCTACCGAATAGAAGTGCTCCCGCGATAATCAAGGCGATGACGATGAAAATGCCGTACCATTTGCCGCCCGGTTTCGGCACGTGCCACTTACTTGACATCGCCAGCGCCAAACCAACCGCGGACACAACCAGCGAAAAGCGCAGCCGCGGCGGTGACATCCAATGCGGTGCGAATGCGGCGCTGGCAAAGATCACCGGGAGGACCAGCGCGACGTAGGTGCATGGCAGTCCGGTGAAATGCCGGCGCGATGTTTGTTCCAGTTCAGGAGGCCGGCTGTCAAAAATGGCCAACCGCCAGATCACAGACACCAGAAAGGCGGCCAGGATGATTGATTCCGGCAGTGTGCGCATTCCGGCGGAAAACAACAGGATCGCCGGGGCGAAACCAAACGAGCATACATCCGACAGTGAATCGAGCCGCGCACCGAACGATTTCTGCTCGGCATCGCGAGTCATTCGGCGTGCCAGGAAACCGTCAAAGAGATCGCAAAGGCCGGACAGCATGAGCAGCAGAACCGCCGCCGAAATACGCCCGGTGACCGCGGACAGGGCGCATCCCAGTCCGGCTACGGCTCCACATAGAGTCAGAAAATTGGCACGATCCATGTATCGCGCAGCGTTTGATGGGTTCATGCCTTGCGGACTCCCGTCTTCATCCATGCGTCGGTCCGATTAAGATGCGGAATTACTCTGGGGAGCAAACCATTCGTTCTCCATTGCATATGGTAACATGCGGCCTGCGCACGGAACAGGTCGATACCGGGTGGGTAACATGAATGTCGTTCATATCAAGACTGAGCGGTTGAATGAGTTCATTGCGGTAGCGCGCCGAGTTCATGCCAATGACCCAGCTTGGATTCCGCCATTGACGCAGCCCCTGCTGAGCGAACTGTCTGAACAGGAAACGCATACTTCGAGAATAAGACAGGCGCTCTTCCTCTGCGTTGTTGGAGGAGAGTGCGTCGGGCGGATCGGGGCTTTCATGAATCCGCGCCTCTTTGGCGCGGACGGACGGCCTGTCGGGCAGATCGGATACTTCGAGTGCGTGGAGGACAATGACGCTGCGTTGGCACTGATTGAAACGGCATGCCGTTGGCTCAGCGCGCAGGGGGCCTCCGAGGTTTGGGGCCCGATGGCCGGCGGCGCACACCGACCGCACCGCTTCATGACCTCAGGGTTCCAGCAAAGTCCCTTTCTTCTGGAGCCGCGAAATCCGCCTTATTACCCCGCGATGTTTGAACGATGTGGGTTTCGACAGCTGCACGCCTGGGACAGTTACGATATCCCGGCCGCGCAGCTCTGCACGGGTTTGCTGGAGAACATGCACGTGGAGCACAAGGCCGCGCGTGCCCGCCGTCGTTTTCGGTTGAGTTTTCCGTCCAGTGCGGATGCGGGTGTGACGTTGGCACGACTGCACCGACTACTCGATGCGATCTGGAGCGGTCATGTCGGGTATGCGTCGCTTGATCCTGGGGAATTCGCGGCGGCCTTTGGAGGTATGCTTGCCATCCTTC
>CAZKIN010000623.1:0-1531 GCA_964552515.1 uncultured Phycisphaeraceae bacterium
AGTTGCGCTTTCAATGGCCTACCGAATAGAAGTGCTCCCGCGATAATCAAGGCGAGCAGCATGAAAATGCCATACCATTTGCCGCCTGGTTTCGGCACGCGCCATTTGCATGACATCGCCAGCGCCAAACCAACCGCGGCCACAACCAGCGAAAAGCGCAGCCGCGGCGGTGACATCAAATGCGGTGCGATTGCGGCGCTGGCAAAAATCACCGGGAGGACCAGCGCTACGTAAGTGCATGGCAGTCCGGTGAAATGCCGGCGCGATGTTTGTTCCGGTTCAGGAGGCCGGCTGTCAAAAATGGCCAACCGCCAGATTACAGACACCAGAAAGGCGGTCAGGATAATTGATTCCGGCAGTGTGCGCATTCCGGCGGAAAACAACAGGATCGCCGGGGCGAAACCAAACGAGCATACATCCGACAGTGAATCGAGCCGCGCACCGAACGATTTCTGCTCGGCATCGCGAGTCATTCGGCGTGCCAGGAAACCGTCAAAGAGATCGCAAAGGCCGGACAGCATGAGCAGCAGAACCGCCGCCGAAATACGCCCGGTGACCGCGGACAGGGCGCATCCCAGTCCGGCTACGGCTCCACATAGAGTCAGAAAATTGGCACGATCCATGTATCGCGCAGCGTTTGATGGGTTCATGCCTTGCGGACTCCCGTCTTCATCCATGCGTCGGTCCGATTAAGATGCGGAATTACTCTGGGGAGCAAACCATTCGTTCTCCATTGCATATGGTAACATGCGGCCTGCGCACGGAACAGGTCGATACCGGGTGGGTAACATGAATGTCGTTCATATCAAGACTGAGCGGTTGAATGAGTTCATTGCGGTAGCGCGCCGAGTTCATGCCAATGACCCAGCTTGGATTCCGCCATTGACGCAGCCCCTGCTGAGCGAGCTGGCTGAACAGGAAAAGCATACCTCGAGTATAAGGCAGGCTCTTTTTTTGTGCGTTGTTGAAGGAGAATCCGTCGGGCGAATCGGGGCTTTCATGAATCCGCAGCTCCTTGGCGCGGACGGACGGCCCATCGGGCAGATCGGATACTTCGAGTGCGTGGACTACAATGACGCTGCGTTGGCACTGATTGAAGCGGCATGCCGTTGGCTCTGCGCGCAAGGGGCCTCCGAGGTTTGGGGGCCGATGGCCGGCGGCGCACACCGACCGCATCGCTTCATGACCTCAGGGTTCCAACAAAGTCCCTTTTTTCTGGAACCGCGAAACCCGCCTTATTACCCCGCGATGTTTGAACGCTGTGGGTTTCGAGAGTTGCACGCCTGGGACAGTTACGATATCCCGACCGCGCAGCTCTGCACGGGATTGTTGGAGGACATGCACGTGGAGCGCAAGGCCGCGCGTGCCCGCCGCCGTTTTCGACTGAGCTTTCCTTCGAATGCGGATGCGGGTGTGACGTTGGCACGACTGCACCGGCTACTCGATGCTATCTGGAGCGGTCATGTCGGGTTTGCTTCGCTTGATCCTGGGGAATTCGCGGCGGCCTTTGGAGGTATGCTTGCCATCCTTC
>CAZKIN010000624.1:0-1526 GCA_964552515.1 uncultured Phycisphaeraceae bacterium
TCAAACGCGGGCGATCGTTGACACGCACCTCTGCACCGGTCGGCTTCAGCCGACCCGTGTTTGCCACCAGCTTCAGCTGGTTGGACGCTGGCCACTGCTGCATTCTTCTTGCCAGCCGGCTTCAGCCGGGCTTGTTTGACATGTTCCAAACTGGGGCCAAGTCCGAACCCTCCGCCCGTTTTCAACGTAGGAAACTCCGTACCGCTCGGGAGGCCAGCCGCGGGGTTGCCCAATTTCACGCGCCTTGCCGCCCGAAATGGGGTATAAACCGCTCGATCGGTCGGGAAACTCGGATTGGCAGGGGGGGTTCTCCGAACCCACCTCTTAACTCAAGCAGGATCATTTTCGCATGGCACACGCGCACCTCAAGGAAATCGAAGCCGAAACGCTGAAGGCGAGCACCTTGCTCATCGGTACCCTGCTCGGCGGCCTGTTGGTCATTGCGTCTTTCGTCATTACCAATCCCACGGTCGCCCGTGCCCTCTTCCAGATGGACCTCACCCCCGGCCCCGACGGAACCATCCACAACCCCTACGCCGACATCCTCGCATTGGTCGGTGCCCTCATGCTTGGCACCCCGCTGGTCTGGCACGCCCTAAAGTGCCTCTCGCACGGCCACATGCACATGGACGAACTCGTCGCACTCGCGGTCCTGGCTGCGATCGCCCTGGGTGAATACCAGGAGGCCGGCATCATCGCCTTCTTCATGATTATTTCTAATTTGATTGAGACTCGCACCGCACTCGGTGCCCGTGCCTCCATCGAATCGCTGCTCCGCCTGACCCCGGACAAGGCGCACCGCCTCCGTCCCGATGGCTCCGAGGAAGTGATCGATGCGGCCAAGCTCACCAAAGGCGATCTCATCCGCGTCCGTCCCGGCGATAATATTCCCGCCGACGGCGAAGTGATGAACGGACAGAGCACCGTCAATCAGGCCAACATCACTGGTGAGTCGTTGCCGGTCGACAAAACGGTTAACGATGAAGTCTTCAGCGGTACTAGCAACCTTACCGGCGCGCTCGAAATTCGCGTGACCAAGGCCGGACGCGACACCACCCTGGGGCGCGTACAGAACTTGATCCTCGACGCCGAGAAAACCCGCATTCCCTTGATGCGCCTCATCGACAAGTACGCGGGCTGGTATACGCCCACCGTCTGCATGCTCGCCGCCATTGTCTGGTTCTTTTCGGAAGACAAGCAGGTCGGCGTCCACAAGGCGATCACCATGCTCATCATCGCCTGCCCGTGCGCCTTGGTGCTCGCCACGCCGACGGCCATGGTTGCCGCGTTGAGTTGCGCTGCACGCCTGGGCATCCTCATCAAGAACGTCGTGCAGTTGGAATTTGCCCGCACGTTGACTGCCGTTATTTTCGACAAGACCGGCACGCTCACCACCGGTGAACTATCCGTGACCCAGCTAAAGCCCGCACCCGGAGTCGATGGTGCCGATCTGCTGCACGTGGCCGCTTCCACGGAACAACTCAGCAAGCACCCGGCCGCTCTCGCCCTCGTCGAAGTCGCGCGCC
>CAZKIN010000625.1:0-1502 GCA_964552515.1 uncultured Phycisphaeraceae bacterium
GAAACCGAGGACGACGGGATTCGAACCCGCAACCACCGGATCGACAGTCCGGTACTCTAACCAATTGAGCTACGTCCCCATTCGCTTTCGAGCCAAGCCCAAAGCGAGCACAGTGTGATAACGAAGATCGCTTGCGGAGTCAAGCACCGCCCGTGCCTTCGTTACATCGAACGAATTATCGGTTATCCGCCGAACGGCGTCGGATTCAATTGCGCCGTCTTGCTTTCAACCTTTGCGGCCTCATCGGCGCCCGGCAGCGGTTCTTTTTGCGAGTCGATCACCGGCCACTCCTTGCCGTATTTCGCATTGATCGCCACGTAGGCCTTCCATTTCTCGGGAAGATCCTCCTCGGCGAAGATCGCGCTGGTCG
Organism: uncultured Phycisphaeraceae bacterium; assembly: GCA_964552515.1. GTDB lineage: Bacteria > Planctomycetota > Phycisphaerae > UBA1845 > UBA1845 > JACQXM01. The sequence goes on from CAZKIN010000625.1 coordinate 371, forward strand.
GACATTCCGGCGGGCAAAGTCCGCAATCGATGCACGTTTCCGGATCAATCGCCAGAAAATTCACGCCCTCATGGAAGCAATCCACCGGGCAAACAGCGACGCAGTCCGTGTACTTACAATTGATGCACGGTTCGGCGACGATATGGGCCATTGCGCAAGACCTCCGCGTTAGGGGCTTCGGACCAATCCAAGCCGCCATAGTGTCGCCAAATTGGAGTTTGTCAAGCCGCGCGGCCCGCATACACGATGCTAGAACAATGAGTTCGACGTCACCGATATCCGGCCATGGGTCAATCGACTCCCAACCGTCGTCGCGCAGCTCCGGAAAGCTGGTCGGTTCCGCCCGACTCATCGCCGTTTTCACGCTGGCGTCGCGCATTCTCGGACTCATCCGGGAGCGGGTATTTGCCCATTATTTCAGCACCTCCGAACTGCTCTCCGCGTTTCGCATCGCCTTCATGATTCCCAATCTCACCCGGCGGCTCTTTGGTGAAGGGGCGCTGTCAGCGGCCATGGTTCCGGTGCTGACCGACAGCCTCAAGGCGCACGGCGAAGTGGCGTCGCGCCGTTTCGTCGGCACGGTCCTCGCCGCCATGGCCTGCGTACTTGTGGCACTCATGTTGCTCCTGGAAGCGATACTGTTTCTCTGGCAGCAGCACCACGAAGATCTCGCGTTATCGCTGACGACGATCATGGTCCCGTACATGGTCTTTATTTGCCTGGTCGCGGTAGCGAGCGGGGTGCTGAACGTCCGTGGCCACTTCGCAGTGCCGGCCGCATCGCCGACCTTCTTGAACATCGCCATTGTCGCCGGCGCGTGGATCGGCGCCGGGATCTTCGGTTGGCGCGATCAGGAGCTGATGCGCGCCGTCTGCTATGCCATTTTACTGTCTGGCATTGGTCAGGTTGTGGCGACTGCCTATGCGCTGCGGGTGGTGAATTTCTGGCCGATCTTTGGCGGCTCGTTTCGCGATCCACAATTACGCCGGGTTATTACACTCATGGGACCGATGATCCTGGGCTTGTCGGCGGTCCAAATCAATTCGCTGTTGGATAACGTCATCGCCTACTTGTTCGTCGAAGTGAACGGTGAGCGCGTCGGACCGGCGGTGCTCGGATACGCCCAGTTTCT